>JADZCI010000001.1 GCA_020851655.1 Bryobacterales bacterium
CCGGGGCGAATCTCCACCCAGCGCCGCCATAGACTTTCAAGGCGTTCCAGCAACAGGCTTTGTCCGTTTCAGGAGTGTGAGTGTAACATACGCCGGAGTGGGAAAAGCACAGCCGCCGGGCCACGTACAGGAACTTCGCACAACCGCCTGCAACTGTCGGGAAAGGCATGAGAACTCGGATGGAAGGCCCCAGCCGAGATTCGCGGAGCACGATTTGAAGTCGGGAGGCAGGCCAGAGGCGTGAAATTCCGTTGGCTTGGGATCGGGCGACAGCCGGATGCTGCCGGCAAAGAATAGAAGGGCATTCGCCGTTTGGGAGATCGGCGAAAAAGATGGAATCAGCCTGGGTGAACCACCGGCGGGTTATGAGGAATCGGGAGCGCGGATGGTTGGCGGGAGCTTGGACAAAGAGCGCCGAAGTTGGTGGGCCACCGTAAGGGCGGTCAGCCGATAGCGCCGAAAAAGCTTGGAGTGGCGTAGCGTGAAGGCGGCGCAGAGGGTGAACGCCAGTAAGAGGATGAGGGTGACCGCAGGCAGTCCACGGTTGGGGATGAGTTGGCGCCCGCCGTCGGCAGAACGAGTTGAGGGACGATGCCGGCAAGCGTGTAGATAGCCGTGCTTGAAGGCCCAGTTCTGAGTCAGGTCGTTCCAGCCGTTGTTTTCCAGTTTCCAGCGGTCATGGCCGAGTTGGCGTACTTGCTTGGCGGAAAACACGCTCGAATCGAGGGTGGTGATCCAGAGCCATTCGTGGGAGGTGGTTTCCGGCTGCAGGCGCCGCTGGCGGTAATGATTCTCGGTCAGCGTTTCTTCCGAGCGAACAACCCGGACCGGGCGCGGGTCATCACCGGAAAAAGGTAGCCCCGGCGTGTCCCAGAGGTGAACTTCATAGGTTTTGCCGTCGTGCTTGTCGGTGAAGGAGGAATCGGGCTCACGGCGGGCGAACAGCCGAATCGCCGACCGATACAAATCAGGCAGATTCTGTTTCAAGCTGATCACCAGATCCCAACCGATCTGTTCTGCCAGTTGGAGGACTGGAGCTTGGGCGTAGAGGGCATCCAGCAGGAGGATGTCAAAGAAACGGCTGCCGTAAAGATCGCCGATCCGGTTGAGCAAGCGCAGTGCGGCGGTCTCCTCGCCCTCTCCGGGTTGCAGCCACTCGATCGCCAGAAAAGGCTTGACCGGGCTGTTGACGATCTGGCAGCCGACGGCGCGATGGTAGTACTGCACCTGTTCGACTTTCACGCCTCCCTTGCGGCAGGAAACGCGACGTTCCAAGCAGGAGTCGCAACACCGGCTGTAGCTGGACAATACCTCGACGCCATCCAGGGCGGCAACGATGCGCCCCTGCACGCGGCCCTCATCCAACGCCTTACCCCGCTTCAGGGTTCGATTGACCTGGACCAACACTTGCTCCAGGCCGGACACATCGAAGCCGCAAAGGCTATAGCGCAGCACGTCATCGCCAAACCCTCGCTCGCTGCCGACCCATCGTTGCAACTGGGGTTGAGCCAGATCCGACTCCAGTTGCTGAAAGCTGGGCAGCCGGAAGACAAAACCGTAGAAAGCGGCCAGGAAGACGGATTGGGGAGAGATGTCCGGATCTTGCCGGGCATCGGTCAGTTGTCCGGCGGCGGCGCGAAATCCGAAGACCTGATTGAGATACCGCGCAAAGGACGGGATCTCATGGGTTGGGTTGTCTTGCCTTCTCATGAATGCAAGAATGCGGCAACAACTCTATCCGCCCTCCTTGGCTTGAAGCCTCTATTGCTTGCGCTCCTGCTTGCGGTCCCGCCGCAACAACTCGCGATTGATTTCGGAGATCTTCTCCAGGTGGTCTTTCAGCGTATGGTAGTTCTCAATCCAGGTGCGAACCCGCTCGACATGTTCGGCGCCGATGATGCCGCCGGTTGTGCGGCCTGGTCCCAGGGTGACGGTGAGGTACCACATCGGCCCGTGTCGCTCCCCGCGTGCGCACTTGCAGGCGGGATTTCCGCAGGTCACATAGCGCTCGATCAGAGAGCCGCGGAGAATCTCCGTCACCGGCGGCAGGAGCTTTGCCAGGCCCTGCTTACGCTGGCGCAGCGCGAGCTTGGAAAGCCGGCCCAATCCGCTACTTGCCTTCACCTAAGTGCAAGTCTACTCCCAAATCCGTCCTTTGCAATAGATGCGAATCTGCCGACATGCGAATTTCCCTCTACCTCGCTGATTCAGAAGGAAATCGATTTTCCGTGCGAAGTTCCTGTCAAGCGACGGCAAGGGTCATCGGCCCTGGCGACGTTAGGGCGTGACGGCCTCGCTAAAAAGTGAAGCGGCTGCCCACCTGAAACGCCCGCGGACCGCCGGAGCCGAACACCTGGCTGGTGCGCGTGCTCGCCTGGCCGAATGCGGCGTCGCGCAGGTTGCTGGAAAAGCCGCCGACATTGGCGGTATTGAACAGGTTAAACACCTCGCCGAACACGTCCACCCGGTAGCGTTCGCGCCACGTAAACGCCTTGGTGACGCGTACGTCCTGCGAGGTAAACACGTCGCCCATCTGGTACGTGCGTGGAAGCGTAATCGCGGGAATCGGCTGCCCGCGCGGCGTCACCTTGCCCGCATATTGCTGGTTGAAGGCATCGACGTACTTGGGCAGGTCGCTCTCGCTCAGGCTGACGTTGAACGCGTTGTACGGCACGCCGGGCAGAGGAGTGGAACCGACGCCGGAACCCTTCAAATCGATTCCCGGAATGACCGGCATGAACGGCGAGCGGCCGGAAAACACCGAGATGAAGGACAGCTGGAAATTCCACGGCAGGTCGAACACGCCGGAGACGTTGAAAATGTTCCGCGGCCCTTGCGGCCCCCATGAGGCGAACCAGTCGTCCTTGTCGATAATTCCGTTCCAGCCTCCGCGCCATTGCAGCGAATAGCCCCCGGTGAGCATGAACCGCCGCGAATAGCGCTTGTCCACCTTGACCAGCATGCCCCGGTAGTAAGACCGCCCGCTCGAGGTGTGAACCGCCACCTCGTCCACCGCGCAATTGGTCAGCGGGTTGGATTGCTCGGCCGCGCCGCGGCAGGGCCGTATGCGCGGGCCAACCGTCACGCTGTTCCAGTGGTTGTAGTCGACGTTGCGCATCAGTTCCTTGATGCTTTGGCGGTTGACAAAATCGACCCGCACCACGAGATCGCGCGCGATCTCCCGCTGCACGCCGGCGTTGAAATGATACGCCTGCGGAAGCTGGAAATTCGGATCGAAGATCTCCGAGCCCGACTTGAACGTGTTAATGTTGCGCAGCGTCAGGTCGGTATTGTCGGGCGGCCCAAGCTGCACGCGCAGCGCCTGCCGCACCGGGTTGAGAATCTGCATCAGGATCGCGCCGCTGAAGAATGTCGGATTGTTGGGGAAATTGATCGGCGTGCCCGGCGGAACACCGGGGATCCCGGGCACCGGGTTGGGCACGATCGACCCCGGAATCGGGAACCGTCCGTTGCCGCGCGGTCCCAGCACCCCGCGCTCAATCAGCCGGAGCTCGAGCGGCTGCGTGTCGTAGTAGATGCCGAAGCCCGCCTGCACCACCGTCTTCTGGTCCTTGGTGGGCTGCCAGGCAAAGCCCAGAGCGGGCGACCAGTTGGCGCGATCCACGTTGGAGGGATTCAAGGCGTATCCAAAGATCGGGCGCAAATACTCGGGCTTGGGTAAATCGTGGTTGAGGACGTTGGTCTCGAGGTTGTACGCCAGGCCGAAGTTCAGCGTCAGGCGGGGCGCGATGCGATAGGTGTCCTGCCAGAAAAAGCGAATGCGATAGTTGTGGTCGGCATTGCCCGCGTTCCAGCGCGGCGGCTGAATCACTTCGCCGATGCCCGTCTGAAACCCAACCAGAGGAAGCGCCAGCACGTCTTGGATCGTCTTGAACTGGGCAGGCAGTGGCAGACGCAACGCTGGAGGAAGCTGCGCGTTGTAAGAGCGGACGATATCGGGCGAGTAGAGAACCATCGCCGCCGGCTCGAGAAACGCAAACGTGCCCCGGCCGATCTGGAGCTCGATCTCGGAGCCGAACTTCATGCGGTGCGCGCCTTGCTGCCAGTTGCTGGTATTGAAGATGCTGTACCGCCGCAGCGCCCGGCTCTGCGGCGCATTTGTCGTGTTGCCGATGATGAAGCCGGTGCCCACCACCTCGATTTGCGGCATACCGAGCCCGATGCAGGCGCCCCCGGCGCACTTATCGGGCGGCGCCGTGATGTTTTTGTTTGACCAGTAAGTGAACGCCAGGCGCAGGTCATTCACGAATTTCGCGCCGGCGGTGGTGGTCAGCCCAAGGCTGGCCTGGTCCGCCCAGTTCTTGTTCTGAACCCAGTTGGAGGGCAGCGCCGCGGCGTTGCGCGGGCTGAACCCGTTGTTGCCGTCATGGCTGTAGCGCAAAAACGCCTGGTTGTTCGCGCTGATCCGGTGGTCCAGCCGGACACTGTGTTGCGTGGCGGTGTAATCGGACGGAAAAATGCCGCCGAACTGTGCGAAATCGGCCGAGTTGGGCTGGACGTTGAACACGCCATCCTGGTTGTTGTGCTCGATGTTGTAGAAGAAGAAGGTCCGGTCTTTCTTGATGGGGCCGCCGATCCAGGCGCCTGACTGGCGGCGGGCAAAGAACGGATCGGGGTTCCGCGGGTCGCGTCTGAGCCCGGGATAGGCGGCCATGTTGTGGTCCCGGAAAAAGAAGTAGCCGCTGCCGTGGAAGTCGTTGCCGCCCGTGCGTGTCACGATGTTCACCGCGCCGGCCGCCGTTGTGCCCGTCGACAGGTCGAAGTTGACCGAGGAAAGCTGAAACTCCTGCACCACTTCCTGCGAGAAATTCTGCGCCGTGCCACCATTGATGAAGTCGCTGACGTTGGAGCCATCCACTGTCACCCGCGTGCGGTCCCCGGACGAACCCAGAACCGAGACATTGAACTGCTTGTTGTACTGGCCCAGATTGTCGACGCTCACCGTCACGCCCGGCTCGAGCACCGCAAGCTGGAGGAAGTTTCTGCCGTTCAGCGGCAGGCTCTGGATCTGCTGCCGGTTGATGACTCCATCCACGCGATAACTTTCATAAGTGATCTGCGCAGCCGCCGCTTCCACTGTGATCGTTTCCGACGTGGAGCCGACCTCCATGGTGAAGTCCACCCTCGTTTCGGCGCCCGTCTGCACCACCGCATCCCGCACCGTATTGCGGAATCCGGCCATCTCGGCTCGCACCGAGAATGTCCCGGCGGGCAGGGCGGGAATGGTGTAGACGCCATCCTCACCGGTTTCCGCCGTCCTTTTGAGGCCCGTTGTCTTTTCGACAGCGGTGATCGTGGCGTTCACGATAACGGCTCCGCTGGGATCGCTGACCACGCCAGCGATGCCTCCTGCCGGCGCTTGAGCAAACGCGGACAGCGCGGTGACGGCCACAAATGCGGCCCGTGCGGCAGACCTCATCAACCAAGCCCTCCCGTCTAACCAGGACTGAACTGTTCCCGATGAGCCAAACCGCATCGTAAGGCGGACTTGAAACAAGTGTCAAGCGTCCTCGCGCTCAATAGCGGCGGTGTAGAATGCGGTGGAGCCATCGATTTTGCAGCCTGGGATCGCAGCGCAAATCGGACCCTATCGCATCACAGCCCGCCTGGGCGCCGGCGGCATGGGCGAAGTGTATCGAGCCCGCGACCCGCGCCTGGAGCGCGACGTGGCGGTCAAGGTCCTGCACACGGACGCGCTCGGCTCGGCGGACCGGCTGGCGCGGTTCCGGAGCGAAGCACGCACCATCAGCGCGCTCAACCATCCCAACATCCTCACCGTTTTCGACGTGGGAGACGCGGAGGGACGGCCGTATCTGGTCTCCGAACTGCTCGAAGGTGAGACCCTGCGCGCGCTCACTGGACGCGGACCCGTTCCGGTCAAACGCCTGGTCGAGATCGCCGTGCAGATCGCCGACGGGCTGGCCGCCGCTCACGCCGCGGGTATTACCCACCGCGATCTGAAACCGGAGAACATCATGTTCAGCCGCGAGGGGCGCGTCAAACTGCTCGACTTCGGTCTCGCCAAGATGAGCGGCGCCGGCCTGGACGACCAGACCCGGACGCAGCCCGGAATCGTCCTGGGCACCACCAGCTACATGAGCCCGGAGCAGGCGGGCGGCGATCCGGTGGACTTCCGTTCCGACCAGTTTTCGCTGGGTGTGATCCTGCACGAAATGGCCACGGGCAGGCGCCTGTTCCGTCGCGACACCGTACCGGAGACGCTCACCGCGATCCTGCGGGAAGAGGCGCCGCCGCTCGAAGGCGTGGTTCCTCCGGCGCTCCGTTGGATCATTGAGCGGTTGCTGGCCAAGTCTCCCGGAGAGCGCTTTGCGTCGACCCTGGACCTGCATCACGACCTCCGCCATTTGCGCGATCACCTGGCGGAAATGTCATCCTCGGCGGTGGCCGCGACTGTGGAACGCCCGCGGAGGCGGCCGCCGTGGATATGGGGCGCCTTCGTCCTGGCCATCGCTGGCCTCGTCATCGGCGCGGCGCTCTTCTTCCCCCCGGTTGAAGCCGACATGGCCGCCTACCGGTTCTCTCCCATCTCGCGCGAGGACTTGGTTGAAGTCACCCCGGACTGGTCCCCTGACGGAAAGTCGTTGGCTTACGGCGCACTCGTGCATGGCGTGTATCAGATATTTGCGAAAACCGCCGGAAGTTCCACGGCCGCCCAGATCACCAGAATGCCCGCTTCGTGCCTGTGGCCCTCCTGGTCGGCCGACGGCGCGCTCATCTACTTTGCGTCCGGACCAGATATCTACGCAGTGTCGGCATCCGGCGGAACGCCCCGCGCCGTGGTCAGAAACGCAGGCGTCTTCAGCGTCCGGAATGACGGCAAGGCCGTCGCCTTTGCGCGTGCCGGAAAGCTGCACTTGGGCGAATTGGATGGTGAGGCGCGGCCATACACAAATCCCGGCTTCCCAACGGATGCTACGGTCCACGCGGTTCGCTTTTCTCCGGACGGGTCCACCTTGGCCGTTTTCGCGCAAACGGGCCAGGCGCCGCGCCGGTGGTCGTTTTGGACGATTCCATTTCCCTCGGGTACCGCGGTGGAGGCTGTGACCGGGTTGTCGGGCACAGGCTTCCGCAACTTCGGCTGGTTCCCGGACAATCGGCGGTTGATCTTTACACAGATCGATTCGAACGACAACACCATGCTGATCGCGCACGATCTGAAGTCCAGCCGCCGGCGTACCATCTTCAGCAGTCCGGTGCTGATGATCGGGCCTTCGGTCGCTCCCGACGGCCGGCGCATCGCCATGAGCAGCGCGCTGCTGGAATGGGATCTGCTGGATATCTCCTTGAAGGACGGCAGCGTCCATCCGCTGCTTGCGCGTGCCGGCATCCAATACTTTCCGGACTGGCACCCTCGCGAAGACCGCTACGTCTTTTCGACCAACGCCGGCGGAACCACCGCGCTGAACGAGCGTTCCGCGTTGGATGGCGCCACCCGCGGGATTATTTCGACACGGACCGAGGGGCTGCCCGCCGGCGTCGAGTATTTCGCCCAGCCACGCTGGTCGCCTGAAGGCGACAGAATCGCTTTCGTGGCCACCACCGCGTCGGCCGAGCGCGTCTATATCAGCCATGCCTCGGGCGGCCGCGCGGTTCCCGCCGATCAGGGCAGCCATGATTCCGGCGCACCGGCATGGGCGCCGGACGGCCAGTGGCTCGCGCTCCTGAGGCGCGGCGCCAAACCGGAACTGGCCAAGGTCCAGCCAGGTTCGCCCGAAAGAGCGGTCGTGTTCGCCAATGCCCGCGTCAGCCTCGCGGGCAGCTACCTGACCGTCCATTGGACGCCGGGCGGGATCGTATACCCCTCTCCCGAAGGGTTGTCGATTGTCGATGCCGGCGACCGGGCGTCGCGCGTGTTAACCCGGCGCCGCTTCGGCGCCTATGGCGTTTCCCGGGACGGGCGCCGCCTGATCGGCATCGTAAGGAATTCCAGCGCAGCCTCGCGCGAGTGGGAACTCTACGAAATCGACCTGCGCAGCGGCCAGGAACGCCTGCTCACAGCCGTCGACTTGCCGCCAGCCACCACCAATATCGCGGGCCTCTCGGTCCACCCTCAAGGCGGGCGGATCCTTACCGCCGTGTTGAGGTTGCCCTACGACATCTGGATGCTCGAAGGCTTCGACCAGGCGCCTTCACCCTGGGCGCGCTGGTTTCCCTGGCTGCCCGGGCGCTGACGTCAGGCCGCCGTCACGCGGACGACCGCATTCTGGTGCTTCCAGACTTCGGGCTTGATCCTCATGCCGAACCCCGGCGCCGCCGGCGCGGCGATCGTGCCCTGCGACGGCTTCAACGGTTCTTCCAGCATCTCCGGCCAATCGTGCTCGTAGAAGCGCTGGCAGCTTTCCTGAATCGCGCAGTTGGGCATGGCCGTGGAAACGTGCGTCGAAGCATAGAACAGGAGCGGGCCGCCCGCCGTGTGAGGCGCAAAGGGAAGTTGATAGCTGTCCGCCATGGCGGTGATCTTGCGGGCCTCGGTCACCCCGCCGCACCAGCACACGTCGAACATCACGTACTTGGCCGCGCCTGACTCCAGCAGAGACTGGAATTGCAGTTTGCCGGCCATGCGCTCGCCAATGGTCAGCGGCAGGCTCGTGGATTCGGCCAGTTCCCGGTATTGGTGGAAGTTCCCGGGCAGCAGCATGTCTTCAAGCCACATCGGCTTGAATGGTTCCAGCGCTTTGGCGATGCGAATCGCCGAAGTCAGGTTCCAGTTGGAGTGGAACTCCACCAGAATTTCGATCTTGTCGCCAAACTGGTCGCGCAGCTTGCGAAACGGCATCAACGCTTCTTCCAGGTCGCTTTGCGTGACAAATTGCCTGCCGTTGCGTATTGCCGCGCCGTCGAACGGCCAGATCTTGATGTGCCGCACGCCGTGGCTTTCAAGAACCTCCTTCATGATCTTCTCCGGTTCCGTCCGAAAATCGTACTTGTACGGGAAGCACGTGTTGTAGAGCCGGACACGGGGATTGGACCGCCCACCCAGCAGACGCCACACAGGCGCATTGAGCGACTTGCCCAACAGGTCCCACAAGGCGAGATCGATGGCGCTCAACACGCGCATCTCCGCGCCGCCGGCAACCTGGAAATCGAGCGTGTGGTACAGGTCGGCCCAGAACCGTTCGATATCGCCGGGATCACGCTTCATCAGCATCCCGGCAAACTGCGAGTGGATGACTTCCGCCTCCACGGAATTGCGGGGATAGGTCTCGCCCACCGCGGTCAGGCCTTGCTCGGTCGTCAGGCGCAACCAGACCCAGTGCGGCCAAAACACCGCCGAGTCCCGCGAAGGCCAGTGTATGGTTTCTACCTTGACAATCTTCGCCGAAGCGCCGCTCTGCGCCCAGAGTCGCGCCAGGGGACTTGCCAACATCGATGCCACAAACTGCCGCCGGTTCATGGCCGCCATGATATCGAAAGCATGTCCGGCGCATCGGGCCCGCGTCGAAAGGGGCTATCCTGTTGGAAAGATATGAACCGTCGCAACCTGCTTCATCGGACCGCGGCCGCCGCGCTCTTTGGTTTGGCGCCTAGTCTCAAGGCGGCGAAGGCCCTGCCGGACAGTTCACTGCTCGACACCAACGCCGAGGAGTATTGGAAACGCATTCGCGAAGAACAGTTCCTGTTGCCTGACTGGCGGGCGTTTCTCAACAACGGCAGCCTGGGCGTGGCCCCACGCCCCGTGCTGGACGCCGTGACGGACTATCTTTCCCGCGGCGCCGGACTGCTGATGGATGAGTACCCGCGGTGGGGCTATGAAACGCTCGACGAAGAACGCGCAACGTTATCGGCGTTTCTGGGCTGCAAGAAGGACGAACTCGCCATCACCCACAACGCCACCGAGGGGCTGAGCATGATCTCCGCCGGACTCGACCTGAAGGCGGGCGACGAGGTCGTGATGACGGACCAGGAGCATCCCAGCGGTAAAGCGGGCTGGCACCGGCGCGCGCAACGCGACGGCATCGTCGTGCGCGAGGTTCCGATCCCGCATCCGCCCAAGAGCTGGGACCAGCTTGCCGAGATCATGGTGTCCGCCATCGGCCCGAAAACCAAAGTCCTCTTTTTCAGCGGCATTCTGTCGCCCACCGGCGTCATTATGCCCGTGCGCCAGATCTGCGACGCGGCGCGCGCCAAAGGCGTCATCTGCGTGGTGGACGGCGCGCACATGAACGGTCAAATCGCGCTCAACTTGAGCGAATTCAATTGTGATTACTACGCCGGCAGTCCGCACAAATGGATGTTTGCGCCCGCCGGTTGCGGAATTCTCTATATCCGCGAAGAAAACCTCGACCGCCTGTGGCCCACCATCGTTACCGGCGGTTGGGACGATAAGGCGCTGAAGGCGGCGCGATTCATGAAGGTCGGCACCAACAACAAGGCCATCATGGTGGGCATGATGGCGGGCCTTCAGTTCATGAAGTCGATTGGCCCGGAACGCATCTATAACCGGATTCACTCGCTGGCGAAGCTGAACTACTCGATGGCCAAATCGCGGCCGTGGCTGGAGATCCTTTCCTCTGAAGACGACCGGCTCTACGGTTCGCTTGTGACCATCAGCTTCCGGGGCGCCAACGCCAAGCCGCTGTGGGAACTGGCTGCCAAACGCAAGATCTGGATCTATGGTTCGGAACGCCTGCGCATCTCTACGCACATTCACACGCGCCCGAAAGATCTCGAAGCCTTCTACGCGACGATGGACGAGGCGCTAGGCCACAAGGCCGCCTGAAGCCGCTGGTTCGCCCACCCGGACAGGAGGAACGGGGAGTGCGCCGCGCGCGTCCTCCAGCGCGGCGGCGATGCGCAGGACCATCGCGCCCTCCCAGGCATGACCAACGATCTGGCAGGAGAGCGGCAGGCCGGACGCGCTGAGCCCGCACGGAAGGGCGAGAGCCGGCAATCCCAGCGCATTGATCGCTCGCACCAGGCTGGTTGTCGCCATTCGGGTGTTCACCGTCTCGCCGCTAATGTCGAGCGTGGTTTGCCCGATCTTCGGCGCCGGCGTTGGAGTGGCCGGAACGATCAGCGCATCGTAGTCCGCAAACGCGGCGCAAAATTCGCGGCGGTAGCGCCGCATCGCATGTTGGGCGTTCACATACTCGCCTGTCGATATCGCCCGTCCGCGTTCGAGATTCGCCCACACGTCGGCGCCGTAATCGGCCGCCCGCTCCTTGTGCGGTTCGTGCACCGCGGCAGCCTCGGGAAGTTGAATCGTCAATGCGGTGGCGGTTACCGCCGCCATGTCCGGCAACGTCAACTCCTCCACCGCCGCTCCCAGGCGTTCGGCCAGCGAGCAGACGCGGCGCACAGCCGCTTCCACCTCGGGATCGAGGCGCTCGAAGAAATAGGCGTCCGGAACTCCCAGCCGGACTGATTTCAAATCAAGGCTGCCGGGTGGCAGAAAGGGCTCCACCGGCCGGGTTGACGAGTAAGGATCAAGTGGGTCGTGGCCCGCCATGACGTCGAGACAGAGCGCGGCATCCCGCACGTTCCGCGTCATAGGACCGATGTGGTCGAGCGTGTAAGCCAGGTCAATCACGCCGTACTTGCTCACTCGTCCAAAAGTGGGTTTCAGGCCCACAATGCCACAGAACGAAGCGGGGATCCGGATCGACCCTCCCGTATCGGTTCCGGTCGCCATCGGTAGAATCCCGGCGGCGACAGCCGCCCCGGAACCGCCGCTCGATCCCCCCGGAATGCGCTCCGTGTCCCACGGGTTGCGAACGGCGCCGAAATGTGGGTTCGTGGACGTGATTCCGTAGGCGCACTCGTGCAAGCCCGTCTTGCCGATCAGGACCATGCCGGCGTCTTCCAGTCTCTGGACCACCGTCGCGTTGTAGTCCGGAACGAACTCCCGCCAGATCTTGGACCCGCACGTGGTTCGCACGCCCTTGGTGCAAAACAGGTCTTTGTGGCCAACCGGAATCCCGTGCAGCGGGCCGCGATCCCTGCCGGCGCGCAGTTCCTGGTCGGCGCGGCGCGCCTGGGCGAGAGCGATTTCCGGCGTGAGCGTGACAAACGCATTCAGCGCCGGTTGCAGCCGCTCGGCCGCCGCCAGCGCGCGCTCCGCCAGTTCCACCGCCGAGATTTTGCGAGCGCGCAGCGCGCTCGCCAGTTCCCGGATACTCTCAAAGGCCATGGGATAATCATGGCATGTTGAACGCTGTGGCCGAGCCTGCCGTGCGCCCGCTCACGGTTCTGAGCGACGAAGAAAAGATGTTCCGGGACACCGTCCGGCGCTTTGCCCGGGAAAGGATCGCCCCGCACGTCCGTGAAATGGACGAGCAGCACGCCTTCCGCCAGGACCTGCTCAAGCAACTCTTCGACCTCGGCTTGATGGGCATCGAGATCCCCGAAGAGTACGGCGGGCAAGGCGGAACGTTCTTTCAAGCGATTCTGGCCATCGAGGAACTCGCCGCGGTGGACCCTTCGGCATCCGTCATCGTCGATGTCCAGAACACGCTCGTCAACAACGCGCTGCTGCGCTGGGGCAATCCGGAGCAGAAGAAGAAGTACTTGCCCGGGCTGTCCTCGGCGATGACCGCCTCCTACGCTCTCTCGGAGGCGGGTTCCGGGTCGGACGCGTTCGCGCTCGCCACACAGGCCAAGGAGGTTGACGGCGCGTGGGCCCTTAACGGGCGCAAGCTCTGGATCACCAATGCCGCCGAAGCCGGCCTTTTCCTTCTCTTCGCTACCATCAATCCGCAAGCCGGCTATCGTGGGATCACCTGTTTCCTGGTCGAGCGCGGCATGCCGGGGTTCGCCGTCGGCCGCCGGGAGGAGAAACTCGGGATTCGCGCCTCGTCCACGTGCGAGTTGATCCTCGACAACTGCCGTGTGCCCAAAGAGAACGTGCTGGGCGAGCCGGGCAAAGGTTACAAGATCGCGATCGAGACGCTCAACGAAGGGCGCATCGGCATTGGCGCGCAGATGACCGGATTGGCGCATGCCGCGCTCGACCATGCGATTGCGTATGCCCGGCAGCGCAAGCAGTTCGGCAAGGCGATTGCGGAATTCCAGGGCGTGCAATTCGATCTGGCGCGGATGGCCACCGACGTCGAGTCCGCGCGCCTGCTCGTCTACAACGCGGCGCGCCTGCGCCAGGCCGGAGCGCCTTTCCTGACCGAAGCGGCGATGGCGAAATATCATGCCTCGCAAATCGCCGAAAACGTGGCGTCGCGCGCGGTAGAAATCCTGGGCGGCGTGGGCTTCACCAAGGACTACCCGGTCGAAAAGCTGTATCGGGACGCCAAGATCGGGCGCATCTACGAAGGCACCAGCAACATGCAGATGTCCACCATCGCCAAGCAGTTGTTGTCTTGAAAAGTGATTTTTCGCCGGCCGCGACGACCAACCTGGTCGCCGCCGTACTGACTGAAAGGCAGCCGCCGAACCGGCCAGGGACACGGTAGACTGTGGCTATGCTGCCTACGGAGCGCATAGTCCTCGACCCCGAGGTCCTGGCTGGCAAGCCGGTGATCCGCGGGACACGTCTCGCCGTCGAACTCATCCTGGAACTCCTGGCGGCTGGCCAGTCGGAAAGCGAGATCCTCGCCAACTACCCCGGACTGACGCGAGAAGACATCCTCGCCTGCTTGGCCTACGCAAGCTACTTGGCCCACGAATACAAGGCGTTCCCGATTCCAGCGTAAATGCGCCTCCTCGCAGATGAGAACTTTCCAAAGCCGATCATAGAGACACTTCGAGCCGAGGGCCACGACGTCCTGTGGGCCCGCACGGATCTCACGGGGGCAAAGGACGACGCCTTGCTGGACATGGCGGAGTCCGAAGCGCGCATCCTGCTGACGCTCGACAAGGACTTCTGGCAGATCGCGGTTCAGCGTCGGAGCCCACTGGTGCAATC
>JADZCI010000002.1 GCA_020851655.1 Bryobacterales bacterium
CTCACCTGGAACTTCACCGGCTTCACCTACACCGGCAACATCACCTACCGTGAAATCCAGTCGCGGCAACTTCAGCTCACCTCGACTGGCTCCTCCTTCTCCACTCACTCCTTCCAGCACGACTGGTCCGGCGATGCCGCGCGCTCGTATCACTCCTGGGGGCGAGTCGACGACAGCAGCGGCTCCAACGCCAGTAAGATCTGGTACTTTGGCGCGTCAGCAGGCGGTAATACCGGCTTAGTCAGCCAGTACAAACAGTACCAAGTCTCCCCGTACTCCGAACTCCTCGTCCGCGATTACACCTGGACCACCAACTCTTCCGGCAATCCCTACATCAACTCGGTCATAACCACGCAAGACGGCATCCAGTCGAAAACCACGCAAGTCATCGACGCCCACGGCAACCTCACCGAACAGAAGGTCTACGGCTTCACCGACCTCACCACCGTCAAGCGCACCCAGACGATGACGTACTTGAGTCCCATTGGCTACATCCGCAACCGCCTGCTCACCGCCTCGGTGGACGGCGCGCAGATGGCCGCCAACACCTACGATCAGTACGACACGGAACTCAACTCCCAGCCGCCGCTTCTCCCGGCGCCCGGCATCACGTTTCATGATTCCGCCACCTACCACGGTTCCTATCTCGGCCGCGGCAACGTAACGGCCTCGACGTCGGGCGGCGTGACGAACCACTTCGATTACTTCAACTGACCTGGGGCCAGACAAAAGTTGTTTATGCCATTTACGATGAATGCCTTCACGGTAACGGCCCTCCCGAGTCGTCGTGTCATGTGCTCCTCATGGTAAGAGACGAGAAGGGCAACGCCGTACCCGCGGCTCGGGTAGATTTCACGGGTTCCGCTCAAGGTTCATTCACGGCTGGCAAGTACGGCCGCGTCTATACGGGCTTCGGCTTCGGCACGGTTGTAACGGCCAAAGCTCAAGCCTCAGGCTTCGTTCCCCAAGAACTGCGATTCGACTGTTCCAGACAGAATGCGGCGATAGAAAAGGACATAATCCTCAAGCGGATTCACTGAAGCAGGCAGACGATACAGATTTCGCCATCTCCTGCCGGCATTGGACCGCCGGGCGTATATTCCGCCGGGCCGCTGATTTGGCAAAATGGTGGCTTCCAGACGTGACACCAACGACACCCCAGGAACTGGCCGGCTCGCTTCGCGCCGCCGCTGAGAAAAAACAGACCATCGGACTCCGCGGGGCATCCACCAAGCGCCGCATGGCTGCCGCCGGGCGCGAACCGGCCATTGCCATCTCCACAACGTCTTTGAACCAGATCCTGCAATACGAGCCCAAGGACCTGACCATCAGCGTTCAGGCGGGGCTGCGGTGGGCGGACCTGCGTGCCTTGCTGGCCGCAAACCGTCAGATGATCCCGCTGGATCCGCCGTATGCGCAACAGGCAACGGTGGGGGGCGTGGTCGCTGCAAACACCAGCGGACCGCGCCGGCGGTGGTTTGGAACCGCGCGGGACCTCGTGATTGGGATGACGTTTATCCCCATTGACGGCCTTGCGGTCCAAACCGGCGGGATGGTCGTCAAGAACGTGGCTGGGCTGGACATGGGCAAGCTGCTCATCGGGAGCATGGGAACCCTGGCGGCGATCGCATCGGTCAACTTCAAGCTCGCGCCGCTGCCGGAAGCCACCCGGACCTTCGTCTTCTCGGACAGGAACCCGGAGCCTGTGTTCGCCCGCCGCGATGAGATACTGAAGAGCGTTCTACAGCCCTCCTCACTGGACCTGGTGAATCCCGCGGCCGCCGCCAAGATCGGCATCGACGGTTGGTCGCTGCTGGTTCGCGCCGGTGGCAGCCAGCGCGTACTCGACCGCTATTCACGGGAACTCCCCGCAGCGCAGGTCTGCGAGGGGCCCGCCGAATCGAAACTGTGGGAATCGATTGAAGAGTTCACTCCCTCCTATCTGGCGGAATTTCCGGCCGCGCGCGTCGTTCGCGTCTCCAGCACGCTACGCGAGGTTCGGGCGGTGGCCGGGACCCTTCCAGGTCCGGTGGTGAGCCGCGCCGGCAATGGCGTCACCTATGGATACCTTCCACCTGAGACGCGCTGGTCGCCGCCGGCGGAATGGCAGGCGTGTTACGAATATGGAGGGGGGGATGACGCATGGCTGAACAGCGGAGACGACCTTCCTCTGATGCGGCGCGTCAAACAGATGTTGGACCCTGATGGCCTGCTCAATCCTGGAAGATACTATGGCCGCTTCTGAGGTCTATCCGCCGCTCCTGACGAACCGGCATCCCGACGCGCCAGCGGGCGCCGACCTCGACAAGTGCGTGCATTGCGGCTTGTGCTTGAACGCCTGCCCAACCTACCGCGAACTGGGTCTGGAGATGGATTCGCCGCGCGGGCGCATCTATCAGATGGTCCAGGTCGCCACCGGGCAGATGGAGCCCGGTGAATCGTACCGCCAGCACATGGGTCTGTGCCTGGCGTGCCGGGGCTGCGAAACGGCCTGCCCGTCGGGGGTGCCCTATGGGCGGCTGATCGAGGCAGCCCGCGCGGAACTCGAAGCCATCACGCCGCAGCCATTCTGGCAGCGCCTGTTTCGAAACGCGATCTTCTCCCATGTCCTGACGTCGCCGGCATGGATGCGGCTTCTCGGCAGCGGCTTGTACGTTTACGAGGCATCCGGTCTGCGTAAAGCCGTTCACGCCTCCGGAATCCTCAAGTATTTCGGCAAACTCGGCGCCATCGAACCGCTTGCGCCATCGGCCGAAGCGCCGTTCTTTTTCCGGCACATTGGCAGGACGTTTCCGGCGGAAGGAACGCGGCGTTACCGCGTGGCTCTGCTGGCCGGCTGCATCGCCAACGTTTTCTTCGCGCGGCTGAATGAAGCCACGGTTCGCGTCTTGCAGAAGAACGGCTGCGAAGTGGTGATCCCCGAGGATCAGGGATGCTGCGGCGCTTTGCACGTTCACGCCGGAGTCAAGGGCCAGGCGCAGGAACTGGCGCGCCGGAACATCGATGGAATCCTGGAAGGCGGATACGATGCCATCATCAC
Organism: Bryobacterales bacterium; assembly: GCA_020851655.1. Taxonomy (GTDB): domain Bacteria; phylum Acidobacteriota; class Terriglobia; order Bryobacterales; family Bryobacteraceae; genus JADZCI01. Next base: position 3,041 of record JADZCI010000002.1, read on the forward strand.
GAATGCCGCCGGATGTGGTTCGACGCTCAAAGAGTACGACCACCTTCTGCATTCCGATGCCGCCTACAAGGACAAGGCGAAGCGCTGGGTAAGCCTGCTCAAGGACGTCAACGAGTTTCTGGCTGGAATCGAGCTCAACCAAGACATGCGTCCGCTCAACCTGGTGGTCACCTATCAGGATTCCTGCCACCTGGCGCACGGACAGAAGATCCGGACGGCGCCGAGGCAGTTGTTGCAGGCGATTCCGGGAGTCGAACTCCGCGAAATGGCGCTGTCGGACCTTTGTTGCGGCAGTGCGGGAATCTACAATGTCGTCCATGCGGACATGGCTGCGTCCATTCTCGAGAAGAAGATGCCCATGGCCAATGTCACTGGAGCCTCGGTCATTGCGACGGCCAACCCGGGTTGCATGCTGCAACTTCGCGCCGGGGTCGCGCGGCATGGCCAGGACCAGCGTGTGGTCCACGTCGTCGAATTGCTCGATGAAGCCTATAGCAGCGTAAGTAAGCGGGTCTGAACCTCGCCGGTGACCTCGGCGTGATTCGCCCCGCGGTACACGTTCACCTCGGATCGAATGCCGAAATCGGGCAAGTACACGCCCGGTTCGACCGAGAAGCAAGTACCCGGGACCACCCGCCGCTCGTCGTGTGTCTCAAAGTTGTCCATGTTGGCGCCATTGCCGTGCACGTCTTCGCCGATCGAGTGTCCCGTGCGGTGAAAGAAGTACTCGGCATAACCGCGCTCCCGGATGAAGCCCCGCGCGGCGTCATCGACTTCGAACCCCGCTAGTTCCCGTCCGCGCGCGGCGGCATCCTGAACGAGTTTCACCGCCTCGTCCCGTGCGCCGGAAACAATGCCAAACACGTTGTTCATGGGGTCCGGCGCCACGGCGCCGCAGTAGCCGGTCCAGGTGATGTCGTAATACACGGTGTGCGGCTGATTGAATTTCGCCCACAGGTCGATCAGGAGCAAGTCGCCCTTGCCAATGGATGATGAGCCGCCGGCGCTTGGGCTGTAGTGAGGATTCGAGGCATTCGCGTTGACCGCCACGATCGGATCGTGGTCTGTCACCATGCCAGAATCCGCAAACCTTGTGGCAATGAACTGCTGCAATTCGTATTCCGTCAAGCGCTGTCCCGAGCGCAAGGCCTCGGCGGCCTTTTGAAAGGCCTCCGAGCGAATCCGGTCCACCTGCTTGCCAGCCTCGATGTGCGATTCGTACTGCGCCTGGCTCCAGACGGCTTCAAACCGCTGGATGAGGTTGGCTGAGGTCTTGACCTCGACTCCACCGGCTCGCACCAGTTCCAGCGTGCCGGCATCGACGTTGGAAACATAGGGCACCGCGCACAACGGCGAATACTGCATGGCCACGGTCTTGCAGCCTGCCAGCAGCGCATCGAGGCGTTCGCGTTGCTGCCGCCATCCGGCGTACGTCTCGATCTTTCCGGGCAGAGGACCCAGGACGCCGGCCTCAATCTTGTGCACCATCCCGCGTGGCTCGCCTTCGGCGGGAACGAGATAGTACCAGCGCCGTGTCACTTGTTGCGCCGGTTCGAATCGCAACACGCGGTAAGCCAGCGGGTCGCGGTGATGATGGTCGAAGAACAGCCAGCCGTCGAGCCCTTCGCCGCGTAGCGCGGCTTGTATTTCTGCAATCCGGTCCATGAACTACAGAGTACGAAAGGGCGCGCCCTCCGGGGGTGCTATAGGCCGATGCGCTCGAGCTTGCGGTACAGCGTTTTCCGCTCGATGCCCAGGATGCGGGCGGCGCGGCTCTTGTTGCCGTTCGTCGCCGCCAGCACTTTGCGAATCTGGTCTGCTTCGGCGCCGGCCAGCGTTTCTCCATCGCTCCCGCCGGGTTGCGAGATCTCAATCGAATCGCGAACCGCTTCCACCGTGATCCGGCCTCCGGTTGCCAGGATCACCATCCGCTCCATCATGTGTTGAAGCTGGCGCACGTTGCCCGGCCAGGTGAATTCGGTCAGCGCTTTGACACCCGATTCCGTCAGTTTCGTGTCCAGCCGGTACCGCTCGTTGTAGCGCTTCAGGAAAGCGGCAGCCAGAAGTGGGATGTCGCCGTGCCGCTCCCGCAATGGAGGTACTTCAATGCGCACCACATCCAGGCGGTACCACAGGTCTTCCCGGAACTTTCCGTCGGTCACCATCTTCCGCAGGTCGCGGTTGGTCGCAGCCACCACCCGTACATCAACCTTCCTTGCACGCGGCGAACCGAGCGGGCGAATCTCCTTCTCTTGAAGAAACCGGAGCAGCTTGAGTTGAAACGTCAGGTCGATGTCGCCAATCTCGTCCAGGAACACTGTGCCGTTGTTGGCCGACTCAAACACGCCTGTCCGGTCGCGGTCCGCACCCGTATAGGCGCCGCGCATGGCGCCGAAAAGCTCGCTTTCAATCAGCGAAGGCGCCATGGACCCGCAGTCCACGGGCACAAACGGCTGGCTCGCCCGGCGGCTGTTCATGTGGATCATTCTGGCGATGAGTTCCTTGCCCGTTCCGGTCTCGCCTTCGATCAGCACCATCGCGTCAGTGGGCGCCACGCGCGATACGGTCTTGTAGATCTCGACCATCTTGGGAGACGACCCAATCATCTCGGTTGGCAGCGGCTCCTCGGGCTCGATCTCGTCATCGCCTGAGAGGAAAGCCTTCTCGGCGCGTTTGACGGTATCGAGCAGGTCGTCGAGTTCGAACGGCTTGGCGAGGTAATCGAACGCACCGCCGCGCGTCGCCGCCATCACCGTCTCCATGCTGCCCCGCGCCGACATCAGAATGACCGCGCAGTCGTCTTTGCCCGACCGGGCGGCGTTCAAGACGTCAAGCCCGGTCTTGTCGTCGATATAGATATCCGAAATGACGATCGGATAGGTATTAGACTGCAGGCGGTCCAATGCCTCGCGGGTGCTGGCGACCGCGTCAACGTCGTATCCCTCCAGCTCCAGGAATGTCGAAATGGTCGAGCGGACGGAATTGTCGTCCTCGACCAGGAGCAACGACGGCATCATTTATCAGTCTAACGCGGGCGCGCGGTCCGGCGTTTCAGAAATCGGCAGAATTACCGTGAAACACGAACCTTCGCCCGGCTTACTGTCTACTTGGATTCGTCCCCCGTGCAAGGTAATCACCTGGCCGGCGATGGACAGCCCGAGGCCCGTTCCGTCCTCGCCCGACCTGCCGGCGCTCCGGGCGCGGAAGAACTTGGTGAACAGCTTCTTCACTTCCTTGTCGTCCATGCCATAGCCTTGGTCGCGCACGGCAAGGTGGGCTTCGCCGCCTTGGTGATCGATCACCAGCGTAATAGTTGTATGCTCCGGCGAGTACTTAATGGCGTTGGTAATCAAGTTATAAACCGCGTATTCGAGTAACTCCGGGTCGCCCCGGTATTCGACCGCGGCCAGGGTTGGGGTCTCGATCTGTATGTGTTTCCTTTCGGCCAGAGGCTGGACCCGGTCCATGCAAGTCTTGACTAATCCGGAAAGCGGAAAAGAGACTTTCTTCAATTCCATCTGCCCGGCGCCCAACTTCTCTACATTCAGGAACGTCGTGATCATTTGCGCCAGCCGCTTGGACTCGGAATTGATCATCTGCCCGATCTGCTTGCGCTTCTCTTCCGGCAGGTTGTAGCGCGTGATGATTTCGCTGGATCCTTGTATGGCCGTCAACGGCGTCCGCATTTCATGAGTCACAAACCGGATCGCCTGCTGGTACCGGACCCGGTCCGTCTCGCTGGCCTTGAGCTGCCTTCGCACAAAGAAGTACTGCCAGGACGCACATCCAAGGACTGCGATCCAGGCGGTGGCTGCCGGCCCGGAAAACGGCATCACCAGGTCGTTCGCCAGCGTGAATTTCGGCACGGAGTTGGCCAGAATCAGGAACGCCAGCGCGCCGGCGTACGCCCACCAACCTTGCGTGAACGTAAAGAGAAGCGCCACGCCGAGAGCCACGGCCAGTCCAACCAGCAGCGGCCACAGCAAGGGAGCATTATCGAGAAACCTCCCGCCATCTATCGTGTCGAAAGCTTGCGCATGGATCTCGACTCCGGCTTGCGGCAGTGAATCCGAAAGAGGAGTGAAGTAACGGTCGCGCATGGCCGAGAAGGCCGTCACTCCGATGAACACGACTTTGCCCGTGAGGCGGCGTCCCCGTTCGGGTTGGGTGAGCAACTCGTCCACGGAGATCTCCGGAATGCCGTCAACCCGGTATCGGATCCGCATCGGCCGTCCCTGGTCCCAACGTGAGGCAATCACCGTCTGGCCGATTTGTACATCGGTAGGAGACGACAGAATCGCATCCGCTCCTGTTGCGACGCGAAACGCCTCGACGCACAAAGCCCAATGGCGGCGGCCATTGGCGGCACGCTCCAACGGGAGTTCGCGGATGATGGCGTCGTAGGCGTCGGCCAGCGCGCCCACATGCCCGATGGCTTTGGCATGTTTGCGAAAGCGCTCAATCGGTTCCTGCCAGCCGCTTCCGTCGGGCATCATTTCGGCGGCCAGCACCAGGTTGGGCGTCCCGCTGAACGCCCTGTCCAGGGCCGCATCCTCATCCTCGTCACCCTTGTCGGCAAGCGTGATATCCACCGCGGTGGCCAGCGCGCCATTCCGGGCGATGACAGGCAGGACATCGGCCACCATGCGCCGCACCGAACGCATTCCTCCGCGGGCGGCGAGCGTCCGCTCGTCGATGGTCACCAGTGTGGCGCGCGTTTGCCAGTGTGGATGCACCGTCGACTGGAACAGGAAGTCATAGACGCCGTTGTCCAGCCGCGCCGCGAGGGATGTATAGCTGAGAACCGTCCCGGCCAGCAGCGCGAACCCCGCAATCGCGAAGAACACCAGTCGCGGACGCCGCACGTTCATCCGTACGACTCCCGGTCCCGCGCGTCCATAAGAGAATCATAATGGCTTGCCAGACGCCGGGGAAAGCAAAGGCCCGCCCTCACATGGAATGAAGGCGGGCCGGTGGGTTGTTGCTGACAACGGGTGTCAGAACTGATAACGCAGAGCGAACTGAATGGTCCGGGCGTTATTCCCGAACGCCGTCTCCGGGTTGTTGAAGTCGTCGTTGCCCGGAATCAGGTACGCGCGTGTGTCGGTCCGGGGTTGGTAATACGCGTTGTTGGTCTGTCCGGGAGTGTATTGCGAGTGGTTGAAGGCATTGTACATCTCCGCGCGGAACTCGATCTTGTGATTCTCGGTGATGTTGAACCGCTTCATCACCGAAAGGTCGAAGTTGTTGATGCCGCGCAGCGGCAGCAGGCTGCGCCCGCCGTTGGCCAGCGCGCCGTAACCGGCCTGAATGAACCGCGCATTCGGATTGTTCGCCAGGTACGCAACCGTGTTGGGGTCCCCTAAACCGTCCGCGCACGGACCACCCTTACACAGCGGTGTGACCGAGCTGCCGACGCCATCCTGCCCCGTGGGGTTGATGATCGCGCGGTCGCCGGCCGAGTCCCCGTTGAGGTTGGCGTCGATCCCGCTCTGCACCGTGGCCATCATGGGAGATTCCGCGATATAGGTACCGCTCAACACGTATCCTCCGAGCAGGGTCCGGCGAAGCGTGTTCGAGTCGTGGTTGAACCAGGGCGTCTCATAGATCCCGCTCATCGAGAAGCGTTGCCGCCGGTCCAAAGCCGAAGAGGCGCGCTCTGGCCGGTAGTTGAGGAAGTCCTGGGGACGGCGGGGTTGAATCAGCGTCGAGAACACCGCCGCCGTCCCGTCGTCGATGTTGTGGCTCCACGTATAGGCCCCAACGAAACTGAAGTTCTTTGAGAACCGCTTGGTCACCTGTGTCGCCAGTCCGTGATAAGTCGAGTTGCCAATCGGCATGAAGCCGACTACGGGCGACGCGAACCCGTATTGCGACCAGATGTTGTTGTCGATGTTTTCCAAGTCACCCAAGGTGAGGGGCAGCGAATTCAGGTAGTCCTGGGAGGGTGTCTGCGTCAACGTTGGAAGATTCCGGGATTGGTTGACCACCGAAGCCTCGTTCAGCCGGATCTGCGCCGGGAGATTCACTCCCCGGTTGCCAAGATAGCGGACTTCGACGGTGTAGTCGTTCTTCAACACCTTCTGCACCCCGAACGTCCAGTTGATGGAGTAGGGGCGCTTCTGGTCGGGAACAAATGCGGAAGTCAGCGCCCGCGCGTCGTCTGGACTCATGTTAGCGCCGAGTCCTGGAGGTGGAAGAATCCCGCCGCCGGCCAGGAAACCTGGGGTGTTTGCCGAGAGATCAGTGTCCACCGTCGTGAAAAACTGCGGAGGGAGGGACAAAGATCCGAGGTTCTGATAGAGCTGGTCATACGCCATGCCGAACCCCGCTCGAACCGCCCAAGTCCCGTCCTTGCCCGGTGACCAGGCCACGCCCACGCGCGGCGCCCAGTTGTTGTGCTGCGCCGTAGGCTCATGGAAGTCGATCACGCCCGGAACCGATGCAAGCGAGTTGAGGGACTGCGTCTTGTTTCCGGCGGGGACGCCCACGTATTCGTAGCGGATGCCGAGGTTTAACGTCACGTTGCGGCTGATCTTGAAATCGTCGTTGGCAAACGCATAGTGGGACCACAAGTTGCCCCAGAAGGCCGAGCCGCCGAAACTGCGCTCCGAAATGTCATCCGGATTCAGGTCAAACAGGTAACGGCTCAGCGTGGTGTAGCCATAGTCGCCGCGTACGCGCTGCACAAAGAAACTCGGCGCAATAACACGGCGTCCGTCATAGCCGAACTTCAGCGTGTGCCGGCCGATGATCTTGCTTACGTTGTCGACCAGGGTGTAGGTGTTGATGACCGTGCTTTGCGGACCATTGGGATCCGGACCGATCTGCACGTTCAACTCCCCGGTGAACGCGATGTTCGGAAACATATCCAGCCCGGGAAACGTGAAGTCGCCAACAGGCGTGTCGTTGAAGTACCGCGTGTAGGCGAACCGGGCCTCGTTCAGCATCGTTGGCGAAATGTTCCGCAGATAGCTGAGCGAGGTCAGATAGGAGTTGGTTGGAACGTTGCCGAAGAAGGCCGGCAGCGTGGGCGTGTTGTCGATATAGCGCTGGTTATTGCCGACAAAGCGGAACCGCAACTGGTCGGCATCGGTGAGGTTGTAGTCGATATTGCCGAGATAATTCCAGCTATTGATGTAGAACGGCGCCGCGATAGGCAGGTTGCCAACCGGAACGGCGAAGTTGCCGACCTGGATTGTCTTGCTCGCTGACGGCGCAACCGGCACGTACTGTTTGAAGATGCCGTAGTTGGTCTGGTTGATGCCCGGAATCCGGTCGAGAATCGCATAGCCCTCGGACGTGGGACCCTGGACCTGCCCGGCGGGAGTCGAAGCCGCGCCGTATGGAATGTATTCGAAGTTTCCGAAATAGAACAGCTTGTTCTTGACGATCGGGCCGCCAATCGTTCCACCCATGCGGTTCTGGTCGAATCGCGGCCGTTCGCTGATGCCCTGCCGCTTTACCGCGGCGTCCAAGGCGTTGAAGTTCCGGTTCTGCATGTAGTCGTAGAGCGAACCGTGAATGGTGTTGGTTCCGCTCTTTGGAATGACGTTGAACGTTCCGCCCGAAGAGTGGCCGAACTCGGGCGCCATCATGTTCTGGATCAGCGTGAAGTTGCCGGTGGCTTCGTTCGAAATCACCGCAATCGGACCCGTTACGTCACGCCGGTTGTTGTCGATTCCATCGATGACGAAATTGTTGTTGGTGGGCCGCTGTCCGCCGACCGACGGGCCTTGCCCCTGTCCCACGCCGCCGGAAGAGGCGACGCCGGCGCTCAACAGCGAAAGGTTGATCGCGCCGAGGTTGTTGAATGCGTTCACGTTCGACGCCAGCGCAAGGTCGCGCGATTGGCGGCTCTCATAGGTGGAGGCAACCTGCGCGGTTGTGGTATCGACAGACGCCGATGCTTCACTGACTTCGACGCTGGTGGTCACCTGGCCGACTTGCAACGTGACGTTCGACGTCAGGGTGCGGTTCAACTCAACCACCAGGTTCTTAATCTTCTGGTTCAGGAAACCCGCGGCAGTCACTTGTATTTCGTACCGGCCCACCAGAACGTTGGGAAACCGGTAGGAGCCGGACGTATCCGTCGTGGCGGTACGCGTGACACCCGTTTCCATGTTGGCGAGAACAACGGTGGCGTTCGGTATCGAAGCCCCCGATTGATCGGTGATCGTTCCCACCACGTTGCCGTCTGATGCTTGCCCGTAGATGGCGGGGGCGACCGCCAGCACAACAGGCAAAATCATTAGCAGGAAGTGTTTCATAAAATCTCCTGATGCGGCCTCGACACTTCGGGCCGCTTCTTACAGTCGTTTCGTAGATGGTCGGGGGGGAGACAAAAGCACACGTCCCCTTCCAAAGCCATTTAGTAAGTGAGACGGCAATTTTGTCGTGTGAGTTAAATGTTTCAGCCTGTTGTGATGAGGAATTTACGGCTGTGACAATGCGGCTTGTCCCTGTCTTTACGCTTGTCACCCCCGCATCCGGTTTTCAGTTCAAGTACTTAGCGCCGCTGTGGCGAAGGATGGCCGTGGAGTTTCCAATAGTTTCGATTCCGAGACGATTTGCTTTAGCCGCCGTCGAGCGGGTGCGCTCCGGCGCACCTTGGATCGTTCGATAGGATCACTCGATGCGTAGCGTGCCGCTCGTCGCCGCTCGTCCACCTGAGAAGGCGTTTCAAATCGAAAATGGGATAATCAGGGGATGAACCGATCCGACTGGGTGTCCAAACGCTCCAACGACAAGATTCGAACTCAGATGCACTATGCGCGGCGCGGCATCATCACCGGAGAGATGGTGTACGTCGCCCGGCGCGAGAATCTTTCCCCGGAACTGGTTCGCCAGGAAATCGCCCGGGGCCGGCTGATTATCCCCGCCAACATTCACCATCTCAGCCTGGAGCCGATGTGCATCGGCATTGCTTCCAGTTGCAAGATCAACGCCAACATCGGAAACTCGGCGACGACTTCCGACATTGGCGGAGAACTGGAGAAGCTCCATTACTCGGTGAAATACGGGGCCGACACGGTCATGGATCTGTCGACGGGCGGAGACATTCCGCGCATACGGCAGGCGATCATCAACGAGTCGCCGGTGCCTGTGGGCACCGTGCCCATCTATGAAGCCTTGAGCCGCGTCCGGCGTGTCGAGGACCTCACCGCGGGCATCATGCTCGAGGTCATCGAAGAACAAGCCGAACAGGGCGTCGATTACATGACCATCCATGCCGGAGTGTTGGTGCAGTACATCCCGCTGACCACCCGCCGCGTTACCGGCATCGTCAGCCGCGGAGGGTCGATCCTGGCCGAGTGGATGGTCAAGAACCACAAACAGAACTTCCTCTACGAGTGTTTTGAAGACATTTGCCGGATCCTCCAAAAGCACGATGTCAGCTTTTCTCTCGGCGACGGGCTCCGTCCGGGCTCGCTCGCCGACGCGAGCGACGAAGCGCAGTTCGCCGAACTAAAGACCCTGGGTGAACTCACCAAAGTTGCCTGGGACCACGACGTGCAGGTCATGATTGAAGGCCCGGGCCATATTCCGATGGACCAGATTCAGATGCAGGTGGAAAAGGAAATGGAAATGTGCCACGAAGCTCCTTTCTATACCCTTGGCCCCTTGGTCACCGACTTTGCACCCGGCTACGATCACATCACCTCGGCCATCGGCGCGGCCATGATCGGCTGGCATGGCGCCTCCATGCTGTGCTACGTAACCCCGAAAGAACACCTCGGTCTTCCGAACAAGGAGGATGTCAAACAGGGCATCATCGCGTACAAGATCGCCGCTCACGCCGCTGACATCGCGCGCAAGCGTCCGGGCGCGCGTGACCGCGACGACGAGCTTTCCCGGGCGCGCTACCGCTTCGATTGGAACAAGCAGTTCGAGCTGGCGCTGGACCCCGAAACCGCGCGCGCTTACCACGATGAGACGCTGCCGCAGGAAGGCTTCAAGGACGCTCACTTTTGCTCCATGTGCGGGCCAAAATTCTGTTCGATGAACATCTCGGCAAAGGTGGAGCAGTTTACCGATGCCGACGCCGCCGCAGTGCTCAAAGGCGGCAAACCGGCGGATGAACTGCTCCAGTTTTCTGGAGATTGATTCCGGCGTCAGGCCCGGCGAGTGGCAAAGACCTCCGTCCGCGAGATGCGCTTCCCGTCAAGAATCCGCTGGGCAAGGCTGGCCGCAGCCGCCGCCTCAACCTTGCCCGCGCGAAGGTCGCCCAGGACTTGCCACTCCGCCTCATCGAGGTCCTGCTTCTCAAGAAACTCCACCAGCCTGGCGATATGTGCCCGGAATGGACCCGAGTTCAGGCTGCTGCCTGACTGAACCAGGAACATCACGGCGACCAGCGAGTGCGCGATCCGCTCATGATCATTGCGTCCCGGCATGCCGCCGTCGGGTTCGATCATCGCCGCCAGCCGGAAGCCGGTATCTTCGACCGGCAG
>JADZCI010000003.1 GCA_020851655.1 Bryobacterales bacterium
ATGAGCCTCTCCACCTCGGTTTCGCAGGTTGATCTCAAAGAGGACGCATTCTGCGGCGCCTGCCGCGTCCTGATCGAAGAGAAACTCTCCCTCGATCGTTTGGAAGGAGTGTCATGAAAGGCCACTGGCAAATTCTGGTAGTTGATGATGAGACGGTGATGTGCGAGTCGCTGGCGGCTTGGTTGCGAGAGGATGGCTACGCCGTGGACACGGCATCCTCGGGCGCCGAAGCTGTGGAAGCGGCGCGCCGCAAACCTTACGCAATGTGCTTCATCGACCTGAAAATGCCCGGAGGCATGGACGGAATCGAAACCATGATGGAGATTCGCCGCATTCTGCCCGCCGCCGCCTTCATCATCATCACCGCCTACGCCACGGTCGATACCGCCATTACCGCAATCAAGGAAGGCGCGCTTGAGTACATCGTCAAGCCTTGCAACCCGGAAGAGATCTCGATCCTGGTGGCGCGAACGATGAAGGTAAAGAACCTCGAGCGCGAAAACGAGATCCTGCGCAAGAAGCTCAGCCGGAAATATCTATTCCACGACATCATCACCAAGAGCCCCCGGATGCAGGACATTCTGGCGCTGGCGCGGGAGGTGGCCAGTTTACGGAGCACGGTCCTGGTTCGGGGAGAGAGCGGTACGGGAAAGGAGCTCGTGGCCCGTGCGATCCACTTCTCGGGTGACCGTTCGAAAGCCCCGTTCATCACTGTCTCCTGCGCCGCCCTGGCCGAAACGCTCCTTGAAAGCGAGTTGTTCGGGCATGAGAAAGGGTCGTTCACGGGCGCGGCGGCACAGACCAAGGGTAAGTTTGAACTGTCCAACGGCGGCACGATTTTCCTGGATGAGATTGGCGACATCTCGCCCAAGCTTCAGGCTGATTTGCTCCGGGTCTTGCAGGAGCGCCGCTTCTACCGCCTGGGCGGAACCGAAGAAGTGCGGGTCGACTCGCGTGTGATCGCAGCCACCAACCGCGATCTCGCCACGGAGGTTCGTGAAGGAAGGTTCCGCGACGACCTGTACTACCGGCTGAACGTGATCGAAATCCGGATCCCGCCGCTACGAGAGCGCCGCGAAGATATTCCGCTGCTGGCTGAACACTTCGTGGAACGGCTGGCGCACGAACTCGGCAAGAAGGTGGACGGCATCAGCGAAGGCGCCCTCAAAATACTGCTGGACCACGACTGGCCGGGCAATGTTCGCGAACTGGAAAACGCCGTCGAGCGGGCGATCGTCACCTGCCGGGGCCGGACACTGGTCGAAGACGATCTGGCCTTCCTCCACCAGGCCCGTATTACCGCGCCCTGGAGCATTCCAGCCAACATGACGTTACAGGACCTGGAGCGGCAGGCGATCGAAGCGACGCTGCAACGCACTTCGGGCAACATCAAGGAAGCGGCGGCAGTACTGGGCATCGACCGCTCGACGATCTACGAGAAAATCAAGCGCTACGGCATACAGCGCTGAAGAACGGCTCACGGTTCAAGAAGCATCGCACCGGCAATCTCGTCCCACGGCGCCGACGGCATCGCGCCGGGCAGATCTCGATGCAGCATCCCGCCATCGGCCAGTACCGGCCCGGTTGCATCGGGCGAGACCAGCACCTGCAGGCGCTCCAGTTCCGTCCGGACCCAGGCGCTGACTTCGGCGCCATGCAGCAGATGCGTCAATCGCGGACTGGCTTCGAGTGGCTTCACTTTCACAAGCCAGGGTTGGTCCGCGCCCCCGGTGGCGACGACGCGGCCGTCCATCGGGGCGCGCAACCTCAGCCGGCGGCCTCTTGAACTGACCGTGAACGCGGCGCCGTTGGCGTGTAGCGTTTCGCCGGGCGCGGGGAGCCGTACTTGATCGATTGGACCGGCGATCCTCTGGGCCAGATCATCCATGCCGATGGCAAAGCATCCGTCTTCAAGAGGCTCTACCCAGGTGTGCCCTCGATGGTAGTACCGCTGCGCCGGATAGTCGAGGCCGCACGGTATCCCGGCGGATGCGGAGATCTCCCGCGCCGCGTATACCGGATGCTCGGCGCATTCCCGGCAATCAAGCGCGCGCGGGCATACCCGGCCCGGCGCCGTACCGCTCAGCGCATGCCGGCACAAACGCTCATTCACCGGCAGATCTTCAAAATCCTCCGTCCAACGAATCCGGGCGCCGCGTCCGGAACGCACATCGCGGAGTGTCCGCCACAGAACAATCAGCATGGTGGTCCCGATGGCCATCAGGACGATCCCGAAAACCGTCAGGAAGGTAATGTGCGCGGGACTCCAGTGAAATCCATCCACTCCGGGAAACATTTAGTGACTCCTCGCAAACAGGTTCAGATAGCGATAGCTGGCCGAGTAGACAATCACGGCAAAAGCAATGACGCCCAGAAATGCCGCAACCTCCTGCCAGCTTGGCGAGTACGTGACGAACTGGTCAAACGGCAGTGTGGACAACGCCTGGGTTTGAATGGTCTGAACATAGCGGTTCAGCGCCACTCCGGCGCACGCCGCCAGGGCGGGAACAAACAGCCGTTCAGGACGCGTGCGGCTGAAGTAGAGCAGGAAGATGGCGGGGAGCAGCCCCAAGCCGGCAATCTCCAGGAACAGGATCCAGGTGCCGAACGGCTCCCACGCGTAGTACTCCCACGCCCGGAAACCAGACTGAGGCGACGTGCTGTTCAGCCAGACGATCGTATCGACCGACTTCGCCAGGACGTAGACAATCAGCAGGATTCCGGAGATCCGGCCCAGCACGCGGTACACATCCCCACCGGCGTGCTTTCGCCGGGTAATGAATTCCACCACCCTCGTTACGACAATCAGGAACGAAGGCCCCACGGCAATGGCCGAGAGGATGAACAGGAAGAATGTGGCGGGCCATATCGCAAACCCTTCACGAAACGCGAAGGGCCTGCCACGAAGTACTCCATATAAGCCGCCCAGCGACCCCTGGTGGAAGAACGAAAGAAACGCCCCCACAATGGCCAGCACCGGCATCATCCTGTGCAACTCCCAACCAAATACGAGCGCCTGCGGAATCCGTCTGAGCTGGCGGTTCTTCAGAATCGTTGGCAGGTACTCGATGGCCAGCACCAGCAAGTAGCAACTGATGCAGAACGTGACCTCGGTCAGCATCGAATGGGTGTTCGGATGCCAGAAGGTGAACCAGGCGCGCAAGGGCTGGCCGACATCCAGCATCAACACCAGCAGGGCGCCGGCATAGCAGAGAAAGCCGGTCAGCACCGCGCTGCGGATGATGGCGCCGAGTTCGCGCCGACGGAGGATGTACAACAGGAACCCCGAAAAGAACGCGCCCCCGCCGAACGCGATGATAGCGAGATCGAGAAAGATCCACAGGCCGAAGACGAAACGGTTGTCCATGTTGGTGTGGTACAGACCGTCTCTCAAGCAGAGGAATCCGGCGTAGAGCCCCACCGCGAACAGCAGCATCCACGGCGCCAGCCATGCGGCGAATTGCGGCAGAGGGCAGCGCACCGCATCCCGCGGCTTGAGCTTCCGCTCCACCGCCACGATTGCGTTCCAGGCCATGTCAGCCATGAGCCACCTCCTTGGCCGGCGCCGCCCCGCCCCGCGCAGCCATGGCCCGGATCCACGGTTGCCTGGAATGAAACCGGACCTTGGGCTGCGTGCCGAGTTTCTCAAGCCACGCAAAGGTTTCGACCGATGCGGCCGCTTGTGACACCGGGCTCTCCGGATCGTTCCAGTCGCCAAAGACGATCGCGTTGGTTGCGCAGGCTTCGACGCAGGCCGGCGTGTACGCACCGGGGTCGCTTTGCCCGTTCATGGCCGCCTCATCCTGGGCGGCATTCAGACGGGACTGGCAGAAGTCGCACTTCTCTACCACACCCCTCATTCGCGGCGCGACAGCCGGGTTCAGGGTTGCTTCCATGCCGGCGGGCCATTGAGGATCGGCCCAGTTGAAAGATCTGGCGTGGTAGGGACACGCGGTCATGCAGTAGCGGCAGCCCAGACAGCGTTGAGGCATCTGCTCCACGATGCCGCTCAACTTGTCAACTTCAACCGCCTGCTGCGGGCACACGCTCACGCACGGCGTTTCGTGCTCGCACTGCATGCACATCAACGGCATGTAAGCCGCCATACGGGGTTGGCCGAAGCCGGTCCCGGGAGACTCCGCCGACGACAGGGTAACGACCCGCACCAGCGTCACACCCGTCCGTTCTGTCGCCTTGCTGTGCGCCGGAGCCAGGTTGTTCTCCGCCGCGCAGGCGATCACGCACGCCCCGCACCCCGTGCAGCGGTCAATATCGATCACCATGCCGTACCGGCGGGGTTTCCTCGTTACTCTTGTCGTGCTCATGCGTCGACCTTCCTGAGGCGGACGGAGTTTCCGGCCATTCGCAGAATCTCGCCGGATTGCGGTCCGCCGGGCGCCATCTCGACAATTCCGGGAGCGACCAGCGGTTCGGTCACCACTCTCGACCGGATCTCTTGATCCGCGCCGCCCACTATGACGGCGTCGCCGGCGGCAAGACCCATTTCCCGCGCCGTCCTCGGGTTCATGCGCGCGTCCCCCGCTATGGGCCGGAGGCGCATTTCCTGTTCTACTTTGGTCGCCAGCGGACAAGCCGAGCGAGCCTTCCAGGCAACGGGCATCAGCGTGAGTGCCGGCTCACGCGCTTCTGGGAGTTGGACAGAAACGTCATCCAAGTTGGCTCTGAAGGGCGCCGGCCCGGCTGGCTCGTCCACCCATGTGCCGCCCTCAGAAACTGCCTTCCACAAGGCTTCCGCGCCGGCCAGTGCCTTAACCTCGGTGGAACTGCCGGCGGAGGCCTGGAACAAACTCCCCCTCCGGGAGGAATAGATCGCACCACTCTTGCGCTTCATAAGATCCTCGACCGGACTCGTGTGCGTGCCGAGCGCTTCCCCGAGCGCTTGCGCAAACTTCTCCGGCGATACGACGTCTTCCGGAGGATTCAATAGCGCGGGCGCGATGCTCCAGGTTGCCGCGGTGGCCTGGCGAAGCCCCGCGGAATCGCCGGCCGCCTCGAGAAACACCGTGGAAGGAATTACGATTTCCGACGCATTCTCGCCCGCGGGCTCAAATGGAGTGAGCCGCACGAGAACTCCGTGCCGGGCGAGTTTCCGGCGCAGAAGGTCCTCTGACACCAGAACTCCGGGCGTCGACCCATCGTGAATCAGAATGGATAAGGATTGGTCCGGTATGAGGGCCAGGGATTTGGGATAGGCGGCTCCGGCGAACGGATGGCGCTTATGGAGGATGCCTCCTTGGGTTCCAAGGGAACCGAGGAGAACGTTGAGGGCCGCAATGTTGGTCTCCGCCACGTCCCCAAGGCCGCCAGACTCGGGTTCGCCGCCGCCGATGGCGATGACTGGCGTGGTTTCGGCCAAAAGTTGGGCGAGGCGTTCAATCTCCGGCGCCGGGACTCCGGTAAGCGCCGCCACCTTGCCGGTTGGCAGCGCGGCGGCCTCACGCGCAAACCGGCTGTTCGATTGCCCAGCCGCGCCCATCCTGACGAGGACTCCCGCCAAGCCCGCGGCCAGGATGCCCTCCGAACCCGGCCGCAGCACGAAGCGGTGATCCGACAGCAC
>JADZCI010000004.1 GCA_020851655.1 Bryobacterales bacterium
TCGTCTTCGGCCCGGTCCGCATTCTCTATCACGACCGGGACAAGAAATCCTGGTTCCTGGACCGCCTGATGGCCAAGCATGGCGATCCCTCCTGGGTTTTCGAACCGGGGTATCCGCTAATCGATCAGATTATCTTGTACGAACAAAAGGTCGAGATACTGACCGGAAAAAGAAGCCGTGGCTTACGCCATTGAGGAAAGGGGCTTTTGATGTCGCAAGGCGAAATCGCAGGGGGCCCAATGACATTGGCGGGCGAGTTGCCGGCCAAAGGCCACCGCTTTCCCGAGTTCGAATGGATCACCTCATCCGGGCGCCCCTTGCGATTGTCGGATTACCGTGGCCGGTTCAACCTGGTGCTGGTGTTTGCCGATGATCAGAAAGCCACGGTGGAACTGCTTGGTGAGTTGGGCGGGCTTTACGGCAAGTTCAAGAGTCAGGAAGCTGAGATCATCGCGGTGGTGCAATCCTCCAGGCAGGAGTGCGCCGGGATTGAGCAAAGGCTCAAGCTGCCTTATGCGGTGCTGCCTGATGAAGACGGCCGCATCCACCGCGCGGTGGGAGCAAGTGGACAGAGCCAGCACGCGGCCGCGGCGGTGTACGTAACCGACCGCTATGGCGAGGTCTTCGCCGCTTACCGGACCCGCGATGGCCAAACGCTGCCGCCCGCCGCTGAGATTCTGAGCTGGCTGGCGTTCATTAACATCCAATGTCCGGAGTGCGAGCCACCCGAGTGGCCGGCATAGTCGCAAGGGAGGATCTGATGCCGTTGGTTACTTTGACTGGGCGGGAAGAGATTGCTCGAGGCACGATGGCCTTTCACTTCAGCCGGCCGGCTGATTTCGATTTCCGTGCCGGACAGGCCATTGATTTGACACTCATTGACCCACCGGAGACCGATGAGGAAGGCAACACCCGCGCGTTTTCCGTGGTGTGCGCTCCTTTTGAGAATCAACTGATGGTGGCCACGCGAATGCGTGATACCGCGTTCAAGCGCGTATTGAAGAGCCTGCCATTAGGGACAGCGGTCAAACTCGAGGGGCCGAGCGGATCGTTTGTTCTACACAGGAAAGCCGAAAAGCCGGCGGTATTTCTGGCCGGTGGAATCGGAATCACCCCGTTTTCCAGCATTATCCGCCAGGCCACCCATGACAATGCGCCGCACCAGTTGTATCTCTTCTATTCGAACCGGCGCCCGGAGGACACGGCGTTCCTGGATGTGTTGAACGAAACCGCGAAGAACAATCCGAGATTCCATTTCATTCCGACCATGACGAAGATGGAGAATTCAGCGCAGGAGTGGCATGGCGAGACTGGACACATCGACCGGGACCTGTTGGTGAAATCTCTTTCCTCACTACAGGGGCCGATCTATTATATGGCCGGTCCGCCCGCCATGGTGACCGCAATGCGGTGGATGCTCGTCAAGGCTGGAGTGGATGAGGACGATATCCGTTCAGAGGAATTTTCGGGGTACTGAGGAAGCCGGTGGAGCGGCGGGCTATGACGCGCGTTCCACCACGTGTGACGCGTGGTTCATTGCGGCTTTTCCTCATCACCCGCACAATTGTAAGTGTTAAGGACGCGACGGACTGGGATCCGCCGCAGCCCATCGAGCCCGGCATACCGGCCCGGAGATATCAGGCATGGCAATCGCGTCAAACAACACCGACTCTACTAATCATCTCGTCCTGCGGGCGTATTGGGTACTGCGGATCGCGTTCACGGCGGTTCCGGTTATCGCAGGCATCGATCAATTCACCAACAAGCTCACCAACTGGGACATGTATCTCGCACCACAGGCTACGAGCATTGTGCCGATTCCGGTTCACACCCTCATGATGATCTCGGGTGTCATAGAGATCATTGCTGGGCTGCTTGTTGCCTTCGTACCTCGAATCGGAGGATGGCTCGTGGCGATCTGGCTGTGGCTGATCGTCATCAATCTTCTACTCGCCGGAGGATTCTACGACAACGTCCTTCGCGACCTTGGGCTTTCGCTCGGGGCGGTTGCTCTAGCTCTGCTCAGTGAGGGGTTGAGGCGTGGGCGGCCTTCCGCCCAGCCGCCACAGCCTCTGTCTGCTTAAGAAAGGAAATGGAATGCGGAAACTCACCCTTGCTTTCCTGGCTCTCGCTTCGCTGCCTCTGCTTGCGGCGACGCAGACCTGGACTAATGTTTCACTGGTTGACCAAAAATGCTCTAGCAAGTTTACGGCACAGACCGCGGACACGCATACCCGTAGCTGCGCCATGGCATGTGAAGCCAGCGGCTTCGGAATCCTGACTGCCGACGGGAAGTTCCTGAAATTCGACAAAAAGGGCAGCGAGAAAGCGCTGCACGAGTTGAAGGCCTCCACAAAGAAGGATCATCTTCGCGCCACGGTGACCGGAGAGATGGAAGGCGATGCGCTCAAAGTCCATTCCATCAAACTAGATTAGGACGGACGGTTCATTTTAGCCTGCGCTCCTCCGCTCATCACGAGGGCCCTCACTTTTTCAATCCGAACAGTTGGTTTTGGCGGATGAGCGCGGCTGCCGGAGGAGGCACGAAGTCAGCCCATGACGGATCTCCGGCTTGGATCTTTTTCAGCACATCCCCGGGAGTGACGTACAGTTGAGCGTTATCGAACTCCCGGACCGGCTTGATGAAGCCGTTTTCGAGCAGGTGCTCATAGAGATGTCCCAGCTTCGGGCTGTTCTTTAACCTGTCGGCGGTTTCCAGTTCGCCGGTGGCCGAAACCGTCGGATAGGCGAACAGTTCGACACGCCCCCGAAACAGCCTGCCGAGACCCTCCAGAATACCGCCCTGAAATTCACCGTAGTACTGTTCGTCGAAAATAGCGGACAACGTCGGAACGCCCGCGACGAATCCGATGGAGTTTTGCGTGTATTGCCGCAGGTAAGTAGTGACGCCGTCGAATCTGGTGTAACTGGAGATCATCACCATCTTGTCGAGCGCGCCCAGAACATCGGCGCGAGCCAGGAAGTCCTGGTGATCGATGGAGCGGCCGGTCATGAGATTATTCAACGTCATCTCCATAACCACCACAGGGGCGTCGGGTGGAACATCCGGCTCCCGCCGGAGTTGACGCACCGCATCATCCAGCATCGCCAGCGTCACGTTGGTTACGGGACAAAAGCTGCCGCGCTCAATCACGACCGGCCGGCCGTGCAGGACTTCGGATGCTTGAACGACCTCGCCGCCCGCGGTGAACATGGCCGCGTCCGTCAACCCCTGCTCCAACAACTGCAGGCTCATCAGGCGGTTGTCCAGGCCCTTAAAGACAGGGCCGGAGAACTTGATCATGTCGATTTCCACTCTCCGGCGGTCGAGTCCGTCCATGAGGCGTTGAATCAGAACGGGAGGGTTTTGATGCCAGTAAAACGCTCCGTAAATAAGGTTCACGCCGGCAAGTCCGACCGCCTCCTGCTGGCTGGCGTTGAAGGCGTCCAGCATTTCGATGTGAATGATCACTTCCGACGGTTCGGCCCCGGGTTGATCCTGGAACCGGATTCCGAGCCAACCGTGTCCACCCGAGGCGCGCGCCGAACCGTGCGTGGCCACCGTATCGGCAAAGACGAAGAAGGCGTTGCGGCCGCCTCGTGTCTCGTTCAACTGCTTGACAAGCTGGTCGTATTCGCGATCGAGCATGGACGAGAGCCGCATGCGGCTCACGTAGTGCTGGGTGGGGCCGTACATGCCGTCGCTAATGGCCATGTCGTAAGCCGAGATCGATCTGGCGATCGTGGCGGATGCCTTGCCGACGTGGAAGAACCAGCGCGCTACTTCCTGGCCGGCTCCGATCTCCGCGATTGTGCCGTGCTTAACGCCATCCAGGTTGATTTCCAGCGCCTTGTCTTGAGCGCTGCGCGCATCGCCTTTCATATGGATGGCCTCATGTCCGCGCCTCGGCGAAGTGCTATAGGGTTACGACGGGGCATGGCGACCTGCGAATGATGTTATAGGCGTTTGTACCAAGGCGGGCGTCCAGCGACCCTCCTCTGCCGGCGACCACCAGGTCGGCGCCGAGCCGGGCCGCGGTGCGAGCCACGGCCTCGGAAACCTCCCCAGGTTCCAGAACAACCTCGGCATGCGTACCCGCGTCCTGTTGCAGGCGCGCGGTTGCGTCTCCGACTTCGGCAACCAGGCGCCGCCGCCATTCGCGGGCGTAGTGGTCCTCTCCGGGTGAGTCCAGCCGCTGGACCACATGCACAATCGTGAGGGTTGATTGAAACGCGGCCGCGAGGCTATGGGCCCAGCGAAGGACGCTGACATTCTGGCTGCCGGGATCCAACGCGCAAAGGACATGCGCAAGCCGCAGCCACTCCGCTGGTGGACCTTGCGCCAGGTGGGCGCCGGTCCACACGGGGCACGGCGCATCGTGCAGCACCTTGGCGGTTACGGACCCCAACAGCATGCGCCGGAACGGTCCGTAACCGTGGGTGGGCATCATGATCAGATCGGAATGGTCGTGGCGGGCCTGATCGGCGATGATCTCCACCGGGTCGCCTTCCCGCACGATGCGTCGCGTCTTGAGGTGATTCAAAGCCGCGCAGAGGAAGTCATCCATGGCTTTCTGCGCCTTTTGCCGCCGGGCCGTATTCAGCACGCCCGCTTCAGGAGTCAGATCGCCCACCAGGGAAACGGCGTGCAGGAGCGTCAACTCCGAACGAAAATGCTCGACCAGCGGAATCGCGTACCGCGCCGCGCCCAGGCAGCGCTCCGAGAATTCGATTGGAACCAGAATCTTTGCAAGCGAAAGCATCGTTACAACCTCTCAAATCAGCCCTGGCATCAGCCGGTGAATGAGCGCCAGCAGCGGCGAGGGAAACAATCCAAGATAGATGAGCGCCGCGCTCAGGAATATCAGCGAAACGACACCGGGCCGCGCCAGAGACGTAGTGGCCGGGGTCTGCGTGCTTTGGCTATACAGAGCCACTACGATCCGCAGATAGTAGAACAGTCCGATAGCGCTGGTGACGACCAGAATGACAACGAGGCTCCACATGGCCGCCGATGCGCCGGCTGCCACAACGTAGAACTTGCCAATAAACCCGGCCGTGACGGGAATTCCCGCCAATGAGAACAGCATGGCCGTGAAGATGGCGGCGATGGCTGGCCGGCGCCAGAAGAGACCACGATAGTCTTCGATCAGATCCGCATCCCTTGTCCCATCCGACAGGACGGTCACGACGCCGAAGGCGCCGAATGTGGTCACAAAATACGCGACCAGGTAAAACGCCACGGCCGTGGGGGCCAGGTCGCCGGAAGCCTGAAAGGCGACGAGCAGGTAACCGAGATGGGCAATCGAGGAGTACGCCAGAATGCGCTTTACATTATTCTGCAGGAGCGCCAGAATGTTGCCGCCAAACATGGAGGCAATCGCGATGATGCTGAACACCAGGTGGAGCGGTTCGAGTTCGTGTGAGCCTGTCTGATAGAAGTAGCGCAGCAACAGTGCGAACATGGCGCCCTTGGAAACGGTCGCGATATAGGCCGAGACCGGCGCCGGTGCGCCTTCGTACACATCCGGCGTCCAAAGATGGAATGGCGCCAGCGCCAGCTTGAAGCCGAACCCGGTGATGATCAGCGCCGTGCCGGGCAGGACCAGCCACAGGTTGAAGTCTGGCCTCGCCAACCTCGCCGCGATTTCGCCGAATTCCATCGTGCCGAACGCTCCATAGACAAGCGCCATGCCGAACAGCAGAAAGGCCGCCGATACCGCCGCCAAAACCAGGTACTTGATGCCGGCCTCGAGCGGTAAGGGGCGGCGGCGCGGATAAGCGATCATCGCGTAGAGCGACACGCTGAGGAGTTCGAGCCCGAGAAACAAGGAAACGAAATGGCTGCTGGCAACCAGAACCGCCGAACCGAGCGTGGCCACGAGGATCAGGATGTACAGTTCATCGTGGCTGCCCTCGTACTTCTCGAAATATCCGTATGCCAGCAGCACCGTGATGATGCTGGAGGCGGCGATCAGGCCGATATAAAACACGGCGTAGTGGTCCATCATCAGAAGCGGTGTCACCTGCCGCGGTAGGAGCGGTGCGGCGATCCACAGGGAGCCGATTGAAATTGCCAGGCCGATCAGGGTGAGCGAAGCCGAGAGCGCGTGCGAGCGGCGAATCGCCGCGCCCACCATGACGACGATGGCTGTCACCGCGAGGATGATGAGTGGAAGCAGCGCGGTGAAATCGGATCCTGTCACATTCATTTCCCCGGAGCCAGTTGCTCCAGCCGCGCCGCAGCCTGCTGGAAGGTATCGAGTATGGGCCGCGGATACAGGCCGAGCCAGAGCAGTGCGGCGATCATCAGGCCGATTACCAGGCCTTCACGCGGCACAAGATCGGGAATGTGCCAGTCGCGCGTGTTGGGTCCCTGGAAAGCACGCTGCACCAGTCTGAGAGCGTAGAACGTCGCGAACAGGATTCCGATGGCGGCCAGCGACGTCAGGACGATGCTTTTCTGGTACGCGCCGAGCAGCACCAGGAATTCGCCCACGAAATCGCCCAGCCCCGGCAGGCCGAGCGAAGCGAGCGCAAAGAACAGAGCCGCGCCACTCAGCCGGGGCGCCGTGGACCAAATGCCGCCCATGTGGTCCATCTCGCGCGTATGGATGCGTTCATGGAGCGCGCCAACGAGAACGAACAGGGCGCCCGTGCTGATGCCATGACAGATCATTGTCATCACCGCGCCCTGAAGCGCCAGGCTGTTCCAGGCAAAGATGCCCAGCAGTACAAACCCCAGGTGGCTCACGCTGGTGTAGGCGACCAGGCGCTTCAGGTCGGTTTGCCCGAACGCCAGCAGCGCGCCGTAAAGGATTCCCGCCACTCCCAGTGCCATCGCGATGGGTGCGAAAACACTGGCGGCGTGCGGAAACAGCGGCAGAACGAACCGCAACATTCCGTAAGCGCCGGTCTTGAGCAGCAGACCGGCCAGAATCACGCTGCCGGCCGTGGGCGCTTCGGTGTGCGCATCCGGCAGCCAGGTATGCAGCACCACCACCGGCAGCTTTACCGCGAAGGCCACAAAGAAGCCGAGCATGATCCACATCTCCGTACCTGGAGACATGGCCGTTCCCAACAGATCCTGGTATTCGAAGGAGTAAACTCCCGTGGCATGGTGATGCAGGAAGAAAAGCGCCAGGATGGCGACCAGCATCAAGAGACCGCTGAGCTGGGTAAAGATGAAGAACTTCACCGCCGCATAGGTGCGATTCTCATGGCCCCAGACCGCGATCAGGAAATACATGGGCACCAGCATCAGTTCCCAGGCGAAGTAGAACAGGAAAAGGTTGACCGCCAGAAACACGCCCGCAATGCCCGCGAGAATCCACAACAGGTTGAGATGGAAGAATCCGGCCGCTTCCGTGATTTCGCGCCACGACACCAAGACGGAGATCGTGCCGAGAAAGAAGGTGAGCATCAGCAGCAGCAAGCTCAGTCCATCAACCGCCAGGTGAAAGCGAATGCCCAACTGTGGAATCCACGCCCAATCCGTTTCCGCATACCAGGTGGCGAAACCGGCGTGGTAATGGGAGATCCACAGCGAGAGTGCGAGGGTGAAATCGGCCAGCATTGCCAGCAGGGCAATCCACCGCGCGGCGGTGACGCTCCACCGCGCCGCGGCCCACGCCAGGACTCCGGCGGCAAGCGGGATCAGGATCAAACAGGCAAGCATCATAAAAACATCGCGATTGCGACGGCAAACGCGGAGCCGCCAGCGATCCAGGCGGCATACCAGCGCAACCTGCCGGTCTCGGTCAGACTGAAATACCGGTGGCACAGCGCGGCCAATCGGGTGAGGCCGGTGTAAATGGAGTCGACGATGTCGGCCTTGTTCGCCTTCGCCGACCAGACAACGGGCCAGACAAACAGCCGGTCGTAGAACCAGTCCATCCCCCAATCGGAGAACCAGAACCGGTGCAGCACACGGCCCACGCGACTGGTAGCGGCGGCGCGTCCGAGCGCGGGGTTACTCAGGTAGGCGTACCAAGCCACTAGCAGGCCCGCGAGAAACGCGAGGCCCGCCACGGTAGAATTGATGACCTCGCTCATACCCATGCCCCCTTCGTGGAGTTCAGGCAATGCCTTCGCCATGAAGGCCGCGAACGGAGTGGTGGCAAAGCCGGCCGTGATCGACAGAAACGCCAGCACAAAGGCCGGAATCATCATGGCCGGACCCGGACGGTGCGAGACCGGAGTGGCGGGCTGTCCAAAGAACACCACGAAGATCAGCCGGAAGGTATAGAGGGATGTCAGGACGACACCGGCGATTCCCGCCACCCACAACCCGGCTGTGCCGGCCGTGGAATTGGCCGCACTCCAGAGAATCAGGTCTTTGCTGTAATAGCCGGCGGTGATCAGTGGCAGGCCGGCCAGCGCGCAGCCGCCAATGAGAAAGGTCCAGAATGCGGCCGGCAGTTCCTTGCGCAATCCGCCCATGCGAAAGATGTTGTGCTCATGATGCAGCGCTTCAATCACGACGCCCGCCGCGAGAAACAACAGGGCTTTGAAGAATGCATGCGTCATGAAATGAAAGATCGCCGCTCCCCAGGCGCCAACGCCGAGCGCAAAGAACATATAGCCGATCTGGCTGATGGTGGAATACGCCAGGACACGTTTGATGTCGTTCTGCGTGAGCGCGCTGCAACCGGCCATCAGGAGGGTGGCGGCGCCGGTCACCGCGACCGCGAGCTGGACTTGCGGCGCTAACTCGTACAGCCCGTGCGTCCGTGCGATCAGGTAGACGCCCGCCGTCACCATGGTCGCCGCGTGGATCAACGCGCTAGTCGGCGTAGGACCCGCCATGGCGTCCGGCAGCCAGGTTTGCAGCGGAAGTTGCGCCGATTTCCCCACCGCGCCGCCCAGCAGGAGCGCCGCCGCAGCCACGGCGTAGGGCGAGCCAATCTGCCACTGATCTGACGCGGTGTGCAACAGGTCCTGTATGCGCAAGGTTCCCAGACTGTGGAACAGCAGGAACAAGCCGACCGCCATGGCGGTGTCGCCCACGCGGGTGACGATGAATGCCTTGCGTCCCGCGAGCCCGTTCACCGGATCCTGGTACCAGAAGCCGATCAGCAGGTAGCTGCACAGGCCCACACCCTCCCAGCCCAGGTAGAGCAAGAGGAGATTATCGGCGAGCAGCAGCGTCACCATCGAGGCGACAAACAGGTTCATGTAGGCGAAAAACCGGCTGTAGCCCTCGTCGCCGCGCATGAATTCGGTGGAATAGACGTGGATGAGAAAGCTCACGAAGGTGACGACTACCACCATCACCAGCGACAGAGCATCCAGGTAGAACGCGATCGCCGGGCGGAATGAGCCGACGCCGATCCAGGTCCAAAGAACCTGTGTGTAAGCCCCCCCGGCCGGCGGCGCGCTCACGAACGCGGCGGCGATCAGCAGCATGAGGACGGCCGGCACAGCAATGGCGCCCGCGCCCAACACAGCCACCGCTTTGGATCGCATTCGCGGCCCGAACACCGCCAGCACAAACGCGCTTGCGAACGGAATCGCCGGAACCAGCCAGAGGAGGTCTAGCATGTTTAGCCTCGCATCCTGCTGAGGACATCCGTGTCGAGTGTTTTGTACTGGCGGTAGAGTTCCAGAACCAAAGCCAAACCCACCGACAACTCCGCCGCCGCCATGGCCAGGATGAACAGAAAGACGACCTGCCCGTCCGGCTGGCGCCATTGCGCGCCCGCGACGACAAACGCCAAACCAGCGGCGTTCAACATGACCTCGATCGACATGAGAATGAATACCAGGTTCCTGCGCGCCAGGACTCCAATCACGCCCAGCGTGAACAGGATACCGGCGAGGATAAAGCTCTCACGGATGGGTAGCATGTGTCACCTCCGTATGGGGAGCCTTGCGCGACCCAAGGTGATAAGCGCCCACAAGCCCGCCCAGCAGCAGCATCGACGTCAGTTCCACGCCGATCAGGTACGGGCCGAAGAGTGAGATGCCGACTTCGACCGGACCGATGCTCACCGCTTGCGCGGGTGGAACGCCGCCGCGCGCCAGCATCCAGATGAATTCCGCCAGCAGGATCGCGGCGAGCACCGATGGCCCGATCCACATTGACGGCGCAAGCAGCGCCCGCTCGGCGCGGACGGTCTCCTCGCCCAGGTTGAGCAGCATGACCACGAAGACGAACAGCACCATGATGGCGCCCGCATAGATGATCAGCTCGAGAGCGGCGACAAACGGCGCGCCGAGAACGTAGAAGATCACGGCGACCGCCAACAGCGACACGATCAGATACAGCAGCGCGTGCACCGCGCGAACCCGGGTCAGCATCAGCACCGTGGCGGCGATGGCAACCGCGCTGGAGACATAGAACACAATGGTCATAAGCTCCTCATGGCAACAGGCTGTGAATGTCCACGGGCGGACCTTCGTTTTCCGCCTCACCCTTGTCCTTGCCGCCGATCTGTACGCCGCAAACGCGCCAGAAGTTGTAACCGGGGTATTTGCCCGGACCGTTGATCAGCAGGTCTTCCTTCTCGTAAACGAGATTGGGACGCTGGTACTCGCCCATCTCGAAATCAGGAGTCAGTTGGATGGCGTAGGTGGGACAGGCTTCCTCACAAAACCCGCAAAAGATGCAGCGCGAGAAATTGATGCGGAAGAATTCGGGATAACGCCTGCCGGTGGGGTCCTCCGTCGCTTGCAAAGCGATGCAGTCCACCGGGCAGGCGGCCGCGCAGAGGTAGCAGGCCACGCACCGCTCGCCACCGTCCGGATCGCGAGAGAGAATGATGCGGCCGCGGTAGCGCGGCGCCAGGTACGGCTTCTCATCCGGATACTGGACGGTGATCCGCTTGTGGAACATGTGCAGAAGCACGTACCAGATGGTTCGGACAACACTGAACATCTCAACTCCTCCAAGCCAGCACCACGGCGCCGGTGATCAACAGGTTAGCCAGGGCCAGCGGCAGCATCAGTTTCCAGCCCCAGGACATCAACTGATCGAATCGCGGGCGGGGCAATGCGGCGCGCATGAGGATGAAAAAGGCGATAAAGAACATCACCTTGATGAGGAACCACACAATCGGAGGCAGCACCGGACCGAGCCAGCCGCCGAAAAAGAGAATCGTTATGAGACACGAGATCAGAATCACGCCCAGGTATTCGCCCACAAAAAACATGCCGAACTTCATGCCCGAGTATTCGGAATGAAAGCCGGCGATCAGTTCGCTTTCGGCCTCCGGCAGATCGAACGGCAGGCGGCGCGTTTCCGCCGCGCCCGCGATGAGGAAGAGAACGAAGCCGAGAAACTGCGGCGCCACGAACCAGAGATTACGTTGAGCCTCCACGATTGCGGTGAGATTGAAGGAGCCCGCCAGCAACACGACTCCCATCAGCGAGAGTCCCATGAACACTTCGTAGCTCAGCATCTGCGCCGCCGCACGCACTCCGCCCAGCAGCGCGTACTTGTTGTCCGATGACCAGCCTGCCAGCACAACGCTGTAAACGCCGAGTGAGGACATGGCCAGAACGAAGAGCAGCCCGACATCCAGATCGCTGACGATGATGCCGGGCGCGACCGGCACGACCGCGAAGGACATGAGCACGGTCACGACAATGATTGCCGGAGCGGCAACGAAGACGGCCTTATCGGCAAACGGCGGGATCCAATCTTCTTTGAAGAAGATCTTGATCATGTCGGCCAGAACCTGCAGCAGTCCGAAGGGACCGACGCGGTTGGGGCCGTAGCGGTCCTGCCACAACGCCAGCAGCCGGCGCTCCAGCCAGATCAATCCGGCGGCGAGCGTGAGCGTCACGATCAGAATGCCGAGGATTGAGAGGATCGGGTAAGGGCTGGTCATGAGGGGCGGGAGATCCTGCTCCACATGGGCAGATCAAGCCCGGCGAACGGCGGGATTCCCACGGGAACGCCCGCCAGTCCGCGGGGCAGATCCGCGATTCTGACCAATGAGATTCGCTGCCCCAACAGATCCACTTCACCGCCGAATTGCCCGGCTTCTTCCGGGTTGAGCGCGACGTAGGGTTGCGGCGACAGTTGAGCGATACCCGGCGCAAGCCGGCTCAGTTCCTCCGAGCCGAAGATGTGATACAGGGGCGTCAGGAGCCACTCACCGTCGCGTGCTTGGAACGGCGGTGGGATCTGGTCGAAGAATGGCGGTCTTTGGCTGCCGGGTTCGAGGATCCGCACTCCCGCATCACCCTGGCGTAGCGGTCCAGCGATCTCCTCTTGAAACTTGTTTACCGCCTGGATGGAATTCCAGCCCGGAGTCCAGAAGAAAGGTTGCAAGGCGGAGGGCGGCTGGTCCGGAGTTCCTTCCATCGAAAACGAGAGCGGCGAGTCGCGATCCTCAGGCGGCTTCGGCTCATGCACATCGATCTGGGCGAGCATGGCGGTGCGCCCGCTGTACCGGTGCGGCGAACGGGGAACCTTTGCGCCGTCCATGCGAAAGGACGCCCCGGGCGCCGCGCTGGCCGCGGTTGCCAGATGAGGCAGGGCTGAAGCCATCGCGCCGAGGATTTCGTCGAGAGTCTCCCATTCGCCCAGCCAGCGCCAGCTTTCCTGGATGGGGGCGGTGGGCAGGAGCGCCTGAAAGAAGCGCTGTGCGCGGCCTTCGCTGTTCACCAGCGAGCCATCGGCTTCGGCAAACGCGGCGGCCGGTAAAACCAGTTCCGCCTTGGCCGTGGTGGCGCTCTCCACGCAATCGAGAACGGCCACGTGGCGAAAGCGCGCCAGGAACTCGTCCACAACCGCCGCGGGAAGCCGCCGGTATAAGTCGTTTTCGAGAATGATGGCGGTATCGGCTTCGGCCGCGAGCGCCGCATCGAGCGCCGGCGCTTCCATCAGGCTCAGGCCGATGCTATTTGATTCCGGCGCTGTAAAGGCCAGCGCGGCGCCCGGCAACGCCCAAGCCACGTTTGCCGCGGCTTGAATAATCGCCGCGCTGCCCAGGCTGGGTCCTGAAACAATGAGCGGGCGCTTGGCGCTCTTGAGGGCCTGCGCAATTTCCTCAGCGGGGCCGCGCAGCGCGTCCGGAAGATCCGCGGGTGCTCCCTGATCCAATAAGTGCGACACGGCGAATCCCAGCCGCGCCACGTCATCGGGGGCGGCGCGATGGCTCCGCGCGGCGGCATCGTCGAGGCGCGTGGGCGACGGAGTCGCGATGAACAGCGGCCCTTTCTGATCCTGTGCGATTTCGCGCACCGGGTGGTCCATCCACAGTGGAACCCGCATCCGCTCGGCGATTTCGGCCGGCTGCTGGCGGACCGACTGGCGCAGGCTGAGCGCCATCCGCGGCGCGGTGTTCGTCACATCCTCGCCCAGGATCAACACCGCATCGCAGTGCTCGATCTCGCGCAGCGAAGGAGTGCGGGCCGGTCCGTTTCGAAGCACGTCCACCATCTGCTTCAGCAACCGCGATTGCGCTCCCGGCACGCCGGCGTAGAACCGCTCCGCGCCCACCAGCGAGCGCAACGCAAAGTTGCTTTCGAGCGAAGCCCGCGGTGAACCGATGCCGATTACGCTCCCGCCGGCGAGTTCCCGCAGATGTTCCAGAGCCGGCTCAGCGCTGGCCGGCTTGCCGCGCAGCACCGGTTGGCGCACGCGCCGCTCACTGTTGACAAACTCGTAGCCGAACCGCCCACGGTCGCAAAGGAAGTAGCCGTTCACCTCGCCGTTGTAGCGGTTCACAAGCCGCCGCAGCATTCCGTACCGTTCGGCCGCGGTGATATTGCAGCCCAGCCCGCAGTGAACGCAGACGGAAGGCGCCATCTGCAAGTCCCACTTGCGCGTGTAATGGCGCTTGAGCGTCGCATCGGTGAACACGCCGGTGGGACAGACCTCCACCAGGTTGCCCGCAAACTCGTTTTCCAGCACTCCGTCGCGGTCGCGGCCGAAAAAGACCTGGTTGCGGAGCGAGAACGAGTTCAGGTCGTTTCCGCCCGCGTACTCGCGATAGAACCGCACGCACCGGTAGCACTGGATGCAGCGGTTCATCTCGTGATTCACAAGAGGGCCCAGATATTGGTTACGGAACGTGCGCTTTTCGAACGTGTAGCGCCGGTAGTCGTGCCCGGTCATCACGGTCATATCCTGCAGGTGGCACTCTCCGCCTTCATCGCACACCGGGCAGTCGTGAGGGTGATTCAACATCAGGCCTTCGATGATCGCCTGGCGAAATTCGACAGCCTCGGGATCGCGAATCGAAATCCGCGCGCCTTCGGCGACGGGCGTCATGCAAGCCATCACGATCCTGCCGTGCTGATCCGACTCGTCCTTGAATTGTTTGACCGCGCACTGACGGCAGGCGCCAACCGAGCCCATCGCGGGATGCCAGCAGAAATACGGCAGATCCATACGCAGTTGCAGGCAGGCATGCAGCAGGTTCTGCTTGGGATCCATCTCATAGGCTCGGCCGTCCACGTATACAGTCGCCATTTTCATTTCCACGGGCAGCGCTTCTCAGTGATGTGCCGCTCGAAATCGGTACGGAAATACTTCAACGCGCTCTGCAAGGGCTCGGCGGCGCCAGGCGCCAGCGCGCAAAAGGTGTGTCCCGGCGCCCAGAATCGTGTTTGGAAGGCCAGTTTGTCGAGGTCGCCGGGTTGGCCTCGCCCCTCCTCCATCGCCCCAAGAATGCGCTCCACCCAGGCGAGACCGCTCCAGCAGGGCGTGCACCATCCGCAGGATTCCTGCGCAAAGAAATGTTCCAGGTTGGCGAGCATGCCCACCGGACACGTCTTGTCGTCCAGGATGATCATGGTGCCAGTGCCCATACGGCTGCCGGCCTTCTGGACTTCATTGAAATCCATCGCCACGTCGAGGTGCTGTTCCGTCAGAAAGTCCGTGGAAGCGCCGCCGGGGAGCAGACCGCGAAAACGGTGTCCTTCTCTCATGCCTCCGGCATGCTCGTCGAGAATCTCCCGGATTGTCGTGCCCATGGGCAACTCCCAAAGACCGGGGCGATTCACCTTGCCGCTGGCGCCGTAGAGTTTGGTGCCGCCGTCCTGGCTTTTGCTCAGCCCCCGGTACCATGCAGCACCGTTCCGGATGATGTGCGGCACGTTGCAGAGCGTCTCGACGTTATTGATGGTGGTTGGCTTGCCGAACAATCCGGATGCCGGCGGAAACGGCGGCTTGGCGCGTGGATTGGCGCGCTTGCCTTCGAGCGCGTTCAACATGCCGGTCTCTTCACCACACATGTAGCGGCCCGCGCTCATGTGAAGGTAGAGCTCCAGACTGTAGCCGGAGTTCAGGATGTTCCGGCCCAGGTAGCCGGCCTCGTAAGCTTCGGCGATGGCCCGCGCCACACGCTGGCCGCCCACCTTGTACTCGCCGCGGAGGAAAATATATGCCACGTCGGTTCCCGTGGCATACCCGGCGATCGCCATGCCCTCGATCAATTGGTGCGGGTCGCGCTCGACGAGCAGCCGGTCCTTGAATGTGCCCGGCTCCATTTCATCGCCGTTGGCGACCAGATAGCGTGGATGCGGGGCGCGTTCGGAAATGAAGCTCCATTTCAAACCTGTCGAGAATCCCGCGCCCCCGCGCCCCCGCAGATTGGAGTTCTTCACTTCGCCGGCGACCGCCGCCGGCGTCATGCCCTTCAGAACCTTGCGAAGCCCCTCATAGCCGCCCGCGCGCTCGTACGCCTGGCGATCCAGAGCTTCGCCGTCGGGCCGCATGTTTCCGGTGAGGGGCTTTTCGTAAGGCATCAGCCGTAGCGCTCCAGAATTCCGTCGATCTTTTCCGGGTTGAGATCGAAGTGCGTGTCATCGTCGATCATCATGACCGGCGCGCGGTCACAAGCCCCCAGACAGACGACCGGCAGCAGGGTAAAGCGTCCGTCGGCGGTGGTTTCTCCCGGTTCGATCTTGAGCCGTTCTGACAGATGCTTGCACTGCCGGTCCGAGCCCATGATCCAGCAACTCACGCTGTCGCAAAGATAGATGACGTGACGGCCAACGGGCCGCCGGAACAGCAGGTTGTAGAACGTGGCGACCCCGTCGAGGTCGGCGGCGGACATCTCCAGCAGTTCTCCGATGTCGCGCAGCGCGTCATCCGCCAGCCAGCCCCGGTGCTTCTGCACGATCTTCATGGCGTCGATGCATACCGCCTTGCGGTTCGGATAGCGCGGAAACTCAGCTTCGATCTCGGCCCGCTCTTCAGCCGTCAACATGCCAATCGCTCCTCATCGGTCGATGTCCGCCAGTACGAAATCCATGGCGCCCAAAATCGCTAACAGGTCCGGGACCATCCGCCCGCGGCACAGCAGCGGCAACATTTGCATGTGTGGAAACGATGGCGTGCGAATGCGCGTGCGATAGGACACCGTACTGCCGTCGCTCACAAGGTAGTACCCGTTGTTGCCCTTGGTCGCTTCAATCGCGCCGAGCGCCTCCCCGGCGGGCATGACCGGGCCCCAACTGACGCTGAGAAAGTGTGTGATCAGCGTCTCGATATCGTGCATCGTGCGGTCCTTGATGGGTGGCGAGGCGAGCGGATGGCCGGACTGATACGGGCCGTCCGGCATGTGGTTGACGCACTGCTCGATGATCCGCAAGCTCTGCCGCATCTCTTCGACGCGGACCAGCACGCGGTCGTAGCAATCGCCAGTCTTGGCTGTGGGAATGTCGAATTCAAATTGCTCGTAGCCGGAATATGGCTGCTTCTTGCGGAAGTCCCACTCAAACCCCGTGGCGCGCAGGGCCGGGCCCGTGACGCCCCACTCGATCGCTTCATCCTTGGTGAATGCGCCAATGCCCTTGGTCCGCATCTTGAAGATGCGATTCCGAAGGACTTCGCGGTCGTACTCAATGAGCCGCGGCGGAAAATAACGGATAAAGTCGCGGACCAGGCCGTCCCAACCTTGCGGCAGGTCGGCGGCCACGCCCCCAATACGGAACCAGTTCGGATGCATCCGCGCGCCGCAGATGGCCTCGATAATCGCGAAGGCGCGTTCCCGGTCGTTGAAAGTATAAAAGACGGGAGACATCTGGCCCACGTCCTGCGCAAACGTTCCATACCAGACCAGGTGGCTGATGATTCGAAACAGTTCGGCCAGCATGACGCGGATCACCTGCCCACGCGGAGGCACGGTGATGCCGGCCAGCTTTTCCACGGCGGTCAGATACGCCAGGTTGTTCATCACGCCGCCCAGGTAGTCCACGCGGTCGGTATAAGGAATGTAGGTGTGCCAGGACTGGCGCTCGCCCATCTTTTCGGCGCCCCGGTGATGGAAGCCGATTTCCGGCACGGCATCCACGATTTCCTCGCCATCGAGTTGCAGCACGATTCGCAGGACACCGTGGGTTCCGGGGTGTTGAGGACCGACGTTCAAAAAGATGAAGTCGCTGTCTTCGGTGCTGCGCCGCATGCCCCACTCTTCGGGGCGGAAGCGCAACATCTCCTGTTCGGCATCGGTCTTCTCTTTGGGGAGCTGAAACCGCCCCATTTCGGTGGCGCGCGCCGGGTGGTCCTTGCACAGCGGGTGTCCCACCCAACTTCGTGGCATGAGAATGCGCTGGAGGTGGGGATGCCCGGAGAACCGTATGCCAAACATGTCCCACACTTCGCGCTCGTACCAGTTGGCTGCCGGCCACAAGTTCGCGATACTGTCCACCGACAACGCGTCCGGCGGCAGCGCGGTCTTGATCCGGAGATATTCGTTCCGCTCGAACGAGAACAGGTGATAGACCACCGTGAAAGCGGAGGAGTGCGTGTTCGGCTGCACCCGCATGCGGTCGTCGATAGCGGTCAGGTCATAGAGCATGCGGTAGGGCGAATCGATCTCGTCTTTCAGGTACGCCAGCACCTTCGGAATGCTCTCCCGCGGACACCAAAACGCCCGAATACCGTCGCGAGCCGGCTCGGCGGCAACTTCCACGCCACACCGTTCGCGCACCACGTCAACGGGATTGGCCGCCTCGGTTCTCGTCATACGTGGTCCGGCGGGCGTAAGTCTACGGCTTGCCGCCGCCCATCTCTCTTGAGATCGCGTAGCGACGGCAACGGCGGCCGCTCTACGCCTTGTGGTCCAATCACCCAACTCAGCGGCCGCCGCTCACTTCCAACGGCCGTTTGCAACAATGTCAAGCCCTCCAGGAACGCGTCCGGCCGCGGCGGACACCCGGGAACGTAAACATCCACGGGCAGGAACTTATCCACCCCTTGCACCACGCTGTAGATGTCATACATGCCGCCGGAATTGGCGCAGGAACCCATCGAGATCACCCATCGCGGCTCCATCATCTGCTCATAAAGACGCTGAATCACCGGAGCCATCTTGATGAACACCGTGCCGGCGATCACCATCAGGTCGGCTTCCCGCGGCGTGCCGCGAATCACTTCGGCCCCAAAGCGCGCCAAGTCGTACTTGCTGGTGATGCTGGTCGCCATCTCGACGTAGCAACAGGACAATCCGAAATTGAAGGGCCAGAGCGAGTTCTTACGGCCCCAGCCCACCAAGTCCTGCAAGCGCGAAAGAATGATGTTGTGCCGGATCTCCTCATCAAAGGTTCGTGGTTCCGGCTTGGAACTTTCTTCTTCCGGCCTGACGATGGAAAAGCGCATAGATTCACCTCGTGTGCCGGACGCTCTGGCTCCAATCCAACGCGCCGATTCGCCAAAGGTAGCCCAGCGCCGCAACCAGAACGCCCACAAACACCACCGCTTCCCAGTAAGCCGGCCACCCCAGTTGGCGCGCCGCGACGGCCCACGCAAACAGGAAGACCGCCTCAAGGTCGAAGATCACGAAAAATACAGCCACCAGGTAGAACTTCGCCGGCAGCCGCACACGCGCCGAACCCTCTGAGAGAATGCCGCCTTCGTAAGGTGAATCTGTAGCCGGCTCCCGGTGCCTCTCTCCCAGGAGGTAGGACACCAGCAGCATGCCCGCCACCAGCAGAAGAACGATCGCGAAGTAGACCCCCAGCGGCCACATAGATTAGCGCCA
>JADZCI010000005.1 GCA_020851655.1 Bryobacterales bacterium
CCCGAGCAGGCCAACATCGTTGATAGTGCGGCGAAGGCGCGCAAGTTGATGGACACGCTGCGATCGGCGAGGGTCAAAGTGCTGATCGACGCGGCCAACCTGCTGAACGAGTCGAATCTCGCGCGGCAGGATGAGGTGCTTCGGGACGCCTTCGAGCAGGTTGGGGAAGACATCGTAATCGCACACGCCAAGGAGTATTCCGCCGGCGGACGCCTGGGTGGAGTGGCGCTCGGGCGCGGCGCGGTCAACTTTTCGCTATACCTGTCGTTGCTGAAGGAGGTTGGCGGCATGATTCCGTTGATCATGCACGGATTTGACGAATCGGCGGCGGCCGTGAGCCTCAACCACTTGAAGGGCATCCTTGCAAGCTGACCTGTGGCAGGCGCGTGTTTCGCCCCGGCGGTGCTGCGTCCGGGAAAGCCGCGCAGCAACGCCTCAATCCTGGCGCGGCTTTCCCACCAGTCGACTCACCGGTCAAGCCTGCGCGACAGCTTGGGCCGGTTGCCCGGTTCCGCGCTTGTCCATCGGGACAAAGTGTCTCTCGTCGTGCCCGGTGTAGATCTGGCGTGGACGCGCGATTTTCTGTTCGTGGTCTTCCAGCATCTCCTCCCACTGCGCCAGCCATCCCACAACGCGTGGAATGCTGAACAACACCGTGAACAGGTCCGGGCGGAAGCCCATTGCCTGATAGATGATGCCGGAGTAGAAATCCACGTTCGGGTAGAGCTTGCGCTTGACAAAGTATTCGTCTTCGAGCGCAATCCTTTCCAGTTCGATGGCGATCTCGAGTTTGGCGTTGCGCCCGGTAACCTTGAATACCTGATCCGCGGTCCACTTGATGATGCGGGCGCGAGGGTCGTAATTCTTGTACACGCGGTGGCCGAAGCCCATCAATTTGCCCTTGCCGTCCTTGACGTGCTTGATGAAGGCTGGAATATTATCCTTGGTCCCGATTTCGTCCAGCATCCGCAGCACTTCTTCGTTGGCGCCGCCGTGCAACGGACCGGAGAGCGCGGCCGCTGCCGCCGCGACGCTGACATATGGATCCGCCAGCGAACTGCCGACAGCGCGCATCGTGTTGGTGCTGCAGTTCTGCTCGTGATCGGCGTGCAGGATGAACAGGATATCGAGCGCCCGCGCCAGGGTCTTATTGGCCACGTACTTGGGCTCCACCATTTTCCACATCATGTTCATGAAGTTCTCGGTGAAGCTCAGATCGTTATCGGGATAGATATACGGAAGCCCGAAATGATGGCGGTAGGCGTAGGCGCAGATGGTGGGCATTTTGGCGATCAACCGTGTGATCTCCTTGCGCCGGGTTTCGCGGTCCGTCACGTCGCGGCACTCCGGGTACACCGTGGACAGCGCCGCCACAGTCGAAATCACCATCCCCATGGGATGCGCGTCGTAGCGGAAGCCTTCCAGGAATTTCTTGGTGGTCTCATGAATCATCGTGTGATGCTTCACCCGGTCGATCCATTCCTGGAGTTCGGCCGAGTTGGGAAGCTCGCCGTTCAGTATCAGGTACGCGACTTCGAGGAAGGTGCAATTCTGGGCCAGTTCCTCGATCGGATACCCGCGGTACCGGAGAATTCCCTTCTCACCGTCTATGTAGGTGATGCTCGATTGGCAAGATGCCGTGTTCATGAATGCCGGGTCGTAGGTCATCATCCCGAAATCCTCGGTCTGTACCTTGATTTGCCGGAGGTCCGCCGCGCGAACGCACCCCTTGAACAGGGGAATGTGGTACTGCGCGTCAGTGCGGTTGTCAATGATAGTGATAGACTCCTGATCCATCCGCGTTCTCCTTCTAGCGATATTTAAGCCCGAATCTCCTATAATGTCCAGCCCTCTACAGTACTCCTGTGGAGTAGATTACGCCGTTTCGCAGGCAAACAAAGCGCGAAGCCCGCGGGCGCGATCTGGGATAATTCGAGGAGGATGGACCTCTACGAGGAATTGGTGCGGCTTCGCAAGTCAGGCCAGAAATGCGCCCTGGCCACGATTGTGGAGGTCAACGGCTCAATCCCGAGCTACGAGAGCGCAAAGATCCTTGTCCGGGAAGACGGCTCGCTGGTAGGGACCATCGGCGGGGGATGCGTTGAGGCCGAGGTATGGAATGCCGCCCGCGAAGTGATCGCCACCGAAACGCCCCGGCGGCTCAAGTTCAACCTCGGACAGGACGCGGCCTATGACAACGGGTTGATTTGCGGTGGGCAGTTGGAGGTGTTTGTGGAACCGGTGGTGCCTGAGCCCAACGCCATCATTTTTGGCGGGGGGCACATTTCAAAGAGCCTGTCGAAAGTGGCTCGGACGGCCGGTTTCTCCACGGTGATCGTCGACAACCGCGAGATGTTCGCCAACCGCGAGCGGTTTCCCGAGGCGGACGAGATTTACGCCGAGGAGTACGAAGAGGTTTTCGAGAAACTCCAGACTAACTCCTCCACCTATGTGATCATCGTGACCCGCGGACACCGTGACGATATGCGGGTCTTGCGGTGGGCGGTTGGACAACCGGCACGCTATATCGCCATGATCGGCAGCCGGCGCAAGGTGATCGGCGTGGTGAAGGAACTGGAGAAAGAGGGACTGGACCGGGAGGCCTTCAGCAGAGTTTATGCGCCCATGGGCCTTGAAATCGGCGCAATCACGCCGGAAGAGATTGCGATTTCCGTTGTGGCCGAGATGATCGCGGTCCGGCGTAGTCCGGAATCGGAATGGCGCAAGGTCTCAAAATCGATCCTGGCCGACCGCGTTGTGTCCAAGCTGGCGAAGTGAGTTGGCGGGCCATTATCCTGGCTGCCGGGGAGTCGCGCCGGATGGGTGAACCGAAAGCCCTGCTCGACTTCAATGGCGATACTTTTGCCGACCGGCTCATCGGTACGTTTCGCTCGTGTTCGGTCGAGGTCTCGGTTGTCGTGGGAGCCGATGCGGAGCGGATTGCGACCCAGATGGCGCGGCGCGTTGAGTGCAGCCTGGTGGTCAACCCCAATCCCGAGGTTGGGCAACTCAGCTCATTGCAATGCGGTCTTCGCGCGGCGCCGGGAGATTCGGAGGGGTTCTTTGTCATCCCGGTTGATTGTCCAGGGGTGCGGTCAACGACGATTCAACTTCTACAGAGGGCGGGTGGAGATTCGTTCGTCGTCCCGCGCTACGGCGGGCGCCGCGGCCACCCGGTCGGTTTCCGGTCCCGGATTGCTGCCGAGTTTTTGGGGCTCGATCCCGCCCGGGAGACCGCGCGGACCGTTGTCCACCGGCATCGAGACACGACAGTCTATGTCGATGTGGACGACCCGGCGATCCTCTGGGATATCGACGACCGGCAAGAGTATTTACGGACGTTCCGGAGCGTCCTGCCATGACCGCAACTACACGGCGAATTGGCCAGGGAATCGCAGGCGTCTTGGCCGTTCTGGCCGTTCTGGCCGGCGCCGCGCCTTTTCTGGACGCGGGGCGTTTCCGGGATTCCGTGCGCACGGCGTTGGAGACGGTCCTGCGCCGGCAGGTGCGCCTGGGCGAGATTCACTACCAATTGTTTCCGGCGCCGGGACTGAGCGCGAGCAATGTGGTGATCGCCGAAGACCCGGAGTTCGGGCTCGACGCAACCGCCTATGTCGACGACCTGGACGTGCAACTGCGCCTGTTGCCCCTGTTACAGGGCCGCATGGATGTCGCGGCGCTGCGCCTTACCGATGCCTCGGTGAACCTGGCCAGAAACGAATCGGGTGATTGGGCGTTGCGAAGAATGCTCAACCGGCCGCGCGGAGAATCGAGACGGCCGCCGCGCCTCCTCATTCGCAACGGACGGATCAATTTTCGAACGGGAACGATGAAGTCGCCGTTCTACCTAAATAGCGTCGATCTTGACCTTGAAGCGGCCATCTCTGGAGGATTGGGATGGCGGTATGAGGCATCGCCCGCCAGGACCGACCGGGCAGAGCAGGGATTTGGGCGGTTTTCCGGGAACGGCAAGTGGCAACCCGGTGATCATGGCGGCACTCTCGACATTGAGTTGTCCCTGGAACGTAGCGCGACGGCTGAAGTCTCGATACTGTTGGCGTCCCGGGATATCGGGCTTCCCGGACGCGTCTGGTCGCAGGCGCGGCTGTTCGGGCCGCTTTCTCAAGTGAAGATTGCGGGAACGCTGCAATTTGAAGGACTGGAACGCTCCGGTCTGCTTCCGTTCCGGGACACGCGCCTGTCGATTCCCTACGAGGGTGTGGTGGACCTTCCGGCCCAAAAGCTGGTACTCGCAACCCTGCGGCCAAAGGACGCCAGTTTGCCATTTTCCGCCGAGTGCCGTGTGGAGAACTTTCTCGGCAACCTCGTGCGCGAGGTCGTTTTCCGGTTCGACAAGATGCCGGCTGGCTCGCTTCTGGAGATCAGCCGCAGGCTGGGACAGACCGTACCGGAGGGTCTTGCGGTGGAAGGCGAGATCAACGGAACCATCTCGGCCGGTGAGAGCGGCGTGTCCGGCGCCATCGACGTGTCTGCTCCGCGGCTGCGAATCCGTGACCTGGCGGCCATCGAGGCTGCGAGCGCCCGAATTGCGATTCTCAACGACGAGGTGCGGCTCGAACCCGTGCAGGTGACCTCCGGCGACGTGGAGGCCAACCTGGAAGGGAGTTGGCGGACAAGGGATGGCGCGCTCCGGTTCGCCGGGCAGGTGACGAATCTGCCGCTGGCTGGCGTGCGCGCCGCCGCACGGCAGTTGTCCGCTTCGCGGCCCTTTCCCCCGCAGATCTTCGGCACTGCCGGACGCGTGAGTGGAGCTGTTCGTTATGACAGCGCACAAGCCGAAGAACCATGGTCGGGCGAGTTCACACTGACAGGCGCCCAGGCGGAGGTTGCGGGTCTGAGCGGGGCAGTTGAAATCCGTAGAGCCGATGTCAGGGTCAGAGGAGACCAGTGGAGCTTGCGGGGCATTCAAGGTTTAGCCGGGACGATACCTTTCGTTGGAGAATATACCCACACGCCAGCGGCCAAACGCCCGGACCGCGTTGCTCTCCGGGTGCGGGATGCCGATGCCGGCGAAATCGAAAGCCTTTTCGCGCCTGTACTCGAGCGCGACCGGGGCTTGCTCGAACGAGCCCTCCGGTTGCGCTCGAACACGCTGCCGGGGTGGCTACGCACCAGGCACGCCGAGGCTCGCGTGGCGATCGAGAATCTGCGCGCTGGACGGTACGAATTCCATGCGGTGCGCGCCACGTTGTACTGGGATGGCGCCCACGCGGAATTTCCCGATGTTGTGGCGCAATGGTCCGGCGCGCCGTTTCGAGGTTATCTCCACGCCGACTTGACCGCGCCACAACCAAAGTACTGGTTGAAAGGACAATTGGAAGGGCTGGCCTACCTGGGCGGATTTCTCGATTTCGATTTGGAGGCGCGTGGCGCGGGTTTCGGAGGCGTTTTGCCGGCGTCGGCCAGCGGCAGCGCCGATTTCCGCGGCCGTGACCTTCAGCCGGGAGACGAGATGCTTCGCCAGGCGTCGGGCACCCTTGATCTGATGGTGGACCGGTCGGGCGTCAGTGCGAGAATTCGGCCGCTTGAGGTGGTGAGCGGGAGCGATGTGATGGTCGGCCATGGGACAATTAGCGCAGAGGGACTCCTGACGGCCGAGGTTTCCAACGCCAAGCGTTCCCTTCGACTGACGTTTGCCCTGGATGAAGCCGGTGGAAGCGCAAAATAGTTAGCGAAACCTTCCGCGGCGGCAACAATATTGTTTGAGTTTCATGAGCTACTCGTCTGACAGCGTTCCGTTCCAGGACCTTCTGCAGCAGCAGAAAGACATGGCGAGGGATCAACTTGCCGCGGCCTGGCAAATCCATGTCGAACAGGTTGAAGAGCAACTTCACAAAGGATGGAAAGAGAACCTCGCCAATCTCTTTGAAGAGAGGTTCCGGCTGCTTTCGGAAGGCATGGAGGAGGAGTTCCAGAAACGCCTCAGCCTGAAGCAGGCGGAAGTCAGGGCGCACGCTTTGGCGGATGCCGAGAAGTTAAGAAAGCAGTCGCGGCATCAGGTAGCCGCCGATCTCAACCAGTGGGTGCGGCGGCTGGCTCAAGCCGAAGATGCGGGAGCATGGGTTGCCGCGCTCATCGACTCGCTTCAAAGTGTCGCGGACCAGGTTGCTTTCTTTCTTGTCTCGGCGGACACGCTGCGATGCGAGGCGGCCTGGCCCAAGGCGGCGGCTGTTGAAGCCGATCTGAAGGACGCGCCGGCGTTCTTGAACGTCCGGCAGACGATGGATACCGTGGTCGCCGCGGCCAGCCCGGCGGAGATCAACGAGGTTATCTTTCGCGCGCTCGAATTGGAGGGGCGCGACAAGGCGTATTTGCTGCCGGTCGCCGCCGTCTCCGGCCACCAACTCCTAGGAATCGTGTTGCTGATCCCATCGAAGGATTCGTTTGACCTCGACGCCGCCGAACTCCTCTGCGCGGCCGCCGGTCCTTTGCGTAAGACCTCCTCTCCGAAGCCAGCCGTGGTAACGGGAATTGCTCCGGCAGCGTCTCTAGCAACGGCTCCCGCCACGCGTGAAAACGAAGAAATGGAGCAACGCGCTCAACGATTCGCCCGGGTAAAGGTGGCGGAACTGCGGCTCTTTCACTCTCAGGCGGTCATTGATGGCCGGACGAAGCAGGATCTGTACGGTGTTCTGAAGACCGAGATTGACAAAGCGCGGGTGCAATACAAGGACGAATTCATGGCGGCGCCGGGGCGTACGGATCACTTGCACGCTGAATTGGTTCGAACCTTGGCCAACGGAGATGCAAAGTTGATGGGAGCGGGTTATCCGGGTGAGTTGCCGTAGAACACTGGTCCCGCGCACGTGGCGCGCGTGGCTGGCTGTGACCGTCTTCCCGCTTTGCGGCCAGACTTTACCCGCCGTTGCGAGCGCCTACCACGAGGCGCCTTCGGTCAAGACGCGGCGCTCTCTGGCCCAGTACGCGGACCGGAACCCCACAACGACGGACGGGGCGCTGGCTAATCTAGCCATAGGAGCGAACGAGGCCATTTCGGGCGATGCCGCGGAAGCGCTCCGGCGGCTGAACCTGGCGCAAAGACGCCTGCCGGCATTGATGGATTACATCGCTTTTTGGACGGCGCAAGCGTACGTGCGCGGCGGAAACAATGCCGCGGCACTGACTTCTATCGAGCCTGTTTGGCGGGCGCCGCTGCTTTCGCCCATCACTGGCAAAGCCGCGGCGCTGGCGGCGCAAGCGATGCTCGACCTGCAACAGCCCAAAGCCGCGCTGGCGCTTCTGAGCAAGTATGCTGAGCAACTGGCTCAGCCGCAGGGTTACTTGCTCCTGGGGCGGGCCGAAGAAGCGGCGGGGAACCGGTCCGCGGCCGCCGCCTGGTATCAGTCTGTGTATTACGGCTATCCGCTGACGCCGGAGGCGCCGGACGCCAGGCAAGCCCTCGCCCGGCTCCAAACAGAGATGGGGGACCAATACCCGCCCGCCATGCCGCGCACCAGGCTGGAGCGCGCGACCAGGCTTATGGAATCGAAGCAGTACACGCTGGCGAAAACGGAGTTTCACTCCCTCGCCAGCGAGTTGGGCGGCGCGGAACGGGATACCGCCCGAGTCCGGGTTGGAGCAGCCGACTATCTGGCCCGGCGCACTCAATCCGCCTTCTCCTATTTGCGGGGATTGAAAGTAACTTCGCCCGATGCCGATGCGGAACGGATTTACTATCTCATCGCGTGTGAGCGGCGTCTAGACCAGGACGCCGGCATACAAAGCGCTCTAGGCGAACTGGCGGGAAAGTACCCCGCGTCGCCGTGGCGGCTCAAGGCATTGGTGCTGGCGGCCAATGCGCCGTACGTGGCCAACGATCCCGGCGGGTTCATTCCCCTCTACCGCGCCTGCTATGAGTCGTTTCCTTCCACCGTGGATGCGGCCACATGCCACTGGCGAGTGGTTTGGAATTCGTGGATCCTGCGAAAGCCCGATGCCGCGGCCTTGCTGCGCGAGCATCTGCAGCGGTTTCCGAGTTCGGAGAAGGCCAACGCCGCGTTCTATTTTCTGGGCCGCTATTTCGAGCAGGCGGGTGATGCCGCCTCAGCCCGGTGCTTCTTCCAGGCGGTCGAGGCGCGCTATCCCAATTCGTATTACACGCTGCAAGTGCGAATCCGGCTGAAAGACGCTGCTGTGGCCAAGGCGGGGGAGTCTCAGCAGGCTTCGGACTTCATTGCGGCGATCCCCGCGCCGCAACGCCCTGTTCCCGAATTCCAGCCGGATTCAACTTCGTCCCAGCGGATCGAGCGGGCTCGATTGCTCGCCCGGGCGCGTCTCGACGCCTGGTCCGACGGCGAACTGCGATATGGCGCGAAGCGAGACGGCCAGCCCTTTGTGATGGCAATGGAACTGGCTGAGTTGTCCAATCAAAGAGGCGAGGCGCCCAAAGGGCTCCGGCACTTGAAGGGCACGGCCAACGGTTACCTCGGGCTGCGGTTCGACGCCGCTCCCGTCCGGTTCTGGAAACTCGCGTTCCCGTTTCCCTACCGGGCCGCCATCACCGGACGCGCCGGCGAGAACGGACTGGATCCATACTTGTTGGCGGGGCTGATCCGGCAGGAGTCGGAGTTCGATCCCAAAGTGGTCTCCTATGCCAGGGCGGTCGGGTTGACACAAGTCATGCCGGGAACAGGCCGGGAACTGAGCCGGAAAGTGGGCATCAGGGGCTACCATGTGGGACGATTGAAGGACGCCGACACCAATCTGCGGCTGGGAACTTATTACTTGAAATCTGTCCTGGACTCATTCGGCGGGCGCGTCGAACCGGCGCTGGCTTCCTACAACGCGGGCAAGTCGCGCGCCGACAAGTGGCTCACGTGGGCCGACTACCGGGAACCGGCCGAGTTCATCGAGACGATCCCGTTCAACCAGACGCGGGAATACGTTCAGATCTTACTGCGCAATGCCGATGTGTACCGGCGGTTGTATGAAAAGGAACCAGTCCTCGCCGGCGAAGGGCTGCCCAAACAGGAGAAGGCGCAAACCAGTGTCGAGCCCGCAAAAAAACCCGCCAAGAGCCGCAAGCCCGGCGGGAAGACCTGAGCGGTTCCGCAGCCAGCGGATCGAGCACTTCACCGAGTCGGTCATCCGCGAGATGACACGGTTGGCCGTCAAGCACGGCGCGGTGAACTTGGCGCAGGGATTCCCGGATTTTGCGGCGCCCGAAGTGCTGCTCGATGCCGCCAAGAAGGCCCTGAGCGACGGACACAATCAATACACCATCACCTGGGGCGCCAAGCCGTTCCGG
Organism: Bryobacterales bacterium; assembly: GCA_020851655.1. Lineage (GTDB taxonomy): Bacteria > Acidobacteriota > Terriglobia > Bryobacterales > Bryobacteraceae > JADZCI01. Next base: position 9,269 of record JADZCI010000005.1, read on the forward strand.
GACGCGATTGCCGCCAAGTACGAGCGCACCTACGGGCTTTCCGTCGATCCCGAGCGCGAAGTTACGGTCTGCTGCGGTTCAACAGAAGGCATGATCGCCTCCATGCTGGCGGTGGCCAACCCCGGTGATGAGATCGTCATCTTCGAGCCCTACTACGAGAACTACGGTCCGGATAGCTTGCTCTGTGGCGCGCGTAGGCGATATGTCACGCTGCATGCGCCGGACTGGAGTTTTGACCCGGCTGAGCTTCGCGCGGCGTTCAACGCGCGCACCAAAGCGATTATCGTCAACACCCCCAATAACCCGACAGGTAAGGTGTTTTCGTTGGCCGAGCTTCAGTGCATCGCGGAACTATGCCAGGAGTTCGATACGCTGGCGATTACTGATGAGATTTACGAACACATTCTGTATGACGGCGCCGTTCACGTGCCTGTCATGACTTTACCCGGTATGAGGGACCGGACGATCCTGGTCAACTCGATGAGTAAGACGTACTCGGTCACGGGGTGGCGCGTCGGATGGGTTGTGGCGGCGCCGGACCTGACGGATTCCATTCGCAAGGTTCACGACTTCCTGACCGTCGGCGCCGCCGCGCCGCTACAGCATGCCGGCATCCTCGCGTTGAGTTTTCCGGATTCTTACTACCAATCGCTGTCGGCTGAGTACCGCACGAAGCGCGATCACCTGCTTGAGGTGTTGACGGACGCTGGCCTGCGGCCCTACACCCCCGCGGGCGCCTACTACGTCATGACACGGTTTGACGGCATGGGTCAAAAGTCTGACACTGAGTTCTCCCGCCATCTCATAGAAAATATTGGAGTTGCTGCTGTGCCTGGTTCCAGTTTCTTTGAACATCGCGAAAAAGGCGCGGCGTTGATCCGTTTTTGCTTCTGCAAAAAGGCGGAGACGCTGGACCGGGCGCGAGCCCTGCTCAACCGGTTAAAATGTTGAAATCTGCTACAATGCAGGATTATCAGGTCTGAAAACAGCATTATTTCAACCCAGGAAATGAACTGAATCGCGTATCGAATGATTCTAAGCCTTCTAATCCGGGAAGAAATATGAGACGCTGAGAGCAGGGCAGAGATTATGCCGCTCATCTGCCGAAGGCGATATCTCGCTGAATGGGCGTCAGGTCGCCGAAAGGAAGTCAAATGTTACCGACATTTCTTCTCCCCGAGCAAGTGGTGCGGGAAAATGGCCAAGGTCCCGTTGTGGACTTGGGTGACACCCAGCCCGGCTTGCTGACCATTACCCTTGGAATTACCCGCATCATTGAACAGGAAAGCCTGGACCTGGTGTTGTGGGGTTCCAAGGACGGGCAGAACTGGGGTGAGAAGCCAATCTTTTCGTTTCCGCAGAAGTTCTACTGTGGAACTTACACGCTGTTACTTGATCTTATCGACAAGCCAGATGTCCGGTATGTGAAGACTGAGTGGAAATTGAACCGTTGGGGACGCGGAGAGCCGAAGCCGCTGTTCGGGTTCTACGTATTCCTGCAGCCGTCCAAAGTCCGCACCGCCACAGCGGCAATCTAACCGGATCTCAGGCGCGGTTGATCAGGCTGGCGACATACCCTCCGCCAAATCCGTTGTCAATATTGACGACGCTGACGTTACTGGCGCAACTGTTTAACATTCCCAGCAGCGCAGCCAGTCCGTTGAAACTGGCCCCATAGCCTACGCTCGTGGGGACCGCGATGACCGGACAACTGACCAGCCCGCCGACGGCGCTCGGCAGGGCTCCTTCCATTCCCGCGCAGACGACGATGACTCGCGCATCCAGCAACCGGTCCAGGTTCCCGAACAAACGATGGATGCCGGCGACTCCCACGTCATGGATGGAACTCACCTCGTTGCCCATGACTTCGGCTGTAACGGCCGCTTCTTCGGCAACGGGCAAGTCGGTGGTGCCGGCGCTGACGACGGCTAACGTGCCCTTGCCTCGAATCGTACGGTCGCGCCAGACCCGCAGTGCGCCGGAAAGCGGAAAATACTCGGCGTCCGGGAAGGCATTCTTCAGCAACTGCGCGTTTTCCGGGCTGACGCGAGTCGCCAGGAGATTGGGGCATTGCGACAAGACCCGGCTGGCGATGGCGTGAATCTGATCCGCGGTCTTGCCTTTGCCGAAAATCACTTCAGGCATACCGACGCGAAGGGCCCGGTGGTGGTCGACTTTGGCGAAGCCGATGTCTTCGAAGGGCATGTGGCGCAGCCGGTCGAGCGCTTCATCGACTTCGACAGCCTGGCTGCGAACCTGTTCCAACAGAGTCTTCAACTGCTCACGATCCATGCATCAATCCTGTCTGCTCCTCTAGTGAGCTTAGAATTCCAGTTGCTGGCCCAGCTTGAGACCGTACCGGTCGGCCATACCGCCCGCCAGCTCGAGCACGAACACCGCCTGCTGGCGCCCTCCATACACGGGACACTTCTCCGGAGCATCGGGGCACGGTTTGGCGTTGCGATACATCTCGACGATGCGCTTGTTCTCATCCATCCAAATCATGTCAAGCGGAATGCGAACCTCGTGCATCCAGTAGGCATAGTTGCCCGGACTGCCGTGCAGGAAAAGCATTCCGCGATCCTCGGCGAGGCTGTCGCGGTACTTCATTCCGCGCTGGACATCCGCCTCGCGCATCATCACTTCCGCCCGGATTTTCTGCCCGCCGGGCAAGGAGACCATACGGGTGGAGTAGTCCTCGACCGTCACGGGCTTGGGCCCTTGGCAGGCGATCAAGGCGAACAAGCCGCCGGCGAGCAGTATTTGGCGAACAGCCATCGAATAAAATGGTAACGAGAACGCCCGCCCGGGCGCAGCATCTGGAACGCCAACCGCAAATGCAATCATCGGCCACACTCCAGCGTCCGAGTCTGTTCCGCAGGCTTCTGCTGACGCTGGAGATGATCAAGTTCGAGCACTCCGTGTTTGCGCTGCCGTTTGCGCTGACGGGCGCGCTGCTGGCCTGGCGCGAAGGTGGATACAGCACCCAAGGGCTGGCGTGGAAGCTGATGTGGATCGTCGCCGCCATGGTGAGCGCGCGCTCGGTGGCCATGGCGTTCAACAGGGTGCTGGATGCCTCCATCGATGCCCGGAACCCGCGAACCAGGTCGCGGCACATTCCCGCCGGTTTGTTGAGTGCGCGTTTTGCGTGGACGTTTATCGCCCTGAGCGCGGCAGTCTTCATCGGCGCGGCGGCTGCTTTGAATCCGCTGTGCCTCAAGCTTGCGCCCGTCGCGCTAACAATCGTGTGCTTTTACTCCTGGACCAAGCGGTTCACGGCTTCAGCTCATCTCGTGCTCGGATTCTCGTTGGGAATCGCGCCCGCGGCGGCATGGATCGCGATGAGCGGAAGCCTCGATGCGCGAATTCTCTGGCTTACCGCCGCGGTGACGCTGTGGACCGCCGGGTTCGACATCATCTACTCCTGCCAGGACTATGAGTTCGACCGGCGCGAGGGGCTCTTCAGCATTCCCAGCCGGGTGGGAATCAGCGGCGGGTTGTGGATCGCGCGGGCGTTCCACCTCGGGATGATCGGGTGCCTGATTGCGCTGGCGCTCGCGATGGGGCTGGGATGGCTCGCCTGGCTCGGTGTTGGGCTGGTGGCGGCACTCCTGTTGTGGGAGCACCGGCTGGTGAAAGCCGGCGACCTCTCCCGTATCGACGCCGCATTTTTTACAATGAACGGCTATATCAGCCTGGCGTTTTTCGCCTGCTGGGCCGCGGAGATTCTGCTATTCCGATGACGCCTTTGAAACGTGAGCCCACCATCGACGACCATCGTCTGCTTCCGATCCTTGAAAAGGTGCGGGCCGGGGTACGTCTGTCCGAAGAAGACGGACGCACGCTGTTTCGGTCGCCGGACTTGCTGGCGATCGGCTACATGGCCAACCTGGTCCGGGAACGCCTGCATCACAACCTGACGTTTTTCAACGTCAACCGGCACATCAACCCGACCGATGTGTGTGTGGCGAGCTGCAAGCTCTGCGCCTTTGGGAAGAAAGCTCGGGATCCCAAGGCCTACACCATGTCGCTGGAAGAGGTGTGGCATCGCGCCGGCGAAGGCTGGACGGAAGCGGTGACCGAGTTCCATATTGTCGGAGGATTGCACCCCGAGCTGACCGTCGACTGGTATTGTGAAATGCTGCGGGGGCTCAAGCAGCGCTTCCCGCAAGTCCACTTGAAGGCCTTCACGATGGTGGAGATCGCATACTTCGCACAGCGGTTTAAGATCCCTGTCCCCGAGGTGCTGGCGCGGCTGAAGGATGCCGGTATGGATTCGCTCCCGGGAGGCGGGGCGGAGATCTTTACCGAGCGCGTCCGGCGGATCATTTGCGACCACAAGATTGACGGCAGTCAATGGCTCGAGATCGCCAGGATGGCCCATCAGGCAGGGCTGAAATCCAATTGCACCATGCTCTACGGCCACATTGAGAATGAAGAAGACCGGGCCGATCACCTGGCTAAACTGCGCGCGGTGCAAGACGAGACCGGCGGGTTTGTCACCTATATTCCGCTGGCGTTCCACCCAGATAATACGCCCCTGGAACACGTGCCGAAGACGACCGGGTTCCTGGACTTGAAGAACATTGCGATTGCCCGCTTGATGCTCGACAACATCCCTCATATCAAAGCCTATTGGGTGATGATGACGCCGCGCATCGCGCAGGTGGCACAGCGCTTTGGCGCCGATGACATCGATGGCACCGTGGTGGAGGAAAAGATCTATCATGACGCGGGCGCCACAACGTCCCAGGGATTGAGGCGGGGCGAATTGTTGCGGTTGATCCGTGAGGCGGGCAGGGAACCCGTCGAGCGTGACACGTCGTATAACCGGGTCGAACGTAAAGAGGACACGTTCGTCGTACTGGTTTAACCAGACGCCTGCACGAGCAGGCCGGCCTTTGAATTCGGTATACATCGATACAGATGTCTGCGATTGAGTTACCTGAGAAGCTTGCCGCCGCCATTCGCGGGTTCCAGCCCAGCCGGGTGTTGTTGACCGCGCTGGAACTGGACGTTTTCGGCCAAATCGGCGAAGGCGCCACCGCGGCCGAACTGGCGCTCCGCATCCAAACTGAACCGCGCGCCACCGAGATGCTGCTGAATGCGGCCGTTTCACTCGGCGCGCTGGAAAAGCGGCAGGACCGGTTTCTCCCGGCGCCCTTTAACGAGTCCTTCACGGGCGCCCGCCGGACCGGGTTGCTTCACAGCGTGAACCTCTGGACCGCATGGGGTCATTTGACCGAGTCTGTGCGTACGGGCCGGCCCGCTGTCCTTGCTGAAATCGGTGATCGAGACGAGACGTGGCAGAAAGCGTTCATCGCCGCGATGGAGAACTCAGCCATCGAAAGGGCGCCGCAGGTGGCCGAGGCGGCGGGACCGGAACCGGTTGGCAGGATGCTCGATGTCGGCGGCGGATCGGCAGCCTACTCGATCGCGTTCGCGCGGAAGCATCCCCGGCTTCACGCGACCGTCTTCGACCTTCCCGAGATCCTGCCCCTCACCGCGCGCTACATTGAAGCCGCCGGTATGAGGGAGCGCATCGGAACGGTGGCGGGCGACTTGCGCCGCGACACGCTCGGAGAAGGTTTCGATTTGGTTCTGCTCTCGGCGATCTGCCATATGTTGAACGAGGCGGACAATATCGACCTGTTGAAGAGGTGCCGCGGCGCCCTTCGACGCGGAGGGCGGATCATCATCCAAGAGTTCATCCTCGACGCGGCCAAGACGGGACCTGCGTCCGCCGCCCTGTTCTCACTCAACATGCTGGTGGGCACGCAAGGGGGCGCCGCCTACAGTGAGAACGAATACACGGCGTGGCTGCGCGTGGCGGGATTCAGCGATGTCGTCCTTCATCCCCTGCCCCCACCAACGGCGTTGCTGTTCGCCACAGCCGTCTGACCGGGCGCCGGAACGCGCCCGCGCCGCTACGATATTCTGACAGCATGAGCCGTTTGAACTGGTCTTTTGCCCTCTTATTGTCCTCTTGTTGCTTTGGCCAGCAGGCGCAACCGCCGGCCGCCAAGTCCTCCGCGAAACCCGCCACCCGGCCGGCCGCGGCCGCGCCCGTGGCGCCCAAGGTCACTCGCCCCGATGGCTACTACGCGACGTTGCAGACATCGATGGGCGACATCACGTTCAAGTTCTTCGAGAATGAGGCGCCGGTTACGGTGAAGAACTTTGTGGATCTTGCACAGGGGAGGAAGTCGTGGCCCGACCCCAGGACTGGCCAGCGAGTGCGGCGCCCGTTGTATAACGGGACGATCTTCCACCGCCTGATACCGAACTTCATGATTCAGGGAGGATCGCCCGACGCGAAGAAGGATGCCGGATCGGATCCGATCAAAGACGAGTTCGTGCCGAGCTTGAAGTTTGATGTCCCGGGGAGGGTTGCGATGGCCAATATCGGCGAGCCGAACACGGGCAGTTGCCAGTTCTTCATCACCGAGGTTGCCACACCGCACTTGAACATGAAGCACGCCATTTTCGGACAGGTTGTGGAGGGTCAGGATCTGGTGGCGAAAATCGCGCGTGTGCCGGTCAAGGGTACGACGCCGATAACGCCAGTGGTGATCAAGAGAGTGGTCATCGAGAGGTTTGGCGCGGCTCCCGCCGCGGCGCCAGCCAAGCCAAAACACGCCGGCGCGAAGCCGGCCACAGCCAAGCCGGCCACAGCCAAGCCGGCCACAGCCAAGCCCGCGGCGGCGCCCGCCAAGAAATAGCTACGGAGCCGCCGGCGTGGCCGGATCGATGGGCACTTCGAGGAAAAAGAGTTCTTTGCCGGTCGAAGCTTCGCGAATTCCGGTGACGTAGAGAAATGCGTTCCGCTTGTAGCGTGCGCGGTAGTAGAAGAATCCGGTTGCGGACTCGCCGGGCAGGACCGCCCTGGCGGCAAACTTGCGGCTGTCGAGTTCAACGGCCGACAACGGGTTCTTCTTCTTGATCTGAATCGGTATTGGGCTGGGATATTTGGGCCCGGTGCCCGGCGCCTTGGGCGAGATGACGTAAGGCAGATCCTGTGCCGGTGTGGGGTCGACTTGCGATCTGTCGGGCGCTTGCAGTTTGACATCCATCCGGTCCAGCAGAAGATTCTGATCCCCGTCGTTCTGAATGATGAGAAACACGGGCAAAATGCCGTACTCGTTGGGGTTGACCTTGCCGAATGCCGCGCGCGTCTCGGCATCGCTTTCGTACTTGACGGCGGCAAACTTTACCTTGCCCATGGTCTGGTGCGACGGATAGGACGCCGCGGGTCCGGGTTTGAAAGCCGTTTCCTTGCTCTGGGCGACGGCGGCCGTTGCAGCGGCTATACTCAGGAAGACTATCGCAAGCTTGTTTCGCACACTCGTTTACCTGTTGTATTGGATTGTTCAGGCATTCGCTTTTCCGATTCTTCTACTGTATCTGGCGGCGCGAATGATCCGGACGCCTTCATACAAGGAACGGCTCGGAGAGCGCTTCGGTTTCTGGCGATTGAAACTGCCGCCGTCGTCACCGGACCGAATCTGGCTGCACGCGGTTTCGGTTGGGGAGGTGCTGACGGCGATTCCGCTGCTGCGCCGCTTGAGGGAATCCCATCCGGCGGTAAACGTTTACGTCTCCTGCACCACGCTGGCTGGCAGGGACATCGCCGATAGCCGGCTGGCGGGACTGGTTCAGGGAGTCTTTTACGCGCCGGTCGACTACCGGTTTGCCGTGCGGAGAGTGCTTCGCCTGGTTCGTCCCACGCTGGTTGTGGTAATGGAAACCGAGATCTGGCCAAACCTGTACCGGGACGCGCGCAAGTTTGGCGCTCGCCTGGTTGTGGTGAATGGCCGGATTTCAGACAAAGCCTTTCCACGGTACCGCCCGCTGCGATGGTTTTTTGCGCCGGTGCTTCAATGGGCTGACCGGATCATGGCGCAGGGCGCGGTGTCCTTTGAGAGGTATCGCGAACTGGGCGCAACCAGTGTCGAAAACGCGGGAAACCTGAAGTACGACTTTGAGCCCAATCCACAGGAGATACCCTCAGACATCTCGGCATTCCTGGCGCGGCTTGACGCCGCGGAGATATGGATTGCGGCGAGCACAATGCCGCCTGAGACTCCCGACGATCCGGATGAAGACGATGTGTTTGTGGAGGTCTGGCGGGATCTGTCCGTGAGGCGGCCCAAATCACTGGCTGTGCTGGCGCCCCGGCGGCCGCAGAGGTTCGACGAAGCGGCCGCAAGGTTGGCGGCCGCTGGAATTCCATTCGTCCGGCGTTCGTTGTTGGCCACCGCGGACGTGCCGGTCCTTCCAGCGGTGCTGCTGCTGGACTCCATCGGCGAGCTTGCTTCCTTGTATTCCCGGGCTCAGGCGGTGTTCATGGGTGGGACGCTGGTTCATCGGGGGGGGCACAATCCTTTGGAGCCCGCGGCGTTCGGCGTGCCGGTTGTGGCCGGGCCACACATGGAGAACTTTCAGGAGATCTCCGACGAGTTTACGGCATCGGAGGCGATGCTGCGTGTACGGAGTCCGGCCGAGGTGGCCGCTGCGCTCGCCAGGATTCTGCCGGATGGAAAACGGCGCGAAGCGATGGGACGCCGGAGCCGCGAGATCGCCGCGCGACGGCGCGGAGCGACAGCGCGAGCCGCAAACGAGATCCTGCGCCTTCTTCCTCTGGGATTGGCGCGGCCTTGCCACAGTTGGCCGCGCAGGCTCCTGCTGACACCGCTTTCGTGGGTCTGGAGAGCCGGTGTTGCCCTTCACCGCCGGACCATGAGCCACTATTATTCCTGGTTGCCTGCCAAGGTGATCTCGGCCGGAAATCTGGCGATGGGTGGAACGGGCAAGAGCCCTTTCGTCCTCTGGCTGGCCGGCTGTCTCAGGGAGAAGGGGATGCGCCCCGCCATCCTGACACGCGGATATCGCAGGCGCCATGGGCGGGGCGTCATCGTGATTCAACCTGGAGAAAGCGCCAGCGTGGAAGCCACGGGCGAAGAGGCGCAGACGTACGTGCGTGCCGGATTTGCCGTGGGGATTGGCGCGGACCGCTGGGCGGCGGGCCAGGCGTTGACGGCGCGGTGCCGTCCCGGCGTGTTCATTCTGGACGACGGGTTTCAGCACTGGGCCATCCGGCGGAAATGCGACATCGTATTGATTGACGCGATCGATCCTTTTCGCGGCGGTGTTTTTCCCCTGGGGCGGTTGCGCGAACCGTTCAAGGCGCTGCGGCGCGCCGGCGCCGTGGTGCTGACTCGTACGGAGCCCGGACGGCGATACACGGCGCTCGAAGACGAGATTCGGAGGTGGAATCGTGACGTGCCGCTTTTCTACTCCAGGCTGGTTCACGGCGCGGTTCCCAGACGGGAGGGCGTTCCGGGCGCATTCTGCGGCTTAGGCCAGCCGGCCTCTTTTGTGCAGACGCTCGCGGCGATGGGGATTGAGCCGGCGTTTCTTGAAACGTTTCCGGACCACCACCACTATGGCCGCCAGGAAATAGAACGTTTGCGGCAGAGGGCACCCTACCTGTTGACGACGGAAAAGGATGCTCTCAATATCCCGGCCGGACTTGCGTCCGCCTTTGACGTGGTCCCCATTCCCGTGCGCGTTGAACTGGATGAAGCCGGCCGCCTTTTGGCGATAGACTGTCTCCAATGAAAACGCGGCTCCTGTTGCTCACCTGCCTTTTCGGCGCGGCCATCCCGGCTCAGAACACTTCGGCGGTCTATATGTCAGCCAAGCGCCCGAAAGCCCTGGCGCTGATCGGTGACCGGTACCACAGCCCGGTGTACATACGCGACAACCTGGCAACGGCTTTCGTGCGCGAGAACATACCGGTGACGTTCATTGAGAACGTCGAGGCGCTGAATGCCGAATCGCTGCGGGACGTTCAATTGCTCGTCATCCTGAGAGACGGGATGAACTGGCCCAACGGATATGACAAGGAACACGTGAAGTGGATGACCGGCGCGCAGCAGCAGGCGATTTGGGACTTTGTGGCGGGCGGCGGAGGCTTTCTGGCGCTGCACAATTCACAAGGGTTGTATCCTCCGGGCGGACTGTACTACAAGCTTTTCGGTGGCGACTACGGCGGGCATCCCAAACCCTATGTGTTCACCGTTCGCGTGGAGAATAAGAACCATCCCATCACCGCAGGCGTCGATGACTTCGAGATTTTCGACGAGCAGCATACGGTGAAGTATTACCTGGACGACGCACACCTGTTATTGCGTACCATCGCGAGAGACAATCTATCGGCGGCGGGCGGGTGGTGGAAGGAAGAGGGGAAAGGCCGGTTTGTCTACTTGTCACCGGGTCACACGCCCGAAGCCCTGGGACATCCGATGATGCAGCGCTTGATTCGAAATTCGCTGAACTGGTTGCTGAAGGCGCAATAAGAGGATCAGGAAACGGCGTCGTAGACGAGGGCAATGTACTTCTGCCCTTTCAAGCACTTTTCAATCGTGGGCCAGGCTTTCTGGTGATCGCTGGAGGCGACCCACTTCAGGCGCTGGTCCTCGGTTTGGAAGCTGACGAGCAAGCGGTAAGTACAGCCGGCGGGAGCTTTCCCCGCCGCTTCGGAGCGAAGCTTCAGGAGACGCACATCGGCAAATCCCGGCTGCTTACGAATGGCCGGGCGGAAGACCGTTCGGTATGCCGTGACCAGGTCCTGCGTTCTGGCCGGATCCACCTCCAGGTCGACCAACAAGACGATGGGCTCGGCGGCGGCAGCGAAGGCGGCTGAAGCGACGGCCGCGGCGGCAAAGCTTCTGAGATGTTGACGGCGGTTCATTGGACTTAATTCCCCTTTCTCACTCTGACTACGGCCGGATTCCCGGGATGCTGAGTTCGATACGGTACAGACCGGTGCGGGCGGTCATGTAGAGCGCGGTGGCCGGTTCGGTGGCGGTCATGGCGGCTTGCGCATCGGTTTCCGCCGCTTTGCCCCAGGCGACGTTGGCGGGGACCTCGGGCGGCTTGATGGTTCCCAGGTGTTTGCCTTCGGGAGAGAAGATCCATACGCCTCCAGGACCGGTTCCATAAACGTTGCCCTTTTGGTCGACCTTCATCCCATCGGGCAGGCCATCGGCGGTTTCGGCGGTCACATCCGCGAAAACCGTGCCTTGCCCCAGCGTGCTATCGGGCTTTACCTCGAACTTCATCCAAACTTTCCTGGCCGCGTCGGAGTTGGCGACGTACAGGAAATTCTCGCCGGGCGAGAAGGCCAGACCGTTGGGGCGTGTCATTTCCGAGTTGAGCAGGGTAAGCTTGCCACGGGTATCCAGGCGATAGACGCCGTTGAACTTCAATTCTTTCGCGGGATCGTCGTCTCCTTTGGGCAGCCCGTAGGGCGGGTCGGTGAAATACATCGATCCATCCGACTTGAACACGACATCGTTCGGGCTGTTCAGGCGCTTGCCCTGGTACTTATCGATGAGTGTGGTGACTTTGCCCGTTTGATCGATGCGCGAGATGCGGCGATTGCCGTGCTCGCAGATGACCAAGCCGCCTTTTGGGTCTATGGTGATTCCGTTGGGGCCGATGAAGGCGTCCGCCGGGGCGTCCTTGCCGTCGTAACCTGCCGCAC
>JADZCI010000006.1 GCA_020851655.1 Bryobacterales bacterium
CATGACCAGGAACCCGGATGGGTCGGTTCGCGCCCTGAACGGATACACTGAGATCACGAGCGCAAGCGGGGAACGTGTGTTGCGGTTTGCGCTCAAATTCTCCTTCTAAGGCTTGACCATGGCAGAACACCCGGTTTCGCGGCGCCAGTTGCTGGCCGCCGCCGCGCCTCTCTTTGTACCCGCTACATGTTTCGGCGCGCTGGCGCCGTCAAACCGCGTCACGGTGGGCGTGATCGGCGTTGGCCGGCAGACGGTTCAAGTCAATCTGAAACAGTTTCTCGCCATGCCGGAGGTGCGGGTTGCCGCCGTGTGCGATGTGGACCAATGGCGTCTCGACAACGCCGTCCGTCAAGTGAACACGGCGTACGGCGCCACCGGATGCGCGGCCTACCGGGACTACAAGCAGCTTCTGGCCGACAAGACGATTGACGCCGTCATGGTGGCCACGCCGGATCACTGGCACGTGCCTATGTCCATCGACGCGGTGAAGGCGGGCAAGGACGTCGCCTGCGAAAAGCCGCTGACGCGCTGCATCGCCGAAGGCCGGCGTCTGGCGGACACCGTAAAGGAACACGCCCGCGTTTTCCGCACCGACAGCGAGTACCGCACCAAGGCCAACTACCATCAGGCGCGCGAAGCGGTCTTGAACGGGCGCATCGGCAAGCTGGAAACGATTCGCACCGGCGTACCCAAGGGCGACATTCCCTGCCCCAAACCTCCGGACATGCCGGTTCCTTCCGAACTGGACTACGAGCGCTGGCAGGGCCCGGCGCCGCGCGCGCCGTACACCGAAATTCGCGTGCATAAGCCTCACGCCTATGAGCGCCCCGGCTGGATGCGGCTGCTCACCTATTGCGACGGCATGGTGACCAATTGGGGCACACATCACAACGACCTGGCGCAATCGGCCAACGGGACGGACCGCACCGGACCGGTGGAGGTGGAAGGACGCGGCACGTATCCGGACGCCGGCAGCTTCTGGAACGTGCTGCTCGATTTTGAGATCCACTACCGTTACGCCAATGGCGTCCGGCTGGTTTACCGGATCGACAAGCCGTCCATCCGCTTTGAAGGCTCCGAGGGCTGGATCTACGCCGACGATACCGGCAAGATTGAAGCGAGCAGGCCGTCCATCCTGGAGCCGCCGGCGGGTTCGAACTGGATCAGGCTGCCGGACAAAGTCGACAAGCAGGATTTCATCGACGCGGTGAAGTCGCGTGGGCCAACGATGGCGGATGCCGAGGTCGGCCACCGGACCACGTCACTGTGCCATCTCGGACATATCGCCATTCATTCGGGCAAGCGGCTGGAGTGGGACCCGGCTAGAGAGCGGTTCACTAACGACGCCGCGGCCAACGAGTACATCGGCAAGCCGATTCGCGAACCCCGCCACTCGTAGCGCCTCTACGCCGGGCGGACTTCGTCAGGGAATACCGCGTACCCTTCGGGAGGCGGAAAGGCATCGCGGAACAGACGCAGGCGCCGGCGCAGCCACCGGGTGGCCAGTTGCCGCGGTCCGGTTTCGACGTCGATGTCGCAGCAGATACCGTGCAGGTACAGTGTAAGCGTGTCGATGAACGAGGCGCGCAGATAATCCTTGAACTGCTTGGTGTCCCGTGAAGCGTTGCCGCGGCGCACCAGAACCTGCTTCAGGCGCCACGACGACTCATCCACCTCGCCGTTGGCCGCGGCGCTCAACTCCTCGCGCAGAAGGGTCGTGAAGGACCCCATCACAGATTCCGGAGCGCGGTCCACGATCAGGTCCGCCAAAGCGTTGTAGAAGTGGTAGTGGTAATCAGCCACTTCCTGGTCCTTGACGGCAAAGGCCAGTACGGCGCCATCGGGCGAAACGATGGAACCGGCCCACGAAGTTTTTGCTTCGGTGGGACGTTCCACCGCCACGAGCAATTCCACCGCCGACTTGGCGCGGCCGTTGGTCCGCTCCAGGTACGGCACGAGCAGGACCCGGACCGGGGGCAGCAGGGCCGCGATGGCGGGCGGCAACGCCGCCACGGGCTCTTCGAGGTATTCACGGAGATCGTCGGCCGATAAGCCGGCCGCCGCCGAAAAGTAGCAGAACCGGCTACTCAGCGGAATCATATCGTTACGAAAATGCTCCGCAAACTGCCGTATACTGACGTGCTGCAAACTGTTCGGGGAAGACGACATTACCAGGGCACTCATAGGATATCAGGGAACCCTTATCGGGACGCTACACTCAAAGTTCTTCCTGTGGGATCAAGATTTCTCGTATCGGCCGGAGAAGCCTCGGGCGACCGCTATTGTGCGGGTTTGACTCAACACCTCAGGTCGCGTCTCGGTGAAGGCGAGTTCTTCGGTTGCGCGGGGCGGGAAATGCAAGCCGCGGGCGTCCGCCCAGTGGTGGATGCCAGCAGCCTTGCGGTGGTCGGGATATCCGAAGTCGTGGTGCACATACCGCGAATATATGGCGAATACCGTAAAATGATTGCTGCCGCACGCGGCTTCAAGCCGGACGTGGCGATTTTGACGGACAGCCCGGATTTCCATCTCCGTCTCGCCCCGCACCTCCGTCAAATGGGAATTCCCGTGGTGTACCTGGTCGCGCCACAGGTTTGGGCGTGGCGCGAGGGCCGAATTGGCACACTCCGTCGAAACGTGACGGAGTTGCACTGCATCTTTCCTTTTGAAGAGCAATACTTCCGCGACCGAGGCGTAACGGCAACTTACATTGGTCATCCACTGTCCCGGCTGGTCCGCGCCCATGACAGCAAAGCCGGGTTCCTGCACAAGCATCGACTGAGTGAGTCCAAGCCGTTGGTTGTCGTATGTCCCGGAAGCCGAAGAGGGGAAATGGCGAGGCATAGGCGTTTGTTGGAGCAGACGGCGGCGGCGTTGCATCGGAGCGGCTGTGAAGTGGTCGCGGCGGTTCCGCCGGGCAGCGATTTCCCGGCGAGCCCTTACTGGCAGGTGGCTTCGGGAGATACGTGGAGCGCTCTTGCTCACGCCGACGCCGGTCTGCTGGCCAGCGGCACGGTAACCGTCGAGGCCGCCCTCTTGGGGCTGCCGTTTGTGAGCTTCTATCAGGTTTCGCCGCTCAGTTGGACCCTGGGAAGACGCCTCGTCCGCGCTCCGTTTCTCACGATGGTCAACCTGGTCGCAGGCGAGAAGGTTGTCGAGGAGTGGATACAGGAAGAAGCGACGCCCGAACGCTTGTCATCCGGTGTGCTCCGGCTGCTGGATGACCAGCCGGCTCGCGCCCGGGTGAAGCAGGGGCTGGAGCGCGTGGCCGGGCAACTCCGGACACCTCATGACCCACTAGACTACTCCGCCCGGCTCATCGTCGAGAGGATAATGAGGAAATAGAAAAAGTGCGCCTTCTCACCTGTTCGCTGACCATTTGGATCGCACTCGCCTCGGGTCTGCTGATGGCGCAGGCGGACCGCCGGGCCGCAATCGACGTTGAGAGCGTCAAGATTGAAGCCAACATCGATCCCGCCACGCAAGTGGTTCGCGCCACGGCACAGGTCACGTTCAACCCGGTGGACAGCAATGCCTATTTCGCGGTGTTCGAACTGAACAACGCGCTCAACCTGGTGTCGGTGCGGGATGTCTCGGGTCGCGAGATTGGAATGTCGCGAGAGGTGAAAGACTTCAGCGTGCGGCTGCAGTTTCCACAGCCACTGATGAAAGATCAGCGGCAGACGCTGACCTTTACCTACGACGGGCGGCTGACGGGTCAGGAAGAGTCGCCAGTCTATGGCATCAAGTTTGCTTCGATCCAGAAGGATCACGCCTATCTGCTGTATCCCGCCCGGTGGTTCCCGGTCAGCGGATACACAAGTGACCGGTACATCTCGGAAGTAAAGGTCACCGTGCCGCCCGGATTCAAAGTAGTCAGCAGCGGCGTTGCGCGCCAGGAAGCGGGCGGAAATACCTACGTTTTTCAGTCGCTGAAGCCGGAGTTTGGCGGCAGCATTGGCGTCGTGCAGGGCGAGCCGCAACGAATCTCGTCACAGGGCTTCACATCGGAAGTCTATTTTCGCGGAGACGAGGCGGCGATGGCCAAGCCGGTTGGTGACGAAATCGGCAAGGTGATGACGTACCTGACCAGCCTCTATGGGCTGGCGCCTTCCTCGTCGCTGGCGGTGGTGGAGACCGACGCGGGCGCGCCGAACGGATACTCGGGTCTAGGCACGTTGTTTGTGTCACCCTCGGGAATCGGCAAACAACCGGGGCAGCGCCTGCTGGCCAATCAACTGACCCGCCAGTGGTACGGCAACCTGTTCTCGCCGGTGAATCGAAACCACCTGTGGATCACCAACGGCATGGCAAAGTATGCCGAAGTGCTGTACCAGGAAAGCCAAGGCGGTCCCTCGGCGCTGGAAAGCGAGATGAAGGACGTGTTTGTCGACGCCATGACGGTGACGGATGCGCCGATGCGGCAGGCGGCGCGGTTCGAGGACTACTCGCCGGAGTTGTTCGCGCTGACGGGAAGCCGGGGCGCCGCCGTCCTGCACATGCTGCGGGGAATCATCGGCGACCAGCCGTTTCAGAAGGGCCTGAAGGCCATCTCGGACCAGTTTGCCTACAAGAGCGTCTCGACCGATGATGTGCGCAAGGTATTCGAAGCCGCGTCCGGGCAGCAGCTCCAGGGATTCTTTGTGCAGTGGACCGAATCGACCGGCTCGCCCGAATTCAACCTTGAATACACAATCTTCCGCACCCAAAAGGGATTCCGCGTGATGGGCAAGATCACGCAGGACCTCGACACGTTCCGCATGCCGGTTGAGCTGAGGATCGAGACCGAGGGCAACCCGGAAACCAAGAAGGTGGATGTCGTTGGCACATCCTCGGAGTTCGTCGTCGAGACATTTGGCAAACCCAAGCGAGTCATCATCGATCCCGATGGGAAGGTGCTCAGGCTGAGTCCTCAGATGAGGGTGGCGGTTGCAATCCGGCGCGGCGAGCAAATGGTGGAGGTCGGCGATTACAGCGAGGCGCTCAAGGAATACCAGAAAGCGCTGGACGTCAACCGGGCTTCTTCACTTGCTCATTACCGCGTAGGCGAAGTCTTCTTTCTCCAGGGCAACTACCAGTCGGCGGTCAACGAGTTCCGCGAAGCCTTGAATGGAGACCTCGACCCCAAGTGGACCGAGGTTTGGGCGCATATCAACATGGGCAAGATTTTCGATATCTCGCAGCAACGCGAGCGCGCCCGCAACGAGTACACGCAGGCGATGCGGACCAAGGACAACACGCAAGGCGCGCAGGAAGAGGCGGCCAAGTATCTCCAGAAGCCGTACGAGCGCGCCGAGCGCAATTAGAGCGTCAGTCGGGACGGGCGCTGTATTTCTTGTAGAGGCGCGTATGTTTCGATTCCAGGTCTACGGCTGCACCTTTTACGAAGAGCATTTTCACCTGTGTGCGAATCTCCAGCGGGTCGCCGTCGGTCACCATGAGGTCCGCGAGTTTACCTTTCTCGATCGATCCCACTTGGTCGGAGATGCCCCAGATTTCGGCGGGATTCAGCGTCACTGACCTCAACCCTTCTTCGTAGGGCATGCCGAAGGCTACGGCTTGCGCCGCTTCGTAAGGCAGGTTTCTGGCGAACTGATTCGCAAACGAAGCGAACGCGATCTTGACACCGGCCTTGACCAGGTCTCCCGGAAAGGTGAACGGCGCGTCATAAGGATCGTCGTCCTGTTCCGGAAGCTCAAGAGTCGTGCCGAGAATGACCGGAATCTTTTTCTTGGCGATGGTCTCGACGGTAGCGCCAGGCCGCTTCACGCCGGCGAGAATCAGACGGACCTTTTCGCGTTCCGCCAGTCCGATCGCCTCCTTGATCTCGCGCTCCTGCTCGGCCAGGACGACCAGGGGGACTTTGCCCTCCAGCAGAGGAATCATGGCTTCGAACTTGAGATCCACGGTTTGGCCGGCTACGTTCTGCCGCCGGGCAAGTTGATAGCGGCGCGCTTGTTCGAAGAATTCCTTCAGGTCCTGGGCCTGTGTGTCGCGCGCGCGTTTGGCCTCGGCGAAGCCTATGCGAGCCGCACTTGGGCCGAATCCGCGCGGACGCGCTCCAATCGTGGGGTACCGCAGGTACATGGCCCCCATGCGCCGGATTTCCATTTCCTCCCAGGTCCATCCGTCGAGGTGGATCAACGAGATCTGGCCTCCGATAAGACTCATCGTTCCGCCGGACGCGCCGATGCCCGGCAGCAGTGCGACCGACGTGATGCCGTTGGCGCGGATGACCGGAATATGTTCGCTTTCCGGATTGACGGCAATGAGCGGCCGCAACTGAGGATTGAAGCGCCCCAGTTCGCCGATATCGCTGGTTTCGCGTACGGATGAGATCTCCGACAAACCGGCTTCGGCGCCGGAATCGATCATGCCGGGATAGACGCTCAGCCCCTTGCCTTCGATCACCTTGAGCCCTTTGCGGTCTTTTGGCACGGCGATCTTGGGCCCGATATCGGCGATCTTGCCGTCCAGGACCAGCAAGGAAGCACCCTCGACTTTGGGTCCGGAAACCGGGCAGATCGTCGCGTTGCGCAGCAGAAAGCTATCGTTGGCGCCCGCCAGCAAAGGCAGCGATGCGAGGAAACTCAAAACGGTCCTCATGAGGGCCTCCTCGATTTCTCCGTCTCCTTCTCCTTCTGGATCAGGCCCTTGCGGGTTGCCTGGCGCCTCGCTCGCTCCGTCATGTCCTGGTCGCGATCGAAATAGACCTGACCGTCAATCAGAACTTTCTGAACCTTGGCGTAGACCGATAACGGGTTCTTGTCGTAGATGGTCAGGTCGGCCTGCTTGCCGGCCTCGATGGACCCAACATACTGATCGATCGCCAACTGCCTGGCGGGATTGATGGTGATCATGGCGAGCGCTTCGTCTTCTGTGACACCACCGTACTTGATGGCCTTGGCGGCTTCCGTGTTGAGGCGGCGCATCAGTTCAGCCGAATCGGAGTTGAGTGAAACCAGCACGCCTTTCGATTGCAGCAAGGCGGCGTTGTACGGGATGGCGTCAAACGCCTCCACCTTGTACGACCACCAGTCGCTGAACGTCGAAACGCCCGCGCCGTGAGCCTTGATCTCTTTCGCCACCTTGTAGGCTTCCAGC
>JADZCI010000007.1 GCA_020851655.1 Bryobacterales bacterium
AGCCATCGCCGTCGAAAACGCGAACGTCTACGGCGAGATCGCCGCGCTCAAGGACCGGCTGGCGCGAGAGAACGTTTACCTCGAAGATGAAATCCGCACCGAGCTGAACTTCGAACAGATTGTCGGCACTAGCGAAGGCTTGCGCCGCGTTCTGCGCGAAGTCGAAACCGTGGCGCCCACCTCTTCGACGGTGCTCATCTGCGGAGAAACCGGCACGGGCAAAGAGTTGATCGCCCGCGCCGTGCACAACCTGAGCGCGCGCAAGGCTTATGCGTTCGTCAAACTCAACTGTGCCGCCATTCCAACGGGGCTCCTCGAAAGCGAGCTCTTCGGCCATGAAAAGGGCGCCTTCACCGGGGCCATTGCCCAGCGTATCGGGCGATTTGAGCTGGCGCACCAGGGAACCATTTTCCTCGACGAAATCGGCGAGATCCCGCTCGAGTTGCAGCCAAAGCTATTGCGCGTGCTCCAGGAGCGCGAGTTCGAGCGATTGGGCAGCGCTCAAACGCGCCGTACCGATGCGCGCCTGATCGCGGCAACCAACCGGGACCTGGAAGCGATGGTCGGGCAAGGGTTATTCCGGTCCGACCTGTATTACCGGCTGAACGTGTTCCCGATTCGGATTCCAGCTCTGCGGGAACGTCCGGAAGACATCCCCGTGCTGGTCCGCCATTTCACGCAGCAGTTTAGCCGGCGCAACAACCGCAACATCGACACCATCCCTTCGGGAACCATGGAGGCGATGACACGCTACGACTGGCCCGGCAACATTCGCGAATTGCAGAACGTCATCGAGCGCGCCGTCATCGTCACTCACGGGCCGGTCTTGAGGGTTCCGGCCGCCGATCTGCGGCCGCGCAATGGCGGAAGAGCCACGACAGGAGGCGAAACCTCACCGTCTCAACCCTTGCGGCGCGTCCTCGACGAAGAGGAACGCAGGCAGATCGTGAGCGCTCTTGAGCGGGCGAGTTGGGTGGTCTCCGGACCGAAGGGCGCGGCCGCAATCCTGGGTGTCAAGCGGTCCACGCTGCAGTTCCGCATGAAGCGCTTGGGGATTCCGCTTTCGCGTAGGGGACGCTAGGCCGGATTCCGAAAAAGCTGTTCAATCATGACTGCGCGGCCGGTGCGTGGCTGGACAACGGGACTTTGAGCGGCCGGGTGGCTCGGCCGAGAACATGATATCGATGACCTGATCGCCTTCGATCGCTACGTAGATTCCACGATCCGGATATTCAATAAACTCCAAATTTCCGGATGCCGACCGGTAGATGGGGGCCGACTCACCGTCGCTCAGCAATTGTCGAACGCATATCGAACACGCTGATACGCCGTGCCGAAAAGTTTCACGACGTGAGATACCGAGGTATTGTCCGGATCGACAACGATCGTGCGAACCTTCAGCGTCTTTTTGTCCATCAGGACTTCGACATAATTAGCTCCATCCCTGGGCTTGGCATAGACATAGAGAAGCCCGGCAGATTCCCGGGAAATCCTCTTGGGCGTGCCGAGCACCGCCTCAACGTCGGCTTGCTTTGATCGTCCCGGGGTTAGACCGTAATAACTGGCAAGACCCTGGGTCATCGCTGGCGCTGACGCGGCTATCAGAAACAAACAAGCACCGGCGGTAGTCTTCATGGAAGGCTCCATAGGCGAGGTTCACTCCCTTTGATGACAATGTTCGCGTGCTAGCGCCTTGCACGCACCTCGATCTCACTGATCCTCTTTATCACGATCATAGCTGGCGCCATCCCGGTGTGGCCAAAACCAATTCTCTTTGCCGGATCGCTTCTCGACACCAGCGCGAACGGAGGACTACGAGTGATAACCAATCCCTCCACCACTGCATGGAGACCCTGCGTCTTGGGGTTTCGCGCCGCCAGGCCGCGAAACAGTGCTTGCGCGCTTCCCGCGTCAGCATTGAAGGTTACTTCGATCTTCGGTCGATCGTGGACGACAGAGTCAGGGAATGCCAGGGCGATGAGGTTCAGAAACTCAACGGATCCAACTCTAATCACGGTTGGGCAGTCCGCCGTGATCCAAAGATCAACGTCGCTTTGGATAGTGCCATGGACGCGAACAAGCCGGCCGCCATAGGATTCGAGGTGACTCAAAATATCACACACGGAGACGGGCCTATCCTCAGCCATCACAAGCGGCGCCGCCACGCACAAGTACGCCATCGCCCTCCGTATCATCTGAAACATTCTTCTCGAAGCCAGTAACTGTCGTGCCATAAGGCGCCGCATAACTATTCTTTCCTTTCTTCGAGACGCATGGCGCGTACTTGATGGAGCCAGTGTCATACCAACTGGACTGAACCACCTGGGCGTAGATTCTGTCACGCTGTTTGGCCTGCACGCCAAGCACCGCAACGCGAGTTGTGCGGCCATCACTTGTCCCGGCCTTCGGAATGTTCACGGCCCTCCCAACCCGTTCGCCCATCGTTACGTCAAACTTCAAATTGAATGCAGCTACATCGGGGTCGTCCCCGCGATAGGGAGTTGCCTGCGCTCGTAGGATTTCGGCCCGAATAGGTTGAGCAGAATCCACATGACATTACCCACATCAATCGTCTGGGCCCCGGTTCCCGGCGGTTCCCGGCGCCTGCCGCAGCGGCGCCAGTCGACACAATTGCTACCGATTGCGTCAAGCGGTTCCCGTAGAAATCATACATCCAATTCAAGCCCCCGTCCTGGGCGGTCGCATGTGTGTAGGTCTGATCGAAGATCCCGCGGTTGATGCGACTCTGCGTGAGCCGGCCGGCAAATCTCCGGAACAGCTCTGTAATACATCGCGGCGCCGATGCGGTGATTTGGCAGCGTCCTACCGGGCAGGAGAGGTTCTTGGCGCAGGGATCGGGATCCTGCGGATTGAGTAGATTTTCTTGATGAAGATCTCGGCGGGAGCCATTCCCAGATGCCCAAACCCCGCTCTCAAGTCCGGGTTGCCAGGGAGGACCAGCGCGTAAGGGGGCGTGCGGGTGACGACCAAGCCCTCCAAATCAATCAATAAGTCCTCCTTTGTGGGATCGTAGAGTGCCATGGTCTTTGTCAGGAGATGCTCGGAGGCCGGATCAT
>JADZCI010000008.1 GCA_020851655.1 Bryobacterales bacterium
ACGGAATTTCACGCCTCTGGCCTGCCTCCCGACTTCAAATCGTGCTCCGCGAATCTCGGCTGGGGCCTTCCATCCGAGTTCTCATGCCTTTCCCGACAGTTGCAGGCGGTTGTGCGAAGTTCCTGGATTCACTTGACTGACCCTTGACGCGTTTGACCTGCAACCGTACAATACACGCCATGATGAGACAGCCAATCTTGATAAGTTTGTCTTGGTCTCTGTGCTTTGCATTTGCTCAGAAGCCACCTTACATTATTGTCAACCAGGACTTGAAGCCACTGTCTTCCGTTTTTGAAGGAATCTCGCCAAGACCCGAGCGGTTTGCCTTTTACCTCGAAGCGCTGAAATCGGCCGGCAAGGGAACTCTTTGTGTGACGCAGCGTCGCAGCTCAATTGATCTGCCGTTGTCTCAACGATTATCGACCAATCGGAACCAGGCAGGGAGCGGAATACCGGGACTAATGGCATCCTTCATGCCCCAAGGTCGACTTCGGGTTCCTGCCATGATGCAAGCGCCATGCACTGGAGGGGGATGCTGGGCTACGCTCGAGTGGGTGGAGTGTGTCGGCACAGAGTGCACTCGGAGTGTGTGTGCTTTGGCGGTCGGTCCTTCGTGCCATTACTGCCGGGGCGGCACATATTCACAGGCGTGCCCAGGTTGCAACGATATGTGGCTTTGCTATGACCCATTGTGTGATTGCGGAGTTTAGGCAAGGGGAATGAGAATATGATCCGTATCGAGTATCTTACTTGCGTTTTGGTTGCCACCCTGACGCCAGGAGTAGTTTGCGGCGAAGTCCGCCGGGTAACCCTTCCCGATCAATACCAGTCTTTCGAGCTTCGCCCGGTTACTTGGGACCGGGGTTACTTTCTGGTTATGCCCGCCGAGCCAAAATCGGGCGAGCCCCAGGTGTTCGTGCACAGATCTGACGGATCGCCGCTCTATAAGCTGACTGTACCGTTGACCGGCGCGGCGAGAGTGTCAGTTCACGCGGCAGCCATTCTGGACGCGGACGGCGCACTCGTCGTTTCAACCCATGCCTGGAGCGACGCCGCACAACCGGCGGCCATGCTCTGCTTCACCGATGGCGCCGGACGCCTGCTGAAGACCGTCCGGACCAACCCGTTTCTGGCTGTCCGGCTCAAGGTGGCTCCCGATGGCAGTGTTTGGGCTCTGGGTTGGGACTTCGAGCATGGCGCCGGCACATCCAGTACGGAGATTCTCCGGCACTATTCCGCCGCCGGCGAACTCCTGGGGGCGTTTCTGCCGCGAGGACAGTTCCCCAGAGAAACCCATCCAAGCTTCAACTCCGGCGAGGCTGGTTCGCCCCAGTTGGCGGTGACGCCTGACACCGTCAACCTGTTCCTCCCCTGGCCGCGATTGTGGATTCAGACCGATCACCAGGGGAAGGTTCTCCGGCGGGTCCCGCTGGCGTTCAGCAAGCAGCCGGATGGCACGCTGCAAACCGCCAAGTTGCTGGGCTCTGCTGTCGCCTCCGGCGGGCGCGTGCTGTCTTGGATGCAGGGAGGAACGGCGCCGAGCGGCTATTACACCCTTGACTCCTCCGGAACCTGGCAGCCACTTTCCTTTAATGCCTCCCGGAACGGACGGTGGGGACTCTTGGGGATCCAAGCCAACTCCGCCCTCGTGCGTGCGAGAGGCGACGGCAGCGACAAGTTGGTTTTCGAGTGGGTCGCCTTGGATGAGGTTCTTCCGCGCTGACGGGCACGGGAGGTATGAAAGGAAACCTACCCGGCGGATTCGCTTGAAGCAGCTTTGGTGGCATGAAAGATAGAATGTAGAGTTCATGTCCGTGCCGCCGTCCGCCGTAGAGTTTCTGGACAAGCAGAAAGCCCGCTTACGCGCCAAGCCTAAACGCATGCGCGTGGTTTTTCCGGAAGGTGACGACGCGCGCGTTCAACTGGCCGCCAAACGTTTGCAGCAGGATGGCTTATTGGAACCCATCCTGGTCGGCAAAGCCGGCGTCGAACCGGCCAAATCGTCCAAGCTGAACCAATACGCCCGTATTCTGCACGAACGCCGCCGGTCTCGCGGAGTTACGGAAACCGAAGCCCGGCGCATGGCTCTCGAACCTCTCTATTACGCGGGGCTGATGGTCTCGGCCGGCGATGCCGACGGCTTTGTGGGCGGCGCGGTGGCCACCACGGCCGAAACGTTCCGCGCCGCGGTCATGACGATCGGGTTGAAACCGAACGTCAAGACGGTCTCCAGCGTCATGATTCTGTGCGTGCACCCGCGCGAGTTTGGCGCCAACGGCGTGCTCTCTTTCGCCGACCCGGCGCTGGTGATCGATCCAACCGCATCGCAGTTGGCCGACATCGCCATCTCGACGGCGGAAACAACGCGGCAGTTGCTGGACGTCGAGCCGGTTGTGGCCCTGCTCTCCTTCTCGACCAAAGGGAGCGCGGCGCACCCGCTTGTGGCCAAGGTCGCCGAAGCGCGCCGAATCGCGCTGGCGCGGCAGCCCGGCCTGCACTGCGACGGCGAACTCCAGGCCGACGCCGCCATCGTGCCCGCCGTGGGCCGCTCCAAGGCCCCGGGATCGACCGTGGCGGGCTACGCCAACACCCTGATCTTTCCCGATGTCGCCAGCGCCAACATCGCGGTCAAGCTCGTGGAGCGCCTGGGCCAGGGAATCGTCTACGGGCCCTTCTTCCAGGGCCTGGAGAAAGCCGCCAACGACCTGCCTCGCGGCTGCACCGCGGAAGATATTTACGGCGTCTCCATCGTCACGGCGCTTCAATCGCACGGTTGACGCCGATGCTGCCGTTTCCGCTCATCTACCACGACGGCTACGACCTCAACTTCGGCGCACATGTTTTTCCCACCCAGAAATACCGTCTGATCCGGCGCAAGCTTCTGGACGATTACATCGCCAGCCTCGAAGACTTCATCCAGCCGGTCCCGGCTGCTTCAGCCGGCCTGCTGCTGGTTCACACGCCCGAATGGGTGAGGAAACTGGAGACCGGCACGCTCACCTACCAGGACATCGTGAAGTTGGAGGTTCCCTACTCCCGCAAGATGGTCGAGGCGTTTTTTCTGGCTGCC
>JADZCI010000009.1 GCA_020851655.1 Bryobacterales bacterium
AAACTTCCGGCGGCTCCGATCCGTCGCTGGCGCGCGCGGCGATCATTGCATTGGCCGCAGCTTCGCCGGCGGCGATACCCGCGCTCTTGGCCGGTCCCTCAGGAATCCTTGCCAAAGAATCGGCCCGGTTGTCGTTGAGCGCATCTGCCCAGTCGGGGAGGTATTTGATAAGCACGGTATACGCGGCAGAAACCGCCGCGGCCTCAGCGGACACGCCCGGCGATGCGGTGACAGTGCCGAGGTACGGCTTAAATTCGCCGGTCACAGCATTAACGGCCTCGAAGACGGCGAGGTGCGTTATCGCGGCAACCCGCGCCTGAATGTACGGGTTCTGGGCGCTCAATGTAGTCAACATTACCCTGTTCCAGTCCGAGACCACGTCAGCGCGGGTAAGCGCCGAAGTAAACAGCAGCGCTGCCATTGCACGGACTGCGATAGTCATTCTGATCATCCAAGTCCCTTTCCTTTCGTGGCCGCTCTTGCGGCCCTGTAAAATCGAAAGTAAGCCGGGGGTCGAGAGGAAGTCGTGGGAAAGCACTGGGATTTCCGTGGGATCCTGATGGGAGCGCTTCGGAGTTCGAGGTGATTCGCTTTGATCAGTATCGACTCGATCGCGTCCAGGGACTTTGGCGTGGTTCCATCGATGTGCGCATTACACCCAAGTCCCTCGCACTGCTGTGTGTTCTGGCTGAACGGACCGGGGAAGTCGTTACCAAGGAAGAGCTATTTCGTGCGGTCTGGCCCGGCACCGCGGTTACCGACTCTGCTTTGACGTCCTGCATCCGGGAGTTGCGGAGTGTACTCGGTGATACAGCGCGGCGTCCCCGATTCATCGAGACACTTCATCGAAGGGGTTACCGGTTCCTTGCACCAACCCTGACCGGTTCGCCGGACGGGGGCCCAAACGTCGGGCCGCCGGCGCCGATCCACACCGATGCGCCGCTGATTGGCCGTGAGCCGGTGTTTGCAGGCATGCTCGACGCATTCACCCGGGCCGAACATGGCTCCCGGCAAGTGCTCTTTGTGACCGGTGAACCTGGCATCGGAAAGACAACCGTCGTTCGAGCCTTCCTGGCGAGGGCGAGGTCCCGCGATAATGTCAGGGCGACCTGGGGTCAGAGTATCGAGCACTACGGTGTTGGAGAGCCGTATCAACCATTGCTGGAAGCGCTGACGAGGCTGTGCCAGCAGCCCGGGGGCGACCGGATCGTCCACCTGCTTGAGCGATACAGCCCAACCTGGCTGGCGCAAATACCGGCCTTACTTGCGCCGGAGCACCTGGTTAGTCTGCAACGTACAGCCGCAGGCACGACGCGAGAGCGCATGCTCCGGGAACTCAACGACGCCGTGGAAGCGATCACCGCGGAAGCGCCGCTGATCCTCTGGTTGGAAGACCTCCATTGGAGCGACATGTCCACGCTTGATTGGGTTGTCGCCTTCGCGCAACGGCCCGAGCCCGCCCGCCTTCTGCTGATTGCCACGTTCTGGCCTCCGGCGGTCAGCGGACCTGAGCATCCGCTGGCCGAGGTGGTTGAGCGGCTCCGGGAAAAAGGTCTCAGCCGGGAGATTGCGCTGGGGGGCCTGGATGAAAGCGGAGTCGCCGACTATGTTGCCCTTCGGTTCCCGCCAGCGACCGGCCACAACGAACGCATGAGGCAACTGGCTCGAGTCGTGCAACAGCACACCGGCGGAAACCCGCTGTTCGTCGTCAACATTCTGGGCGATCTGGTTGAACGTGGCCTATTGCTCGAGCAGGATGGCAGATGGACGGTAAGTAGTGATGCAGGCGAGCCTGCTCTGGGCATCCCCGACGGTTTGAGAAGGGCGATTGAGCGGCAGGTGAATCGCCTGCTCCCTGATGAACGCTTCATTCTAGAGATCGCGAGCGGTGCCGGAGCGACATTCTCGGCAGCCGCGGTCGCGGTCGCTGCGGGGCGCGAGCTGGATGAAGTGGAAATCACACTGACCGCACTCGCTCGCCAGTGTCGCTTCGTGCAGGAAGGCGTCGCGGTCGAGTGGCCCGACGGAACCATCAGTGCCGGCTTCGACTTCCTGCATGTGCTGTACCGAGACGTGTTGTACCAACGTATTCCGGCGAGTCGCCGCGCTGACCTGCACCGGAAAATTGGAGAACGTCAGGAGACCGCATACGGACAACGGTCACCGGAAATCGCCGCGGAGCTGGCGATGCATTTCGAACGGAGCCGCGACCTGCACCGTGCTGGAATCTATCGTCAGCACGCGGCAGAGAACGCGCGCCGCCGCAACGCCTACAAGGAAGCCCAGTTGCACTTCAAGAAGGCGCTTATGCTGCTGGAAAACGAGCCGCCCGGCCAGGAGCGGACCGAGCGTGAAGTGGCGTTACAGATTGGGCTGGGAGCGGTGTTGATGGCGACTCACGGCTGGGGTGCACCGGAGGTCGAGCATCCATACTCGCGGGCGTATGAGTTGTGTCACGGACTCGGGGACACTCCGCGGATCTTCCCCGCCCTTTGGGGCCTTTGGCTCTATTACCTGGGGCAAGGACCTTTGAGCATTGCGCATAACCTCGCGCAGGACCTGATGACCCTTGCCCGCCGGCACGACGATCGCCAGTTGCTCCTCCAGGCCCATCACTCAGGTTGGGCTACGGCTTTCCTACGGGGAGATCTCGATGCCGCGCGCATCCATTCGACGTCAGCCATCGGCATCTACCAAGTTGAGCGACATGCGGCTATGGCCGCAACCTATGGAAGCCACGACGCCGCTGTCTGTGGCCAGTATTTCCTCGGTCTGACCCTGGCATTGCAGGCGCGGATGGACGAGGCGGCTCGCGCCTGCAATCAGTGCATCGCTTTGGCTCAAGAGTTGAGCCACCCGATGTCCCTGGCGTTGGCTCAGGTATTCACAGCGGCTGTTGGCCAGATGCAGCGCGACAGCGACGCAGTGAGAATACA
>JADZCI010000010.1 GCA_020851655.1 Bryobacterales bacterium
ACTAGCGATCTGAACCCCATATCAGTTACCCTGAATTTCGGAACGGCTCAGGCATGGCGCAGGGCGTACGAGTCGCCATTATCGGAATGGTGGTCAGCGGCGCGCTCGCCGTTGCAAAACTGACGATTGGGTGGATGGCCGGATCCACCTCGGTCATGGCGGACGGTGTTGAAAGCGGCGCTGATGTGCTCACCTCCGGCATGCTCCTTTTTGCGCTGTGGGTCGCTGCTCGCCCCGCTGACGACAACCACCCCTACGGACATGGACGTTTCGAGATCCTAACGGGTTTGGGTTTAGGCAATTTTCTGGTCCTGACCGGCATCGTCATCGGCTACCGGTCGCTCCAGAATGTGACTCAAGCTCACACCCCGCCCGCCTCGTACGCAGTCTGGCCCGTCATTGCCTCGGTGTTCCTCAAGTCGGCGCTTTCAGCGTACAAGTTCCACCACGGCAAGAAGTTAGGCAGTTCCGCCCTGGTGGCGGACGCCTGGAACGATTTCGTCGACATCCTGTCCGGAATGACCGCGCTGATTGCCCTCGGGCTGACTTTGTACGACCCGTCCCGGTTTCTGGCGGCAGACCATGTGGGCGGGGCGGTTGTCGGCGTGCTGGTCATCACGCTGGGGCTCCAGGTGATTCGTGAAACATCGCTGCAACTCATGGACACCATGCCGGATGCCGAAGCCATCGAGCGGGTCCGGAAAGTCGCCATGACGGTTCCGGGCGCTTTGGGCGTCGAAAAATGCTTCGCGCGCAAGACCGGGCTCCGCTATCACGTCGATCTGCACCTCGAAGTGAATCCCGCGCTCTCGGTTCGGGAAGGGCACGAGATTGCCTCACAGGTTCGAAACAAGCTCAAAGAACGCCTGGACTGGGTTGCCGATGTGCTCGTACACGTGGAACCGCAGGGACTATAGGGCCTTACGGCTCAGCGGACGCGTTCCAGTACTACCAGCGTGCTATCGAAATCCCCGGTCAGGTTGAAGTTCAGCCCTTTGCCCATAAGGTAAGCGCCGCTCAATTCCCTGCCCCGTTCGGCGAGCTTCTCGTCTACTGGCTTCAACCTGTAGACCGCATTGGGTTCGAGTCCTTTCAAGACAATCGTAGGTGGCTCCTGGCGGAACTGTTGCGAGTGAAGAAACGCGAACAGCGCCGCCTGCTTGCCGCCGGAGGAAACGTAGAGGTTCGATGTCAGGTTGCCCGCACGCGGAGAAATCAGCCGGTAGAGGCTGCCTTCCTGCACAGTCTTGCGGATTTCTTTGTAGGTCGCGATCATTTCGGCGGCCAGTTTCGAGTCCGCCTCGGACCAGTGATTCAGATTGGCGCCGATTCCAAGCGAACCCATCATCGCCACCAGGAAACGGTACTTGAGCGGGGTTGTCCTGCCGTTCATATTCGGAACGTCGGTCACCCAGGCCATCATCTCTTTGGCGGGGTAGGCGTAGCTGTAGCCCTCCTGAATCCGGAGCCGGTCAAACGCCTCGGTATTATCAGACGTCCAGACTTGTTCGACGCGGCGCATGATGCCTAAGTCGATGCGGCCGCCGCCGCCCGAACAGGACTCGATTTCCAGGCCCGGATGCTTGGCGCGCAACCGGTCGATGATTTCGTAGACGTTGTTGACATAGGCGACGTACAACTTGCGCTGGTCGGCCACCGGCAGTTGCGGCCATCCAGGTTCGGAGATGTGCCGGTTCATGTCCCATTTGAAGAAATCGATCTTGTTTTCCACCAGCAGTTTGTCGAGAAGGTCAAAGATGTATTCCTTGACGTCGTTCCGGGCCATGTTCAATATGAGCTGGTTACGGCCTTCGGTGCGCGGGCGTCCCGGAAATTGAATCGCCCAATCGGGGTGTTTGCGGAACAGGTCGCTGTCCGGGTTCACCATCTCTGGTTCCACCCACAAGCCGAACTTCATGCCGGCTTGGTTGACGGCGCTGATCAGCGGTCCCAACCCGTTGGGGAACTTCTTCCTGTTGACATACCAGTCGCCCAGCCCGGCGCGGTCGTTATCGCGGGCGCCGAACCAGCCGTCGTCCATGACGAACAGTTCGATGCCGAGCTTCGCCGCTTTCCCGGCCAGTTGCCGCTGGCCCGCTTCGTTCACATTGAACGTCGTCGCTTCCCAGGAGTTGTACAGCACGGGACGGGATTTCTCCCGCGAAGACGCGGGCAGGATTTCGGTCAAAGCAAAGCGGTGTAGCATACGCGACGCTTCACCGAAACCCCGGTCCGTGAAGCCGCCGAAAAACTCCGGAGTTTTCAATGCTTCACCATGCTTCAGAGGGGAGGAGAAGTCGAACGTGTTGTATCCCCCTACGACCCGCAACTGCTGGCTCGTCGTCTGCTCGATGGCCAGTTTCCAGTTGCCGGACCAAGCGAGAGCGCCAAACCACACCCTGCCGGAATCTTCAGTGGCCGAACTCTCATCAATGGCAAACCACGGGTTGGCCTGATGGCTGGTGTTACCACGGCGGCTGTCCAGGACCTTGATGCCGGGTTCGACCGGTTCCTGAATCACTTGCGTCTCACCGGCCCACCGCCCGGCAAGATGCGTCAGCCGGTAACCGTTTCCGCGGGGCAGGTACCATGCCGCCGACTGCGCGCTCTCCAGGGTGACGGTTTCACCGGTACGGTTCTCCACCTCCGACTGGCGGCTAAGAATTCCGGAGCCCGGATAGACGCGATAGGTCAGGTTGACGAAGAGGTCCGTGCCCGTGTCCTTGAGCCGTATGACCAGAGCGTCGCCCCGCACCTGGTGAGAGGCGTACTTCAAAACCACATCGCGAACCCCGCTGGCGGTGGTGGCCTTCAGGCAGGGTTCGTTGTAGCGCATACCTCCCCAGGCGGGATATTCCTCGGGGGTCATCCCGGCGCGCGACTCAAAGGCGGAGTCGCGGTGGGACCGGACGGCCCCCCAGTCTTCGCCGCGCTCGACGCGGCTTCCCCAATACACGTGCTGGAGACTACCAAGTTCATTCACACCTAGGACATAGGAGGAGTGTCCGGTGTCGAGCACGAAGACCGGAGGCGTTCCCACAACGCGGACCGGCTGCGCCGTGGCCACCGCTGTAAAGAGGATCAGCGCGGGAAGGAATCTCATTTCAGCATCATCTTATCTGAAATTCGCGCTTGTCTACCCGTCGTTCCTAAAGGTAAAGGCCGATCCCGCCGTTAAGAAAAGCGGAGCGGTATTGGACGGGGCGCCCGGGGCGCCATCGCTTCTGGGCCGCCTCGAGATTTCGGTTGCAGTCGAAAGACCTTATGTCGAAGATCGCCCGGTTCTACATCTTCACCATCTGTCTGGCCGGTGGGGCGGTTGTGGTGAGCGCCCTATACCGCTCAAGCGTTGCAAACCCCCTGCAGTTTGCCACCTACCTGGCCGCGGCGATCATTAGCTCCGGACTCAAGATCAGCTTTCCGGCAATCCGCGGCACGATGTCGGTCAGCTTCCTGTTCATCCTCCTGTCCGTCGCGCAGCTCAGCTTCCTTGAGGCCCTCGTGGTGGCCTGCGTCTCGGCCTTGTGGCAATACATCTGGCATGCCAAAGAGCGGCGCGAGATTGTGAAGATCCTGTTCAATTTTTCCTCCATGGCGCTCTCCACCGCGGCGGCCGTTGGCGTCTGGAACGCAATTCCGGAAATTCTTCCAAGCCTGCGCACGCCGCTGACGCTCGGTATCGTCTCGATTGGCTACTTCATTACGAACACCGGATCAATTGCCACCGTCGTAGCGCTCACCGAGAAGAAGAAACCCTACACCGTCTGGCACGAGTACTACTTCTGGACATTCCCCTATTACCTGCTGGGCGCGGCTGTGGCCGCCATGATCCTCGCCATGGGCGCCGGCGTGGACTGGCAAATGTGCCTGCTGGTGCTGCCGGTGGGTTATGCGGTGTACCGGACTTACCGGATCTATTTGGAGCGCATTGACACCGAGCGCCGGCACGCCGAACTGAAATCGCAGTTCCTGGCCAACATGAGCCACGAGATTCGGACTCCGATGACGGGCGTCCTGGGCACAACCAGCCTTCTTCTGGGCACCCGGTTGGACGATGAGCAGCGCGACTACGCCGAAACCATTGCCCAGTCCTCGCGCGCCCTGCTCTCAATCATTGACGACATCCTGGACTTCTCCAAGATTCAAGCCGGGCACCTTCAGATCCGGCGTGAGCAGTTTGACCTGCGCGTCGTGCTGGACAACATCGTCAAGATCCTCAAGCCGGACTCCCAGGCGAAAGGACTCAAGCTTTCGTCCGCAATTGAACCGGGAACTCCCAACCACTATTGGGGCGATCCAGGGCGCGTGCGTCAGGTCCTCCTGAATCTGGCGGGCAACGCCGTGAAGTTCACGTTGGCGGGCGAAGTCGCAATCAAGGTTCAGCGGGAGGCGAGCGGCGCGCTCACCTTCGCTGTACGGGATACCGGCATCGGGATTTCGCCAGCCGACAGCGCCAAGCTCTTTGTCCCGTTCTCGCAGGTGGATGGCTCGGACCGCCGGCAGTTTGGCGGCACGGGCTTGGGGCTTTCCATCTGCAAACATCTGGTGGAGGCGATGGGCGGCCAGATTGGCGTCCACAGCGAGGCCGGCAAGGGTTCCATCTTCTCGTTCACCCTGCCTTTGGAAGAAGCGCCCGCGCCCCCGACGCCGCAGGTGGTGGAGGTGCTGTTTTCAGCCCGGGCGCTGGAGCAACCTTCCAACGCCAAGCCGGTGCTGATTGTCGAGGACAACAAGATTAACCAGCGCATCGTCGGGAAACTGGTTCAGAACCTGGGATACGCCATCGAAACCGCCGACGACGGGCTGCAAGCCGTTCAGAAGTACAATCCGGGAGTCTACGGGGCCATCTTGATGGATTGCCAGATGCCGGTCATGGATGGCTTTGAAGCGACCCGCCAAATCCGGGAACGGGAGAAGGAAGACCACACGCCGATCATTGCGGTGACGGCGCGCGCCATGCGTGAGGACGAGGAACTCTGTCTCGCCGCCGGCATGGACGCCTACCTGTCGAAGCCTATTGATTTGCCAAAGCTCGTCGCAGCCTTGTCAAAGTTCGTTCCGTCCGCCGAGACCGAAAGCGCAACACCTCCTGACGCCTCGGAGCCCGAACGTGGCGCGGCCTGAGAACCGGAACCGGCCGCTACGCGCCGCGCTCAGCGTTTTCACGCGGACGGTTCTGACCCTGCTGGCCGCGGGGTTGGCCGCCACGCTGCTGGTTGGGTATGCGCCCGGTTTCGGCGTCGATGAGAAGGTGCTGGACCCGCGCTTTTCGGCATCCTCGGCCCGGCTGACCCGCCAGTCGGTTCGAGAGCGGGGCGCGGTGGCCGTCTTCGTGGAATATCTCCAGCACGCCGCCCAGGGAGATCTGGGAACATCGGAGACTTTCTCGGCTCCGGTGGCCGGCCTCATTCGAGAACGGGCGCGCGTCACCATCAGGAATCTCGCCCTCGGCATGGCCGCCGGCTGGCTGCTCACGGTGCTGCTGTGCGCGGCATCGGCATGGGCGCGGGCGGTACCCGCCAGGTTGCTCGGCAGCGCCGCAACCGCGGTATTGCTGTGCGTGCCGGCCGGGCTGATCGCTTTCGGCGCGGTGGCCATGCACCTCCCGGCGGGAATCGGTATTGCGTCCGTGGTTTTCCCGAGAGTGTTCCGGTATGTGGACGGCATGCTCCGTTCCGCGGAGTCGAAAACGCACATCCTGGCGGCGCGGGCCCGCGGTCTCGGCGAAACCCGCATCCTGTTCAACTACGCTCTCCGCGACCATGCCCCCCAGTTGTTCGCCCTGGCCGGCATGACCGCCAACATTGCGCTGGGAGCGGCGGTCCCCATGGAGGTTCTTTGCGACGAGCCGGGCGTGGGCCAACTGGCGTGGCGCGCCGCTTTGGGGCGCGACCTCGACCTGGTGGTGGCCATTACGCTGGTGCTGGCCACAGCCACGTTGTTGGCAAACCGCTTGGCTGGCTTGGCCGCCGCGCGTTTCACGGAAAGGTATGCATGAGCGGCCTCCAGGTCTTTGCCTTCGCCGTACTGGTGCTGGTGGTTACCGTCAGTCTCGGCGCGGCCCTCTGGGCGCCGGCGCCCTACGAGAAGCAGTTCCGCGAAGCTCCCAACGCTCCGCCGTCGGCCCGGTTCCCGCTGGGGACCGACGAGTTGGGACGAGACCGGCTTTCGCGGCTCCTGTTCGGCAGCCGTTTGTCGCTGCTGCTGGCGCCCGCGGCGGCCCTGCTGTCGACGGGCATCGCCGTCTGCCTGGGTCTGGCCGCGGCGCATTTCGGCGGCTGGATTGAAAGAGCCGTGCTCGAAGCCTCCGACCTGTTCAGCTCCGTGCCCTGGCTGTTTCTGTTGCTGGCGGTCCGCGCCATGCTTCCGCTCAACGTCCCGCCCATCACTTCGGTAGGGATTACCTTCGCCCTGCTGGGGCTTCTCGGCTGGGCTTCCGGTGTGCGTGTGGTGCGTGCCGCGGTGGTGAACGCCGCCGGTTCCGATTTCGTCCTTCAGGCGCGTGCCTGCGGCTGCGCTCCCCGGCGCATCCTCTTTGTTCACCTAGCTGCCGCGATCCTTCCAGTCCTTACCGCCCAGTACTGGCTGGCGGTTCCACAGTTCCTGCTGGCCGAAGCCAACCTCGGCATCCTCGGGCTGGGAGTCACCGAGCCGCTGCCTTCCTGGGGCAACATGCTGGCGGACCTGCAAAACGTTCCGGCCATCCTCGAGGCGCCCTGGCGCCTGGCGCCGGCGCTGCTGCTGTTGCTCGTTTTGGGCTGCTTCCAACTTGTGCTTTCCAAAAAGGAGGTTCAACCGTGAAACTAACCGGCTCGTGCCTGGCCCTTGTTGTACTGTTCAGCAGCTTCGCCGCCGATGAGTCGCAACTTCAACCGGCGGCCAACTCGCAGTTGCGCGCGGTCCTGCGCAGCGACCCCAAGACGCTTGATCCTCTACTGGTCGAAGAAGAGTCCGGTGACCTGATTCGTTACTTGACGCACGGGTTCCTGCTGCGCGTCAATCGCCGGACCCAGCAGCCTGAACCCGACGCCGCCGCTTCGTGGAAGATTTCGCCGGATGGCAAGCGGCTTCTGTTCCGGCTGCGCCCGGGGTTGCGATTCTCCGATGGCGCTCCCGTGACGCCAGCCGATGTCGTCGCGACCTTCCGGCGGATGATGGACCCGGCGACGAAATCGCCGTTGGCCGGCGCGTTCGATTCCGGCCAGGGAAACCTTATTGTGCGGGCCGAAGGGTCCACGGCGGTCGTGCTGGAGTTGCCCGCGCCGGTGGCTGGCGTCGAGCGCCTGTTCGACCAGGTGCCGGTAATGCCGGCAGGCCAACTAACGGGCTCGGTCGGGCTGGGCGCCTTCGTCGTCGCTTCGCGGCAGGCCGGCAGCCAGATCACGCTCGCCCGGAACCCCTACTATTGGAAGCGCGACCCTTCCGGCGCGCCGCTCCCGTACTTGGCTTCGATCCGCTTCGACATTCACTCCAACCGGGACGTTGAGAGCTTGCGGTTACGACGCGGGGAGATTCACCTCGTCAGCAGTGTCGATTCCGAGACATTCGACCAACTGAAGAGCAATCAACAAGTCCGCACCATCGATATCGGCCCCTCCTATGACAGCGAAATGTTGTGGTTCAACCAGGTGTCCAAGGCGCCCGGGCCTGAGTACAAGAAGCAATGGTTCCGCTCGCGGGCGTTCCGCAAGGCAATCTCGCACGCCATCAACCGCGCCGATATCGCGCGCCTGGTGTACCGGGGATTGGCCGAGCCCGCCTCCGGACCCTACCCGGCGGCCAACAAGCTCTGGTTCAACTCCAAGGTGCAACCCGACGCGTATTCGCCGGAGAGCGCCGCCCGGCTGCTCGCCTCCGATGGATTCAGCAGGAAAGACGGCTCGCTGGTGGACCGTGCCGGGAACCGTGTCGAATTCTCGGTGGTGACGAACTCCGGCAACAAGTCCCGCGCCCGCATCGCATCGTTGATTCAGCAGGACCTGGCAGCGCTGGGCATCCGTGTTTCCATCGTGCCGCTCGACTTCCCTTCCCTGATTGAGCGGATCACGCGCACTTCGGCGTACGAAGCCTGCCTCCTGGGACTGGTGAATGTGGACCCGGACCCAAACGGCCAGATGAACGTCTGGCTCAGCTCGGGCGCCAATCACCAGTGGAACCCGCGGCAGGCCTCTCCGGAGACACCCTGGGAAGCCGAGTTGGACCGCCTGATGCGGGCTCAATCCTCGGCGGCCAGCTACAAGCGGCGCAAGGCGGCCTTCGACCGGGTTCAGGAAATCGTTTCCGAACAGGCGCCGTTCATCTACCTGGTGTCGAAACATGCGCTGGCCGCCGCGTCGCCGCGGCTTGCCGGCCTCGAACCCTCGCCCCTGACGCCGGCGCTTCTTTGGAACGCCGACCGGCTCCGGCTTCTCCCGGAGCAGGCAAGACCGTGACTCCCCTGCTTTCCATCCGTACGACGGTGGCCTACCGCGGCGCGGCGAGGCCCGTGTTAGATGACGTCCGCCTCGACATCGCGCCCGGCGAAATCATAGGCCTCGCCGGAAAGAGCGGCTCGGGCAAGAGCACGCTCGCACTGGCCATTCTTGGATTGCTCCCGCGCCGCAGAGCCGTCGCGGCGGGTGAGATCCGCTATCGCGGCCAAAACCTGCTCGATTTCACCGAGCCCGAGCTGCGCGGAATCCGGGGACGGCAAATCGCCCTCGTACTCCAGGCGGCCTCGGCCGCCCTCCATCCCGGACTCACGCTTGAAGCGCACTTCCGGGAAGCGTGGCGCGCGCACGGAGCGGGCCGGTGGGAAGACCAGGTGAGCCGCGTTTGCGAGCGGCTCCGCGCGCTCGGCCTCGATGGCGGGCGTTCATTCCTTCAGCGCTATCCGGGCCAGATCAGCGTTGGCCAGGCGCAGAGGATTCTCATCGCGCTAGCCGCGCTGCATCAACCCGATTTGATGATCATGGATGAGCCCACCAGCGCTCTCGACACGCTGGCGCGGGCCGAAGTCCTGCGGCTGATGAGCCGGCTAAATCGCGAGACCGGCGTCTCGATGCTCTATATATCCCACGACCTTTCCGCCGTATCGGCGGTCTGCCACCGGATTGCCGTATTGCAT
Organism: Bryobacterales bacterium; assembly: GCA_020851655.1. Classification (GTDB taxonomy): domain Bacteria; phylum Acidobacteriota; class Terriglobia; order Bryobacterales; family Bryobacteraceae; genus JADZCI01. Next base: position 9,107 of record JADZCI010000010.1, read on the forward strand.
GACGGCAAGCTTGTCGAGAACGGCGCCCCGGAACGTCTGTTCGCTTCACCGCAGCATCCCGCCACCCAGGCACTCGTGGCGGCCTCGTGTGGGTTGGCCGGGTGCGCACTATAGCGCGGTTCTACTACCGCTAACATCCGCAGCCGCGCTCACTTACTCTCACGACACTCCTATTATTCGCCCGAATTCTGCCGATAAGGGCTTAGTGCCTGGGATTAATTCCCATTCACAGTTGGCTAAGTCGTTTATAGGGAAACAACAACAAAAACAAATGACTAAATCACGGATCACCAGAATCATCATCCTAGCCCTGGCCGCGTCCTCTGGCCTTTGGGCTAAAGACGTGACCAAACTCGCTCCGGACCTGAATACGACGGCAAGTTCCGACGTCATCGTTCAATTCAAGACCGACCTCAACGACAACCAGCGGAACTTACTCCAAAGCGTGGGTGGAGTACGTATAACCGAGTTCGCTTTCATCCGTTCGGCCGTCTACACTCTCTCGCCTTCGGCGGTTGAGACCCTGTCGGACGATCCGGACATTGTCTACATCTCTCCGGACCGTACGGTTTCTACATTCCTGCAATACTCAGGTCCCGCGGTGGGCGCCCCGGCCGTCCGCAGCGCCGGCTACACCGGCGCGGGCGTGGGCATCGCAATCGTCGATAGCGGCATTTCTCCCTCGCAGGATTTCCAGAACCCGGCCACGGGCAGAAGCCGTATTACTCTTAGCCTGGGCTTTATTCCCAACGTTGGAACGGCGGACGACTACGGCCACGGAACGCCGGTTGCGGCGGTGGCGGCGGGCAACGGCGCGCTGTCGGGCGGCCTGTACGCCGGAGTGGCCACGGGCGCGAACCTCATCAACCTGCGTGCGCTCGCTCCGGATGGGAGCGGAAGCGACAGCACAGTCATCCGCGCCATCGACAAAGCGATACAGATCCGTGCGAAGTACAACATCCGGGTGATGAACCTGTCATTGGGCCGCGCGGTCTTTGAATCCTACCAGTTGGATCCCTTGTGCCAGGCGGTGGAGCGGGCCTGGAAGTCAGGCATCGTCGTCGTCGTCGCGGCAGGCAACGAAGGCCGCAATGACTCGGCGGGAACCAGCGGCTATGGCACGATTGCCAGCCCGGCCAACGACCCGCTTGTCATCACCGTGGGAGCGATGCGCGACATGCAGACCGTGGTGCGAGGGGACGACCTGATCGCCTCGTACTCGAGCAAGGGGCCGAGCCCGGTGGATCACATCGTCAAGCCGGACCTGGTGGCGCCAGGCAACCTCATCACCTCCGCCATGGGCAACGGCGTGCACGTGCTGGCGGGCCGCTACCCGGAAAACATCGTGCAGAACACGTACATCACGTTGAGCGGCACCAGCCTGGCCGCGCCGTTTGTCAGCGGCGCCGCAGCGATGATGATCCAGAAGACTCCCTCGCTGTCGCCGGACCAGGTCAAGGCGAAGCTGATGCGGTCCGCTTCCAAGGAGTTCCCCAGCTATAGCACCGCCACCGACCCGGTGACCGGGACCGTTTACACCAGCCAGTACGACATCTTCACCGTTGGCGCCGGCTACCTGGACATCCTGAGCGCCATAAACGAAACGAACAACGTTCCGAAAGTCTTCGGCGCGGCCGCGTCTCCAACCGCGGTCTACGACCCGGCAACCAATAGCGTGTATATCGTGAACGGGCTCTCGGCCGTGTGGGGTTCCTCCGCGGTCTGGGGTTCCAGCGCGGTGTGGGGATCGTCGGCGGTTTGGGGATCCAACGTGTGGCTCTCCGGTTCGAGCGCGGTGTGGGGTTCCTCGGCTGTGTGGGGCTCTTCGGCCGTGTGGGGAAGCACCGGCACGAACGGCTTCTCCGCCGTCTGGGGTTCGTCGGCCGTGTGGGGATCCTCCGCCGTGTGGGGCGCGGGAACCGTAACCGGCAGCGGCGACCGCTGAGGTCTGCTCTCCGGGAGGCGCCTTTCCAGCGCCTCCCGGATTCATTGGTCTGCAAGCGGGTACAGCCGCCGTAGCGTTCTACGCTACGATTGAATCATCCACCCGATGCGGACTCGAATCAACATCGCCGGCGTCTGCGCCCTTGCTGCCCTGGCGCTGGCAGGGTGCTCCGCATCCAAGTCCCCTTCCTCGGCTGCCGCGGCCGCCCTGCCGCCCGCGGCGGTGCGCGTCGCCAAAGCAACCACGAGAACCGTGCCCGTCGACTGGCACGGCATCGGTACCGTCGAAGCCTTCCAAACCATCACCGTCAAGGCCCAAGTCGGCGGACAACTCATCAAGGTCTATTTCAAGGAAGGCGACTTCGTCAAACGAGGCCAGCCGCTCTTCGACATCCAGCCCAAGCCCTTCCAGATGGCGGTCGCGCAGTGGGAAGCCAATCTCGCCCGTGATCAGGCCCTTCATCGCCAGGCGCAGGCCAACCTGGCTCGGGACATCGCCCAGGAAAAGTTCGCCCGCGAACAAGCCGGACGCTACGCCGACCTGGCCAAACAGGGCGTCTTTTCCAAAGAGCAAGCCGACCAGATGCTCACTGACGCCGACGCCAAAGCCGAGGCCATTCGCGCTGACCGCGCCGCGATCGACAGCGCCAGCGCGTCCATCAAAGCCGACGAAGCGGCTCTCGAGGTCGCCCGGGTTCAACTCAGTTATTGCTACATCAAATCCCCGATTGATGGACGGACCGGCGTTCTTAAAGTACAGCAAGGAAACCTGGTCAAAGCGATCGATGTCGAGCTCGTAACCATTCACCAAGTGCAGCCGATACTGGTGACGTTTCCTGTTCCGGAAGCTCAGCTTGCCGAGGTCAAGCGCCGCCAGGCGGCCGGCGATCTGAAGGTGTCCGCACAAGTGGCCAACGATCCCGGCAGCCGCCTTACCGGCAACCTGGCGTTTATAGACAACTCGGTCGACGCCACCACTGGCACGATCCGCCTGAAGGCCTCGTTCGATAACGCCGCGTTGAAGTTCTGGCCTGGCCAGTTCGTCGACGTGATTCTTCAGCTTTCAGAGAAGCGCAACGCGGTTGTGATACCGGCCGCCGCGGTTCAGATCGGACAAGACGGCAGCTTCGTGTACGTGGTGAAAGCCGACAACACCGCGGAATTGCGGCCGGTTGTCGCATCCATTCGAAGCGGCTCGGACTACGCGATCGACTCCGGGCTCGCCAATGGTGAGACCGTCATCACCGAAGGCCACATCCGGGTGGCGCCCGGCACCCACCTCAAGATACTGCCGTGACCATCTCGGATCTCTCCATCCGCCGGCCGGTCGCCACGGCCCTCATGATGTTCGCCATCGCCCTGTTCGGCATGGTGGCGTACAAATTTCTGCCGGTCAGCGACCTGCCGAACGTCGATTTCCCCACCCTGCTGGTCAGCGCCAGCCTTCCCGGCGCCAACCCGGAGACCATGTCGTCGGCGGTGGCCACCCCGCTGGAGCGCCAGTTCTCGACCATCGAAGGAATCGACTCGATGACCTCGACGAGCGTGCTCGGGGCCACCACCATTACGCTGCAATTCAACCTGAATCGCAGTCTCGATGCGGCGGCGCAAGACGTTCAAGCGGCCATCACGCAGGCCGCGCCGCTGCTGCCGCCCGGCATGCCGACTCCGCCGACGCTGCGCAAAGTCAATCCCGCCGACCAGCCCGTCATCTACATCGCCCTCTACTGCCGGGCCATGCCGCTGTACGTGCTGGACGAGTATGCCCAGACAATGCTCTCGCAGCGCATCTCCATGGTTTCCGGGGTCGCACAGGTGCAGGTTTTCGGCGCGCAAAAATACGCCGTCCGGATTCAAGTCAACCCGCGCGCCCTCGCCGCCAAAGGCATTGGCATCGACGAGGTGGAGCAAGCGGTGCGCCGCCACAACGTCAACCTGCCTACCGGCACCTTGTATGGTCCTGACCGGATGTACACGGTACAAGCCACGGGCCAGTTGACTACCGCGCAGGCGTACCGCCCGCTGATTGTCACCTACCGGAACGGTTCGCCAGTGCGCCTGGAAGATGTCGCCAATGTGCTCGACAGCGTGGAGGACGACAAGGCCGCGTCGTGGTACAACACCGCCCAGTCGAGCGACCGCGCCATCGTTCTCGCCGTGCAGAAGCAGCCTGGCACCAACACCATCGAGGTCGCCGACGGCGTCCGGAGCCTTCTGCCCTCGTTCCGGTCGCAACTGCCGCCGTCGGCGAACCTGGAAATCCTGTTCGACCGCTCGGAAACCATCCGCGAGTCCTTCCACGACATTAACTTCACCCTGATGTTGACTCTCGGCCTGGTGGTGATGGTGATCTTCCTGTTCCTCCGGAATTTCTCGGCGACCATCATTCCGTCGCTGGCCCTGCCCTTCTCCGTCATCGGCACGTTCGCCGTGATGTACCTATGCGACTTCAGCATGAACAATCTGTCGATGATGGCGCTCATCATCGCGGTGGGTTTCGTGGTTGACGACGCGATTGTCGTGCTGGAAAACATCGTCCGCCATATCGAACTCGGAGAACCCCCGATGAAGGCGGCATTCAAGGGTTCCGCCGAAGTGGGCTTCACGATCGTGTCGATGACGCTTTCGCTCGCCGCGGTCTTCATTCCGATCCTCTTTCTTGGCGGGATTGTGGGCCGGCTATTCCGCGAGTTCGCCGTCACCATCGTCGTGGCGATTCTCATTTCCGGATTCGTCTCGGTCACGCTGACGCCCATGTTGTCCAGCCGGTTTTTGCGCAGCCACCACGGGGTAAAACACGGCTGGTTCTACAACACAACGGAGCGCTTCTTCGACGGCATGCTGCGCATCTACGAGCGCTCTCTGCGATGGATACTGCGGTACCGCCTGGCCACGCTCATGGCTTCCTTCGTGATCCTGATCGCCACGCTGTGGCTGTTCACCAAGGTCCCGGTCGGTTTCATCCCTTCCGAAGACACGAACCAGATCTTTGCGGTGACCGAGGCGCCCCAGGGCACATCGCACTACAACGTGTTGACCGCCTCGCAGCAGGTGTCCGATCTGGTGCGGTCCAACCCCAACATCAAGTCGTTCATGTCCGGAG
>JADZCI010000011.1 GCA_020851655.1 Bryobacterales bacterium
ACGGTAGGTTGGGTTAGTTTCGAGGCCCAGGGCCGTGAATCGTTTATCCCCGCTGGGGCGGCATGCCATACGCGCAAGGGCTTTGCTCCCGGCACGCCCTACTACCAGGACGCGGCCGATGCCCTGCAACAGGCGCTCACCACGGTCGACTTCTCGCCGGACCCCCAGGAACGGGCCGCGGCTCTTTCCGCCGTTCTGCGCGAAGCGCGCGCGCGCGACCGCCTGACGTTGTGGCACCTGTTGACGCGAGGCTCCGCCGCGAACAGGGCGGCCACCTTCGGCCGCTTCGCCCAACTCGCGCCGCTTCCAGACGGAGTCACGCTCGACGGAGTGCTCCGCAAGGACCGCCAGATGCTGGACAAGCTGTGGGTCTCCCTCGACTTGGGTCCGGCCGATTGGTGGCGGCAGTGGAAGGGTCCCGCGCCACCGGCGCCGTGAGTCTATGTGCCTTCGATGCCCGCGTCCGGCGGAACGATTTTCTCCCGCCGGTAAGCCTTCCGTCCGCGCAGCAACTCTTTGGCGCGCGTGCCAAGGCCCATCCGCCGCAGGTGGTTCTGGATGCGCAATCCCACCAGGGTCTCGTCCTGAACCGCGGCCATGCCGACCGGAATGCGCATCGCGTCCCCGCCGGCGCCGGGCATGTCGATCACCAGGAAGAGCCGCCAGATCTGCACACCGGGTTTGGGAAGCTTGCGGTTGAGCCAATCGAGGATCCGGACCTCGAGGAAGTTAAGATCGCCGGCGTTGGATTCCACCGCATCAACGCTCCCGGCCGTCAACTTCAAGTGATGCTCGCAGAAGCTCTGGAATCGCGGCCCGTAGGTGGAAGAAGTCAGCGAATACGTCACCCGGAACATGCTGGACCATGCCCAGCGCCGGAACAGGTTCATCCACCCGCGGCTCTCGATATCGTCGTGGTGCCCGTCCAGGTCGAGATCGCCGTAGATACTCTCCATGAATTGAATGACCGACTGGCACAAGTAAAACGCCTTGCGGAACCTTCGTTGATCCTGCGGTAGCGGGGCGATGGCATGCGGCGACTCGCCCGTGGAACCTCCGGGTCCCTGGAGCACGGTCGGCAATCCCGGAAATATCTGCTCGTCCAGGAATTGCAGGTCCCGGTCGGAACGGAGTTTCTCCCATATCGAATTGAGCGCGCCGGCGTGCTGGGCGAAGGTGCTGCGAGCGGCTTCGCTGCGCGGAGTCAGCTTCTGCTTCAAATCGGTCACCAGCGATTCCAGCGCCGTGTGGTCGGCCGCATTGGCCAGTTGAAGCTGGTGGCGGTTGACCACATCTTCCAGGCAATCGAGGGCGATGTGCTTGCCGAGCTTGTGGTAGCTCTCAAACTGCGACTCGCTGAAGAACTGGTCGCCAGTCGACTCGTGGGGAAACGCCGGATTCTGCCGGGCGTACTGCAAGACATCCTCGTCTTCGTTGCCGGTCATGGACGATTTCAGGTAGATGAGCACACCGTCAAAGCCTTCCGGATACCGGATGCGGCCGATGGCGCAATGGCCCGGGCTGAAGTTGGCCGCCTCGCGCCGCGCGATGCGGCTCACGTCGATGTTGATTTCAACATTGAGATCGATACGGCATTTGCGGATGAGCCCGCCCAGGCTTTCGAAGTTGAAGTCGCCATCCTGCTCGGCGTCGCCGGCGATGATGAAGCGGCAGCGGCGGCGAATCAACTCGTAGATTGCAAGGTTCTCGAAATGCCCGCCGTCCGACAGGTAGATGAAGTGATTGGAATCGTCCGCGGTGGCAAACAGTTCTTTCAGCAGGTACCAAAACCCCCACTTCGGACTCTCGCCGACCATCAGGTTGGCATGGCGTGGATTAGCCGCCCACAGCCCCAGCCGGACATTGAAGAAAGTCATCAGAAACGCCACGGGACCCGACGTGTGGTAGCCCGAGTTGGGGCTTGCGGCCGCACCCGACGTCGAGATGGCGGCGCCCAGGCGGATGCCGCCGAAGTTCTGATTGAAAGTCTCCGTGGAGGTGTATCCCGTCTGCTGTGAGCCGGAGTAATAGGGCGTGATGGTGAAATTGGTGGCGCGGCGTTCTTCCAGCGAAGCGTCCCCGGCGCCTTGCAGGTTCAGCGCGGTGTTGACGATCCCGATGGGTCCGGAAAAGCCGAATTCGGGCCGTAAGCGCGCCACGGCCAGTTCGTCGTTGAAATCGAAGCCCAGAAATTGGTCTGCTTTGCGCTGCCCGGTGGCGGCGCGCGGCGCTCCCATGTAGCAGCGCACCAGGCGGTGGCGGTAAAAGAGGTTCATCGAGAACTGGTTGATGTCGACGCGCCAGGCAAGCAGCGCGGTGATGGCGCACAGCACTGCGAACACCATCCAGTTCCACCAGACTTTGGTGGAAACAAAGTTGAGCATCGACCAGTAAAACGCGGCCGTTTGCGCCACCGAGGCGCTATCCTGGTGCGCGCCCAGCGCCAGCGTGGCCTCGGGCGCCCCGCTGGCCGCGCAGGCGTTGTTGGTGAACGGCGTTGCGGCGCCCGCCTGGAAATGTGGCGCGACGGACAAATGATGCAAGCCCATTGCCACGAGGATGAACAGGCCGGCGATGAAGACGTAGGGCGCCGCCGTGGCCAGCAGTTCCTTCCACCGGCTCTCCGCCTTGCCGTTCGTGTCCGCGCTATTGGCGGCCAGAAAGCCGCCGACCGTGGTAAGAAGGCCGCCGGTGGAAAGCATGGTGGTCCACCAACCCCAAGTTTGCGCCACCAGGAGCGGACCGTAGACGGCAAATACGCCGAGAGTCAGAACGCCCAGCGAGTAGATGCCGAGAAAGGCCCCCAAACGGCTCCACCACTCGCGCAAGACATCGGGCATACTGCGACCCGCCAGGCCGATCTGAAAGATAATTACCAGGGCAAAGGCCGCCAGGAAGAGCGGCGCGCCGAGGATGACCGCGTGCCAGTGCGCCTGGTCGTGGCAAAGATCCCGGTCCCAGGTGCGAAACAACCCGCCCAGCCAGTGAACGCAAAACATGAAGATGCTGGCGCACGCCAGCGCGATCAGTGCGGCCCAGTCCGCCCAGTAGGGGCTCAAGGCGCGGCGGTCAAACGAACTTTTCACCAGAAACCAAATGAGCAGGGCCACCAGGATCCCGGTCAGCGGGAGCACCTGGGTGGCATTTCTCAACTGCCACAACATGGCCGACGAACAGAATGCCGAGATCAGCAGCGGCAGGACAATCTCGAGTTGCACGTGGCTCTGTTCATCGAGTGCGGCGTACCAACCCAGGTGGAACCGTTCGAGTAGCGCCCGCCGGCGCGCGGCGCGCTCCACTTCCTGTGCCTTTGTCTCCTCGGCTTCTCCGCCGGCGTCTTTCGGTCCCAGCGCTTTCAAGTAACTGCACGACCGGACGATCGCAAACACGGTCGCGATGACGGAAACAACCGTCATCACGATGGTGGGAGAGTGGACGAAAATCTGCTCCAGCAACCGCGGCATGGTCAGCAGCGCGCCGAGAAAGCAGGCCAGCATCAACTGGAGCAGCAGAGTGTTCCGGATCCAGATGGTCGCGATCACCCAACTGTCGGCTGAGAAAAAGCCGGATTGGGGAGCAAGGTAGCGGCTGTACTTGCGTAGATGCTCAATGGACGCCGGATTGTTGACATCGAGCTTGTGATAACAACTGCTGAGAAACCAGGAACCGACGTAACCTCCTCCCGACACGGTCGAAAGGTAGTCGACAAAGCGGAGCAGGCCCAACTGATCCAGCGCCTGAAGCACACCGAGGTTGAACGTCGCGCTCCGGATGCCTCCGCCGGAAAAGGCCAGGCCCAGCAACCGCCGCTTGCGGAATTCTTCGCTCCCGGGGTCGTCACAAGGCTGGTCGCTGAAGAATGGGATCGCGGCCAGGCGGCGGCCGGTGCGGGAGTTGTCCACCCCGGCGCATTCCCTCTGAGTTACAGCTTCCGGCAAGGCGCCGATCACTTCTGGCATGGTAGGACATTTTGTATCGTTCAGCGGATCACCATGTCAAGCGTCTCGTATGATGCGTCTCGTATGATGAAGGGCGAGAGGAACTTATGACCCGCCGATCTTTTGTAACGAGTGCCGCCGCCACCGCCGCCGCGGCGCGCATGGCCCAGGCCGCTCCCTATCAGCCCGCGCCCGCCAATCTAAAGGCGCGCGAATGGTTTCAGGACGCCAAATTCGGGCTCTTCATTCATTGGGGCGTCTACAGCGTTCTGGGGCGCGGCGAGTGGGTCATGAACAACGAGAAGATCCCGATCACCGAGTACGAGACGCTGCCGCCGCGGTTCAATCCGGTCAAGTTCGACGCCGCCGCGTGGGTGGGGCTGGCCAAAGCCGCCGGACAGAAATACATCACGATCACCAGCAAGCACCACGATGGGTTCGCCATGTGGGGAACCAAGCAGAACAAGTGGAACATTGTCGATGCCACGCCCTACGGCAAAGACGTGCTGAAGCCCCTGGCCGAGGAGTGCCGGCGCCAGGGCGTACATCTGTTCTTCTACCACTCACACCTGGACTGGCATCACCCCGACTACTATCCGCGCGGCCGGACGGGCCTGTACTCGGGCCGCCCGGAGAGCGGTGACTTCAACCGCTACCTGGACTTCATGGACGCGCAGTTGACCGAGCTTCTCACCGGATACGGCGATGTCGCCGGAATCTGGTTTGACGGCCACTGGGACAAGAAGGACGCCAACTGGCGCCTGCGCCAAACCTACGACCTCATCCACAAGCTTCAGCCCCACGCCCTCGTCGGCAATAACCACCACCTGCCGCCTTTTGAAGGCGAAGATTTTCAGATGTTCGAGAAAGACCTGCCGGGGCAAAATACCACCGGGTTCAGCGACGAATCGAAGATTGGCGCCCTGCCGCTGGAAACGTGCGACACCATCAACGTGGCCTGGGGCTACAACTCGAACGACAAGCGCTTTAAGAGCACCCGGAACCTGATCCACTATCTGGCCAAAGCCGCCGGAAACAACGCCAATTTTCTACTGAACATCGGGCCCAAGCCGGACGGCACGATTCAGGATGAGTTCGTTACCAGGCTCAAGGATATCGGTTCGTGGCTGTCCAAAAACGGAGAATCGATCTACGGCACCCGCGGCGGGCCGATCACTCCACGCCCCTGGGGAGTCACGACACAGAAAGGCCGGACGGTTTACGTCCACGTTCTCGATTGGCCTGATCCAATGCTCCTGATCCCCCGTTTGCCGAAACCGGCGAAGTCCGCCAAGACCCTTGACGGCGGGCAGCCCGTCAAGACCCAGTTGGTGGACGGCGGCATGCTCGTGCACTTGCCCCAGCGTCCCGCCGGCGACTGGAACACCGTCATTGCCGTGGAGACTGCGTAAAGCGGATTTCCCATTGACCCCCGGCGGCGGACTCGCGGAGCGCTAGTTTCACCCGGAAGAGCCGGGAACCCCACGCGCCTTTCAATCGGTTGTCATCCAGGCGAATCTCCTCGACCGACGGCGCCAGAAGGTGGCCGTCAAACTCGATGTCCACTCCCGCCGATAGCTGAATTGCGCCGGAACGCGAGGTCACCACCACGCAGGGAGTCATCAGGTTCAGTTCGACCGGAACCGCGGTGCGCAGCTTGTACTGGTCGTTCAGCAGCACTGTGTTGCGGCGCCGCGACAGGCGCAGAGTTCGCCGCCACGTGATGATTCCGGCTTGCGCCGGATATGCCTTGGCCAGATCAAGCTGGAATTCGGCGGCCTCGTCATCTGCCGAGTATTGGACGCCGGAAGCCGCGTACTGCCGTCCCGCGCCTTGCATCACGCCACCTATCACCGGAAGGTTGTGATAGGCGGACTGCATGGTCCATATCTCGTAGCGTTTCGGACTGAACGTTTTGGCCGTGTATTCTCCGACTCCGATATCGATGATGGCGGGCTCTCCTCCGGCATACACGATGAAGTTGCCAACATCGTTGTGGTTGTGGCTCTCAGCGTTATGCCCGCCCTGAGCGGCCAGGTACAACCCTTCAGCCGAGCCTTCGTGCCGGCGCGCAGCCATGACCTGAATCCCCGGCAGCCAGGTATCGCGCAACAGCGGGGCGGCCGCCTGCGAGGCTGCCATGCGGCTCGCGGCGAACAACGCCGGGATTTGGCGGGCGATGCTGCTGCTGTCGCCTGTCTCACGCTTGGGGTCGCGCCGGGCAAGCCATGCCCCGAACCGTTGCATGGGCGCGTCGTTGATTCGCTCGCCGTAACGGAAGATCAGACTCGCCGCGGGGTTCAGGCGTCCGGAGGCGTCGGCGAAGTTGATGTAGTAATCGCCGGCAATGTGCGCACGGTAGATGTAGCGGCCGATCTCCTTCACCAACGGCTCGCCGAAAAAGTCGATCTTGCCGCCGCTGGCCGAGCGCAGCAGTTCAAGGTTTTCGAACAGCGACCCGCCCGCGTGTCCCCAGTAACCCGGCCCCTCGTCGCAGCCGCCGTCGTCTGAATAGTAGTTGAGGAATGGGTCCAGACTCCGCAGAACCTTGTTGACCAGGCGGGCGCGGCGCTGCTCGGCGGCGGCTTCCAGCAGGATCACGGTCAGGCAGTTTGAATTGATCCAGGGATTCCAGTTATTGACCGCGCGCGAGGCATCCGGTTTGAACGCCATCCACCAGAAGTCATCCCGTTGTTCGAACGGCGTGAGGATGCGGCGCTCCAGTTCGCCGCTGATCCGGACGCGTACGAGTTTCGACACCGAGTCGAGACGCGGCGCCAGCAGGTAAATGATCCAGGCCAGGAGGCTTGCCGTTTCGGCGGCAAAGAGATCGATGACTGGCTCAGTGTTGTCAGGCAGCCCCGGACCGCTCTTCTGCATGCTCAGGTGCGCGGGAAGTCCCCACCAGGTTTCTTCGCACGTCAACCAGAGGCCGTTGACGATCTCATCGGCAAAGCGGCCCCGGCCCTCGACGCATTCGGCCACGGCCAGTTCCCGAAGGCGGTCCCGGCGCCGGCTCCAGGCGGCTTCATAGCGGCTCCGGTTCCCATCGCGCACGTATTCGAGGAACAACGTGGCCGGCAAAGACTCCCAGGATCCGGTGAGGGCTTTTTCTCCGGAGTCGATGCAGACTTGGCGCGAAGCCGCGGGCAGGGATTGCCACGCGGGACGTTCGCCGCCCGGCGGAAAGTGCTTCCACGCGGACCGGGGAAGAAGAACTTTCGCCAGCGCCTCGGGTGGCCACGGCGCGCTGAGGCGGGTTTTACCGCCCGCCAGAGGCGCGGCCAGCGCCGCGGGAGTGGCCAGCGCCTGCCGGCGTGTGATTTCTAACGGCGAGTTTCGGTGGGCCATGTCCGTTATCCGTTACACTATCGCGAGATGGCGATCACTCGCAGGCAACTGCTGGCGTCGGCCGCGGGTGGCCTGCAAGGCAGACCCGGCCGGCCCAATATTCTTTTTCTGCTGACCGACGACCAGCGCTGGGATTCACTCGGGTGCATGGGCAACCCGGTCATTCAGACGCCTAACATCGACAGCCTCTCCCGCCAAGGCGTCACGTTTGATAATCACTTCGTCACGACCGCCATCTGCATGACCAGCCGCGCCAGCATCTTCACCGGCCAGTATGCGCGTGTACACGGCATCAATGATTTCTCCAAGCCGTTCACCGGTGAGCAGTTTGCCCACACCTATCCCGGAGTGCTGCGCCAGGCCGGTTACTGGACCGGGTTTATCGGCAAATACGGAGTGGGCAATGCCGGCAACGCGCCCGGGTTCGACTTCTGGCGCGGTTTTCCGGGACAGGGCAACTACTTTCCCGAGGGCCGCGACGGACGGCACTTGACCGGGATCATGGGCGGCCAGGGCGTGGAGTTCCTGCGCGCCGCGCCAGCGGACAAGCCGTTTTGCCTTTCGATCAGCTTCAAGGCCCCGCATGTTCAGGATGAGGACCCGCGCCAGTTCTTGCACTCCAAGGCTACGGAAATGCTCTACCGCGACGTTACCATCCCGCCGCCCGCGACCGCCGCGCCCGAGTACATCGAGATGCTGCCGCCCGAGATCCAGCGTTCCGAAAGCCGCCGCCGCTGGGTGGTGCGGTTTGGCACGCCGGCCTTGTACCAGGAGTCAGTCAAAGCGTACTACCGCCTCATTACCGAAGTGGATACGGTTGCCGGCCGCTTGCGCGCCGAACTGGCCCAAAGAGGACTCGACCGGAACACGGTCATCATCTATACGGGCGACAACGGCTTTTATCTGGGTGAGCACGGACTGGCCGGCAAGTGGTTCATGCATGAGGAATCAATTCGTGTACCGTTGATCGTCTACGATCCGCGGTTGCCCACCGCACGGCAGGGAACCAGAATCAAACCGATGACGCTGAACATCGATCTCGCGCCCACGATGCTTGCCGCGGCAGGCGTACCGCCGCCGCTCACGATGCAAGGGCGCGATCTCGGTCCACTCTGCCGCGGAGAGAGCGTGCCTTGGCGCACGGAGTGGTTTTACGAACACCTCTTCGAACACGCCTGGATCCCTAAAAGCGAGGGCGTACGGACCGACCAGTGGAAGTACGCCCGCTACATCGAAACCCACCCACTCTTTGAGGAACTGTTCGACTTGCAGGCCGACCCGCGCGAGAAGCGCAACCTGGTGCGTGAACCGCGTCACAAGTCCCGCCTGGAGACGATGCGCCGGAGGTGGGAAGCGTGGCGTACGGCTCTCGAGTCATGGAAACCGGACCGCGCGTGGCGGGACCCCGCTTAGCTATCCTGGATATTCCCCCGCATGGCAAAAATCTACCCGTTCCACGCCTATCGATACAGCGCTTCCGCGGGTCCGCTGGAAGCCCTCTTGACGCAACCTTACGACAAGATCAGCCCGGCGATGCGGCAGCGCTATCTGGCCGCGAGCCCCTACAACCTGGTGCGCGTGATCCTGGGAGAGAAGCGCGACTCCGATACTGAGTCCGCCAATGTCTACACGCGCGCCGCGGCGCATTTCCAGGATTGGATCGCCGCCGGCATTCTCGATCGCGGCGCCAAGCCCGCCTTGTTCCCCTACTTCCAGCGCTTCCAGGTGCCGGATACCGGCGAAACCCTGGTCCGCCAGGGCTTCATCGGGCTTGGCGCCGTGGTGGACTACTCAGAGCGCATCGTACACAGGCACGAGCACACGCTGTCCGGACCCAAGAAGGACCGCCTGGAAGTGCTCCGGCACACCGGCGCACACTTTGGCCAGATCTTCATGCTCTATCCCGACCGGGACGGCGCCGTCGATCAGATCATCAAGGAGTCGATGGCTCAAGACCGTGTCTGTGAAGTGACGGATGAGTACGGCGCGCTCCACTCCCTGGGCCGCATCGACGATCCGGCGCGCATCGCCGGGATACAGAGGCTGATGGGAGACAAGAAACTGCTGATCGCCGACGGGCACCACCGCTACGAAACTGCGCTCAATTACCGGAACGAAAACCCCGGCAACCCGGCAGCCGCCGCAGTGATGATGACCTTCGTCAACATGTACTCGCCCGGGCTGCGAATCCTGGGCACGCACCGCCTGGTCCACTCCCTCGCCGCCTATGCCGCGGACACGTTGCGGTCCGCCCTCGGCAAGTCCTTCCGCGTACGCCCCTTGGCCGGCGTCGAGGAACTGCGCAAGGCTTGGGCTGAGCCGCATCCAGGACTCGTTCGTATCGGCGTGGCCAACCCGGGCGAGGTCCTGTTGCTGGAACGGCCCCGCCAGAGCCTCGAACTGGACGTCAATATTCTGCATGACGAGATCCTCAACAAGAACTTGGGAATCACGGCGGAGGCGGTCCGGGATGAGAAGTTCCTGAAGTACGTCCGTGGCGCCGAGAACGCCGTCAAGGAAGTCGAGGAGTGTTCCGCGCAAGTCGCGTTCCTGCTCGAACCGGCGCCCATCGAGCATGTCGCGGAAATTTCTTTCGGTGGTGGTGTAATGCCTCAGAAGTCGACGGATTTCTATCCCAAGTTATTGACAGGAATGGCAATCTACCGCATTCCGGATTCCTACTCCGGCACCTGATTTTCATACAATTTTCTCAGAACAATTGCGCGGTTGTTAGCGTCTGCTATGTTAGTAGATACTATGCTAGCGGACGCTAACTCGCCAGGCCGGGAGTCGCACACTCGTCAGAGGCTTTCTTCGGCCGAACGCCGCGCCGCCATCGTCAAAGCTGCCATCGACCTTTTCTCCCAACGTGGATTTCGGGGTACCACCACCCGGGAGTTGGCGGCTGCGGTCGGCGTCACGGAACCCGTTCTTTATCAGCACTTTGCTACAAAGAGAGACTTGCACTCGGCGATCGTCGACCAGATGATTGAGCGGGTTCCCTTCCAGGACATTGAAGTTCTGGAGGTGTTGAACCAGGGTCAGGACGACCGTAAGTTCTTTCGCGAGGTTGGGCGCCAAGTCCTGTTGTGGCATTCGCAGGACACACAGTACATCAAGCTACTTCTTTTCAGCGCACTGGAAGGGCATGAACTAGCTGAGCTCTGGGAGCAGCGCGCGACCAAGGAATTCTTGAGCTTCATCGAAGCCTACATTGCGCGCCGGGTGAAGGAAGGCGCGTTTTCAGTTCCCAGCGTCACCCTGGCGGCGCGGGCGTTTGTGGGCATGGTCGGGCATTTTGGAATGACCACCGCCGTATTTCGATGTCCATTGCCCGACATCCCGCTCGACGTGGTTTTAGACAGTTACGTCACGATGTTTCTTTCCGGCATACGGAAGCCCGAGGAGAATCCGAAAATATGAAATCGACCAGTGCGGTCCTGCTGGCATTTGCCTTGCTCGCGGGCTGCTCCAGGAAGCAGGAAACGGTGAAGGCGGCCAAGGCGCCGGACCCGATCACGGTTCGCACGAGCGTAGCCGAGTCACGGACTGTCGAGCGAACCCTGGCGGCGACCGGGTCGCTACTGCCGGATGAAACCGTCGTCGTCACGGCGGAGGTGCCGGGGAGACTGCTCAAGATCAACTACGATTTTGGACAGCCGGTCAAGAAGGGCGAGGTTGTCGCGGAGTTGGACAAGCAGGAACTCGGCTTCCAACTGGAGCGGGCGCGCGGCACACTGGCTCAGGCGCTGGCTCGTTTGGGATTGGACCCCAAGCAGGAAGGCGCCGAGCCCGAGACCACTCCCGCCATGCGGCAGGCGTGGAACCAGATGGAAGATGCCCGCTCGAAGTACGAGAACGCCGCCAAGCTTGTCAAGACCGGCGACATCTCGCAGGAAAGATTCGTCGAGATGGAGAAGATGTTTCGCGCGCGCGAAGCGGGCTTTGAGGCCACGCAGGACGACAAGCGCACGCAACTGGCTCAACTGCGTTCGCTGCGCGCCGACGTCAAGCTGGCCGAAAAGCGTCTGCGCGACGCCACCGTTTACGCGCCGTTCGACGGGTCGATTTCCGAGAAGCACGCCACGGTGGGACAGTACCTCAAAGAGAACGTGCCGATTGTGACCCTGGTCAAGACATATCCGATGCGGCTGAGGGTCGAGATTCCGGAATCGGCCGTGGCGCAGGTGAAAGCCGGCGGCACGCTGAACTTTGTGACCGATGCCGTGCCCGGCGCCACATTCCAAGCTGTGGTGCGCGAGGTGAATCCTTCGCTCGATTCCCGCTCCCGGACCTTGACCGCCGAGGCGCGGCTGACCTCCTCGGACGCGCGACTGCGTCCCGGATCTTTCGTGCAGGTCAAGCTGATTACCGATAAGGCTGTCGCCGTCGTCGCGGTGCCCAAGTCGGCCATTTTCACCGTCGCGGGCCTCAACAAGATCTTCACCATCGAGGGCGACAAGGCGGTCGAGCACCGGATCGAAGAGATCCTCGGCTCCAACGGCTGGGTGGAGGTGCCGGAGGGCAAGATCAAAGCCGGCGCGGCGGTCGCCATCTCGAACGTCGCCCTTCTGTCAAACGGTGCGCAGGTGCGGGTTGTGTCCACCGGCGGAAAGGGCTAGTCCGTGCAAAAACTCGCGCAGGTCTGCATCCGCCGCCCGGTGTTCGCAACGATGCTCATTGTGGCGCTGGTCGTGCTTGGTTTTGACGCTTATCAAAAGCTCGGCGTCGACTACTTTCCCAAGGTTGAATTTCCTTTCGTCACCGTAACGACGAGTCTGCGCGGCGCCTCGCCCGAAGAGATCGAATCCCAGGTGACCAAGCCGCTCGAAGAAGCGCTCAATACAATCAGCGGCATCGACGAGTTGAACTCGAGTTCGTTCGAGGGGCGTTCGATCATCTCGATCCAGTTTTTGCTGGAGAAAGACGCCGACATCGCCGCGCAGGAAGTGCGCGACAAGATCAACACCGTCCTCGGGCAGCTTCCGCAGGACGCCGATCCCCCGGTGGTCGAGAAGATCGCCACCGACGCGGCGCCGGTCTTGAACATCGCCATTTCCGCCAATCGCGAACTGCGGGAGATCACCAAGATCGCCGATGACCGGCTGAAGAAGAACATCGAGTCGATCAGCGGAGTCGGCCAGGTCCGCTTCTCCGGCGAGCGGAAGCGGCAGATCCAGGTAATTCTCGACGGGCAGAAGCTGTTTTCCTACAACCTGAACGTGGAGCAGGTGCGGCTTGCCCTGGCCGCGCAGAACATCGAAATTCCCGGCGGACGGATCGACCAGGGAAACCGCGAACTGTCGGTCCGGACCATGGGGCGGATTGAGAATCCGCTCGATTTCGCCCGTGTCATCGTGGCCAGCGTCAACGGATCGCCGGTGCGTATCGGGGACATCGCCCAGGTGGTGGACGGAGTCGAGGAGCCGCGCGGCCTGGCAAGGCTCAACGGCGAGCCCGCCGTCGTCTTGCAGGTGCGAAAGCAGGCCGGGACCAACACGCTCGACGTGATTGACCGGGTCAAGGCGCGCATCGATGAGTTGCGCCCCACGGTGCCGCCGGACTTCAAGATCGCTTACGCACAGGACCAGTCCGGCTTCATCAAAGCCGCCTTTGCGGCGGTGCAGGAGCACCTGGTCCTGGGCGGTTTCTGCGCGGCCATCATCGTCCTGCTGTTCATCAAGAGCTGGCGCTCCACTCTGATTGCGGCCATCGCCATCCCCACGTCGATCATCTCCACCTACACGCTGATGAACGCGATGGGGTTCACGCTGAACCAGATCACAATGCTGGCCCTGACGCTGGTGGTCGGTATTGTCATCGACGACGCGATCGTGGTGCTCGAGAACATCTTCCGCTTCATGGAAGAAAAGAAGATGGACCCGGTGACGGCGGCGATCGAGGGCACCAAGGACATTGGGCTGGCGGTCATGGCGACGACGCTCAGCCTGGTCATTATCTTCATCCCCATCGCCATGATGCCGGGAATCGTGGGGCGGTTCATGTCCAGCTTCGGCTACACGGCGGCGTTCGCGATCATGGTTTCGCTGCTCGTCAGCTTCACGCTGACACCGATGTTGTGTTCGCGGTTCCTCAAACCCGCCGCCAACGGCAACGGCCATGGCAATGGTAATGGAGCCTCGACCAAGGACACCCTGCTGTTCAAATTCCTCGCGACGCCGTACAACCGGATGTTGAACTGGTCGATGAGCCACCGCTGGGTGATCGTTCTCATCGCCGTGCTCACGGTGGCGTCGATCTTCCCGATCATGTCGCGGATGGGCGTCGACTTTCTCCCGGTCGAAGACCAGAGCGAATTCGAGATCACCGTGCGCATGCCGGTCGGCAGTTCCTTGCAGGGCACGGACCAGGTGTTCCGGCAGATCGAGCAGGACGTGAAGCAGTTGCCGGGGTTGCGCGACCAGCTCACGCTGGTCGGCGCCGACTTGCGCAAGCAGGTGGACCGCGGCTCCATCATCGTCGAACTGGTCGACGTCGGCCAGCGCAAGCAGTCGCAGCGCGAGCTGATGGACCAGATCCGCCAGACGCTGTCCAAGTACAAAGACCTGACCATCGGCGTGCAACTGCCTTCGCTGATCTCCGGCGGACCGGACCGCGATTTCATGTATTCCATCCAGGGGCCGGATCTGAAGAAGTTGGAGCAATACTCGACGGCGCTGCTGGCCAAGCTCCGGCAAGTGCCTGGCCTGTACGACCTGGATTCCTCGTACGAATCGGGCAAGCCCGAGGTCCGTATCCACGTCAACCGCGACAAGGCGGCGGCGTTGGGCGTCAATGTCGCCCAGGTGGCCAACGCGATGCGCGTGCTGGTGGGCGGTGACGATCAGGCCACCACTTACAAGGAAGGCGATGACCGCTACGACGTCCAATTGAGGGTAGGCGAGGAGTTCCGGAATTCCGCTGGCGCGCTGGAACGTCTCTACGTGCCTTCCGGCACGTTGGGCAACGTCACGGTGGCAAACGTAGCCACGCTCGAGAAGGGCACGGGCCCGGTTTCGATTGACCGCTGGAACCGCCAGCGCCGCATCATGATCTCCGGAAACCTGTCGAAAGGCGCCGCGCTCGCCGATGTGCTCAAGCTGGCGCACGACGAGCTGGAGTCCATGAACATGCCGCCGGAGTACCGGCACGACGCGGTTGGCCGCTCGAAGGAGCTGGGGCGGGCCATGACGTCCTTTGTCGCGGCCTTCATCCTGTCGCTCGTTTTCATGTACATGATTCTGGCGGCCAACTATGAAAGCTTTGTCGACCCGATCACCATTCTGTTGAGCCTGCCGCTGTCGGTTCCGTTTGCGCTGATCTCGCTGTTCATCGCCGGCGAGAACTTCTCGATTACTTACACGACGCTCGGCATCTTCGTGCTGTTCGGGATCGTCAAGAAGAACTCGATTCTTCAAATCGACCACATCAAAGCGCTGCGGCGCGAGGGCATGGAACGATTGCATGCCATTCTGCGCGGTTGCGAAGACCGGTTGCGGCCGATCTTGATGACCACCGCGGCGCTGGTGGCGGGCATGTTGCCCCTGGCCCTGGGCAGCGGCGCCGGCGCCGGCTCGCGGCGCACCGTCGCGATTGTCGTCATCGGCGGGCAGACCATGGCGCTGCTGCTCACGCTGCTGGTCACGCCGGTGGCGTACTCGCTGTTCGACGACGTGGCGCATTCGCCGCTTTTCCAGGCCATCGGACTGCGCTTCAGCCGGAGCGGCGCTCAACTGCGCCGGGCGCTCGGCGGCTTGACGGGTCTGGTTCGTTAGGAAACTCTATGTCTCGTTCGTGGATCGTCCTTATCGCTCTTACTGTGGCCGCGCAGCAGCAGGAACCGGCGCCGCGCGTCGGCGTGAGCGGCGCCGAACTCCGCCTTTCCCTCGCCGAAGCCGTGGAAATGGCGCTGAAGAACAACCTGGAACTCGAGATCGAAAGGACCAGCGTGGCCAACGCGGCTCAAAGCGTCATCGCCGCGCGCGGCTACTACGATCCGCGCTTCATGTGGAAGCCGTTCCTGGAATCGCGCGCCGTCCCGGTGGCCAATACCCTGGCGGCGCCCCAGGGAAAACTCAATGAGCATTACCTCAACCAGGATTTCTCCTTCGTACAGCCGACGCAGTGGCACGGATTCTCGGCCCGGGTGGACTTTCTGAACAGCCGCCAATCCACGAGCAACCCGTTCACCGGGCTTTCGCCGTTCTGGCAGACCGGGCTGTCGGTGTCGATCACGCAGCCGCTCCTGCGGGGCCGTGTGACCGACTTGACCCGCACCGAGATTATCGTCCGGCAAAAGCAAGCCACGCTTGCCTCCAACGACCTCGAGTTGCGGGTCATCGATGTGGTCACCCGCGCGCAGACCACGTATTGGGACCTGGCGGCCGCGCTCCAGGACGTGCGCGTCGAGCAGGAAGGCGTGAAACTCGCCGAGGAACAGTTGGCCCGGAACCAGCGCATGATCGCGTCGGGCACGCTCGCTCCGGTCGAACTCGCCGCCTCAGAAGCGGAACTACAGCGGCGGCTGGACGGCTACATCACCGCGACCGGCATGGTGACCATCGTGGAAAACTCGCTGAAGTCCCTTCTGTCCTCCAATCGCGCCGACGAAATTTGGGGCCAGCAAGTGATCCCCACCGAGCGCGGGCAGGTGAAACCCGGGGTGGATGCGCTGCCCGCCGCCATCCAGTTGGCTCTGGCCCGCAGACCCGAAATTCGCTCCCTTGACATCCAGGACCAGATCAACGGCTCGCGCTCGGCGCAGGCCAAAGATCAAACCAAGCCGCAGGTCAATCTCGTGGCCGCGTACAACAACGCGGGTCTCGCCGGTACCCTGCTAAAGGTCTCGAACCCGATCGCCGCCGTGACGGAAGCCCAGGTCAAGCGCTTGAACGAACTGTCGGCGATCGCCGGCTTGCCGCCTCTGCCGGCCATCGATTTTGCTGGCATTCCACCGACGCTCATCGGTGGGTACGGTTCGTCGATCTCCAACCTGTTTAGCGGAAATTATCAAACTGTGCAGGCCGGCGTGCAGATCGATTGGACGATTCGCAACCGTACGGCCGAGGCGCAACTGGCCCAGACCGCCATTGCGGAACGCCGCCTGAAACTGCAACGGCAAGTGGCGCTACAGGGTATTGAGGTGGATGTGCGCAACGCCTTGCAAGGCGTCGAAACGGCGCGCCAGAAACTACAGGCCGCGCAGGCCGCCGAGCGGGCGGCGCGGGAGAAGTTGGACAGCGAGGTACGTTTGTTCCAGACGGGTGAGTCCACCAACTTTCTCGTTTTGGTCCGTCAGAACGAAGTGCTCGACGCCCGCCGGCGCACGGTCCAGGCCATGCTACTCAACAACAAGGCGGCCGCGGTGCTGGCTCGCGCCACCGGTGGAACGCTCGAAGAGAACAAGATCACTCTGCGCTGACTCCGTTCGGTTGTGGAAAACTCTGTGCTTGCGGAACCTCTCCCGTACCGCTATCGTGAAAACGTTCGAGCGTGATGGCTACCGCGACTCCAATTGACAGCGCATTCGACAAGGGGCTCCCCGCCAGCGTTTACGCCGAAAAGCTGGTTCTCGGCGCTATCTTGTTGAAGGGATCAGCCTTTATTCCGGTCGCCGCGTTGCTCACGGCCGAGGATTTCAGCCTCGAAAAGCACCGCCGGATCTTCCAGCGCATGGCGGACCTCCAGGAGCGGGACGAGCCCATCGACCGCGTCACCGTCGCCAACGAACTCATCCGGCACGGCGAACTGGAATCCGTCGACGGGTTGAGCTATCTCGCCGCGCTGGACGAAGGGCTTCCGGAGATCTACAACCTGGAGACCTACGCGCAGATTGTCAAGGACAAGTCGCTTCTGCGGCAGATGATCTTCGCCTCGCAGGAAGTGATCCACCGCTGCATGCTCGGCGAGGACGAGCCGGACCGGATTCTGGCCGCCGCCGAAGACACGTTGTTGAAGCTTGGCGAGGCGCGCGCCAAAGAGGATCTCGTGCAGGCGTCCACCGTCCTGCAAAACTTCGAAGGCGGCATCCAGGCGTTTCTCGATCCGTCCAAGCGGATTCGCGGGCTTTCGACCGGGTTCCTGAAGTTCGACGAGATGACCGGCGGGCTGCACGGCGGCGAACTTTTCATCCTGGCCGCGCGGCCCGCCATGGGCAAGACGGCGCTGGCGTTGAATGTCGCCTCGCACGTGGCCTCGAACCAGAGAAACTCGAAGGCGGTCGCCGTCTTCTCCCTGGAGATGTCGCGCGAGTCGCTGCTCACGCGCCTGATTTGCGCCTCGGCGCGCGTCGACCAGCAGAAGTTCCGCATGGGCTTTCTGAATCAGGAAGAGCGGCGGCGGTTGAGCTTCTCGGCAACCGAGATTCTTGAAGCGCCGATCTTCATCGACGACACGTCGAGCAGCACCGTGATGGACATCAACGCCAAGCTGCGCAAGCTCCGCAACCAGGCAGATCTCGGCCTGGTGGTGGTCGACTACCTGCAGTTGATGCCGGCCCCCATGCTCGGGCGCAACAGCAACCGCACGCAGGAAGTGGGCGCGCTCTCTCGCGGCTTGAAGCTGATGGCCAAAGACCTGAATATTCCGTTTCTGGTGCTCTCGCAATTGAGCCGCGCGCCGGAGCAGCGCCCCGGCGACCACCGCCCGCAGTTGAGCGACCTGCGTGAATCCGGTTCCATCGAGCAGGATGCGGACCTGGTCGGCTTCATTTACCGCCCGGAAGTGTATTCTCCGGACCGCGAAGACCTGCGTGGCATGGCGGAACTGATCATCGCCAAGCAGCGCAACGGCCCAACGGGCAAAGTGCCCCTCGTGTTCCTGCGCGAGTTCACCAAGTTCGAAAACCGCACCACGGATATCGAAGAAGCCGACTTGGGCGAATAACGTCCATCGCTCACCCACCCGCCGGTATATACTACCCAAAGCCCAGGTGATGGGATCGCCGTTACCTGGTATCTGATAGCTTTGGGGGAATTCTCATGTTGCGATTGACAAGCCTGTTCCGTGCTGCGTTCTCGCTCCTCGTGTTCGGCTCGATTTCGATTCCGTGCCTGCCGCTCAAGGCGCAGGTCACTACGTCGACGATTGCCGGCACCGTGACGGACGAGAGCGCCGCTTCCGTGCCAAACGCAAAGGTCGTCGCCGTCCTGATCGGCACCGGCCAGCAGAGAGAAACCACGACCAGCAGTTCCGGCGAATTCGTGTTTCCGCAACTCGCCCCCGGCAATTACCGGATCACCGTCACCGGAACCGGATTTCAAACCGCGGTGGTGGAGAGCCTCAATCTCAACATCGCCGAGCGCGCAACCGTGAACGTGAGCTTGAAACTCGGGCAGGTCAGCGAGCAGATTACGGTGGAAGCGAGCGGCGTGCCCTTGCTCGAGCAGGAGACCGCCTCCCTGGGCCAGGTCATCACCCGCCGGGCGATCAACGATCTTCCGTTGAACGGGCGGAATTATCTCACCCTCGGCTCGCTGTCGCCTGGAGTCATACCGCAACTTCCCAGCGGCACCGGACCGGCCAGTTTTATCGCCGGAACGACCCAGCGCTCCGACCGCAGCCTGCTGGTGGGCGGACAGCGCGAAAGCTCCACCAGTTACCTGTATGACGGCGTGGAAATGCGCAACCCGCGTATTGGCGACAGCTCGATCACGCCGTCGCTCGACGCCGTCCAGGAATTCAATATCCAGCGCAACTTCTTCCAGGCCGAATTCGGCAACTCACCCGCCATCATCAACGTCGCCAGCCGCGGCGGATCGAATGAGTTTCACGGCGCCCTTTTCTGGTTTCTGCGCAACGACGCGATGGATGCCCGCAACTTCTTTTCGCCCAGCGTCGAGCCATTCAAGCGGAATCAATACGGCGCCGCCGGCGGGGGTCCCATCAAGAAGGACAAGATCTTCTTCTACGGAAACTTCGAGAGCTTCCGGCAGCGGCTCGGCGTGATTCAGCGCGGCATCTACCCGACGCAGACCTTGCTCAGCGGCGACTTCAGCGCTCTGCCGGCCGTGATCAACGATCCGCTCACCTACGACGCTGTCACCAACACAAGAAGGCCGTTTGCCGGCAATCGAATTCCTTCCAACCGGATCAACGCGATTTCGAAAAACTTCTTCCCGTATATCCCCGTCACCAACAACCCGACGGTCAACGGAGCCAACCTGATCGGAACGCCGGTGCAGAAGCTCGATGACGACCAATACAACCTGCGCGGCGACTGGACGATCAGCAACAAGCACTCGATGTTCGGGCGATATAGCTGGCAGAAAGCGCCGCTGTCACCAGCGTCGCTGGTGCCGCTGGGCGGGGCGCTGGTCGATACCAAGGGCGTGTCGGCGGTCGCGCAGCTCAGCTCTACGTTTACGCCCACGGTGGTGAACGTGGTTCGGGCCTCGTACGCCTACATGACTCTGTTCGGCCGCCAGGTGGTGGTGGACAAGAACCTCGCCCAGGAGATCGGCATCACCGGCGTATCAACGGCGCAACTGAACTGGGGCGTGCCCAACGTCGGATGGCAGGGCTTTAGCGGCATCGGAAGCAACGGGTTGACTCAAGGCAACGTGCTGCACAACTACCAGCTCACGGACAACCTGACGTGGGTGCGGGGCGGCCACACCATCAAGGCCGGCTACGACCTGCGCCAGACGCGGTTCCTGCTGGACAGCGACAATAGCCCGCGTGGCAGCTTCACGTTCAATGCCAGCTACACGGCTTCGTTGAACGCGGCCGGCAACCCGCAGGCCGGCACCGGAAGCGGCGTGGCGGACTTCCTGCTGGGCTATCCAACCAACATGAATGGCGCCGTGGGAACCTCGCTTACGCACTTCACGTTCTGGACGCACAACCTGTACCTGCAGGACGACTGGAAGGTCAACCGGCAACTGACGCTCAACTACGGGTTGCGGTGGGAGTACATGGGACCGCCCACGCCCGTCGAGCAGGAACGCGACCACGTCTACGGTTTTGACTTCAACACCGGTAAGCAGCTTTTCTCCAGGCTGGGGCAGATTCGTCCCTCGATCATCGCGCCGGACCACAAGAATTTCGCACCCCGGCTGGGCTTGGCGTACAACCCCTCCTGGGCGCCCACGGTGGCGATCCGGGCGGGCGCCGGGATCTACTTCGACCAGACACAGATGAACGAGACGCAGTTCATCACCAACGGTCCGCCGGTCTACACGCAGCAGAACCGGAACTCGACCGGCCGGGGCATGCCCGAGTTCGAGTTCGGCCGCAATACGCTGCCGGTCGTCGTGGTCCCGCCGGTCGACAACAACTACATCACGCCCGCCGGAACCAACCTGTTTGTGCAGGAAATCGACGGCCGCAAGCCGCGAGTCTACATGTGGACGTTCTCGCTGCAGAAATCATTCTGGCGGAACTGGATGGCCGAAGCCGCCTACGTCGGCTCTCAGGGCCGGCGGCTTTCCAAACGCTACAACGCGTATGCGAACGCCACTCCCGGCGTGCTCTACGATGTGACGCCGGGGGTTGCCACCCGTTATCCGCAGTTGATCGGGATGCTGTATTCGTCCCAGGCTGGCAAGTCTCAGTTCCACGCGCTCAACCTCAAGTTGGACCGGCGCTTCGCCAGCGGCGTGCAGCTTCTCATGGCCTACACGTTCGCCAAGTCCATCGACACGGACTCGGCGGGTTCATTTGGCTCCCCCAACCTGAACCCGGCCAATTTCCAGCTCGACAAGGGCCTGTCGGACTTCGACATCCGGCAGCGCTGGGTGACGAGCGTTCTGTATGAACTGCCATTCGGCCGCGGCAAGCAGATGCTCAGCGACGTGAATAAGGCCGTTGACCTGATTGCCGGCGGCTGGCAGGTGAACACGATTGCTTCGTTCCAGACCGGAGTGCACCGCAGCGTGTCCTCCCCGAACGGAACCACCATCGCTTTCGTGACTCAGCGGGCCAACGCCACCGGAATCAATCCCGATTCGTCGTTTAATGGAATCGATCCGGGCGAAGATTTCGGAGGCGCAAACAAAGCTCGTTACTGGTTCAACCCCGCGGCGTTCTCGGCCACGTTGCCGTTGAAGTTCGGTACGTCGGGCCGCGACATTATCACGGCGCCGTCGTGGTGGAATTTCGACATCTCCCTGTTCAAGAACTTCCACTTTACCGAACGGATCTATTTGCAGTTCCGCGCGGAGGCGTTCAACGCCCTGAACAACGTGAAGTTCTTCCCGCCCGACATGAACGTAGTGAGTCCCTCGTTCGCCACGCTGCAGGGCGCGGACCGGCCCAGGGTGATGCAGTTGGGTCTCCGGCTGAACTTCTAGCTAAGTCCGGGCGCGCATCAAAAAACCGAACAGCCCCACCCGGCTTGGAAATCCGGGTTGGGGCCGTTGAAAAAGGTTGAGTTGGTTGGCCTTGCGGGCGAACTTACCAGCGGGACCCGCCGCGGCCGCCGCGGCCCCGGCCGCCACCACCACCGCCGCGATTGCCGTACCCGCCGCCACCGCCGCCGGCCGGCTTGGGCCGCGCTTCGTTGACGTTCATCGCACGGCCGTTGAGTTCGGCGCCGTTGAGCTCGGAAATCGCCTTTTGAGCGGCTGCGTTGTCGCTCATCTCCACGAACCCGAATCCTCTCGACTGTCCCGAATCACGATCCGTTACAATACTGACCCGGTCCACCGCGCCGTAGCGCCCGAACAGCGTGTTGAGTTCGTCCTGGGAGGTCTGGAAACTGAGGTTTCCCACAAAAATGTTCATTTCATTGTCCTTTGGTTGGATTTGTCCCGATTCAGACTGCGCTGGTTCGATCCAATTAGGGAAGGGACGTAAGCGGAGGCCGGATGCTCTGTTGATAGAGGGCAGGACTCCTAAATGTTAGCACAGATGAAGGTATTGGGCCTACGGCAGTTCGCGAATGGCGATATTGCGAAACCGCTGATACCCTCCCTGCTTCCAGATCTGTGTTCCACCGTGTACTTGAACGGCGAACATGCCGTCTTCAGCGCCATCAGCGGCGTGATTCACCGTGTCGGTCCAGTCGGTGATCTTGGCGCCGTTCATCCAAACCTGTATGCGCGGCGTTGTTCCTTCGATGCGCCCTCGAATCGAATTCCATTGGCCTTGCTTCCAGTGGTCGCGCCAGTGTGGCGGAACATAAGTCTTGACACCCTTCAGCCGCTCGCCGTAGACCCCACCGATCTCGCCTCCGTCGCGTGAGTCGAGCAGCACCTGGTAGGCTTCGCCCTTTTCAGTCGAACGCAGGAAGATGCCGGAGTCGCATCCCCAATCGGGATTCACTTCGATGTAGAACTCGAAGTTCTTATACCGCTTATCCGTCAGGAGAATGCCTCCATTGCCGGGCTTGTCCTGAGTGCCGGTGATGACGCCGTCCTCGGACTTCCAGGCGGCCGTGTTGCCGTGATGGTTGACCTGGCTGATGTGCCAGCCGGTCAAGTCTTTCGCGTTATAAATGGGCGTGAAGCCGGAGGGAATCGCGGACATTTCCGCCGGCACGGAGACCAGCTCGTAACGCCGGGCGATGGGCTTGGCCGCGGCGTGCTGCTTGGCGATCAACTCGTCGTCCAGAGCGTCCAACGACGCCATGGCCGGCGCCAGCTTTGTGGGCTGGTACTTGTCCAGCGGGACTTGCAGCGTTCGCCAGCGGGCGTTGTGAACGTTGCCGTGTTGCAGCGTGAGCGCGTGGACATCGAACGCCTGATTCCGCATCGGCGTGTCCAGCATGGCCAGGTTCACGCCCGAGGCTAACTGATCGGCGGTGAACACCCCGGCTTGCCTGCCTTCAATCCGTACCGCATAGTGGCCCCCGGCCAGGCCCGTCACTTTCAGCGGCTGCTGATTTAGCGCCTGCGCGAAATCGGAAGATTTCACCGCGAGCCCGGTGACCGGGTCGTTGAGGTCTACGGGCATGGGCAGCGCCGAATCCATCTGAGTCCAGGCCAGTTGATCCGACAGCCCGGAGACATTCGTGTTCCTGGCCGACACCACACGTCCGGCGGCGGCGTCGATCTCAACCGCGGAAACCAGCGCCGGGGCGTTCCAGGCTTTGAGCAGCGAACCCGCCATAATCAGGTGGCCGCTGGCGCCAGGATGAACCCGGTCGGGGAGGATCTGCTGCGCCAAAGTGGGGTCGGTTGCGTTGGCCTTCTCCAGAACTTTGACCAGGTCAGTGTTCAGGTCGGCGATGCCGAGACCCTCTTTGGCGGCGAGATCCTGCAGGTAATCCCCAAAACGAATCAGCACCGGATTGTAGGCGCCTGTACTCCGCGGCGGGCGGGTGACTTCGTCAAAAGGCGACGGCCGGATGGCGACGATTCTGACTCCCGGCAGGGCCTGCTTGAGCATCGCGACCATCGACGCGTAGCCGCTGGTGTAAACGTCGTAGATCTCCTGGTCAAAGGCGCGATATCGCCCGTCGTTCATCCCCAGCATGATGGTGACGACCGTCGGCTTGTAGGCGATGACATCGCGGTCGAGGCGCGTCTTGATGTTGCCGCCTCCGCCACCGCTGACGCGGTCGCCGCCCCAGCCGGAGTGAATGAATGTGACGTTCAGGTCGGGAAAACGGGTGACGACAAACGTCTCGGCAAACGTCGTATAGAGCCTCTGGTCCGTAATGCTGTCCCCGTAAAAAACGACGCGGTCGCCGTTCTTGAGCGCAAACGGCCCCTGGGCAAACAAACCAACAGAGAGCAGAAATACCAGAAATCGCATTGTGTTGATAATGTATCGCACGCGCTACTGGCCGAGTTCGTGGCACGCCGAACACGCAAGCGTCGCGCGCCTCTCCTTGTGGCACTCGACGCAGGCCTTCATGCTGGTGGCGCGGAACGGTTTCGTCACCACATCCTGCTCGTACATCGCACCATGACATTCGGCGCACTCGACACGCGAGTGCTTCTCGTGGCTGAAGAAAACCATGTCGCGAACCTGGTAGACGCGCGTCGTGGGAAACCGGGCCAGCGCCTCGTTCGGGTGGCAGGACCGGCAGACGGCTTCGCCGGGCAACCCGGCTCGTTCACCCGTTTTCGCCTGCGCGTGGCAATATGCGCAGGACAGCTTGAGCGGCGCGTGGCGCTTGTGGCTGAAGGCGGCCTTGCCGCCGCCATACACCAGCGTCAAGGCAACGCAAAAGCCACCAATTCGTCTGAGAACGTGCGGTTGTATTTGTTTCCGCCTCCCGCGGCGATAACGACAAACTGCTTGCCGCTCTTCTGACCAAGATATGTCATCGGGGCCGCATGGGCGCTCGCCGTAAGCCGGGTGACCCAAAGCTCTTTCCCGCTTTCCTTGTCGAAGGCGCGGAACCGGGAATCATTGGTTGCCCCGATGAACACCAATCCGCCGGCGGTGACAACTGAGCCACCCAGGTTCGACGTACCCGTGGGCGGGATACCCTTGGCGGCGAGATCGTCGAACACGCCCAGCGTGCTGCGCCAGCGGAATTCGCCGCGCTCCAGATCGATCGCGGTCAGGTGGCCCCAGGGTGGCTGCTGGCACGGATACATGTTCGAGTCCCAGAAGCGGTCCGAGCCGCTCAGCGCTCTGGCGCGGTACGGAACCACCGACCCTTCCGGCCTCTTCACCATGCGCAGAAGCATTCCGTTGTCGTGCGAATTGACAAACAGCGTGTGCGTCTCGGGGTCGAACGAAGGCCCCGGCCAGTTAGCGCCTCCGTTGGTGCCCGGAAACAGAACGGTGGGGGACTCCGATAGCGGCGTGAACAGCGTGCCGAAGACCGCTCCCTCGATCAATTGCCGGCACTCCCGGCGGGATTCCTCCGTCACGGTGGTCAACTCTTCCGCCTTGAAACTCTGCCGCGCGAAGGGTGGGGGCCGGGTAGGGAACGGCTGCGTTGGCCAAGCCTCTTCGCCCGGCACGGTGCTGGCCGGAACGGAGCGTTCTTCCACCGGGAACAGCGGGCGCCCGGTCAGCCGGTTCAAGAGGAACACAAACCCGGTCTTGGCGATTTGCGCCACCGCCGGCACACCGTGCGACTCGATCAGCACAGGTTGCGCGGGCAGGTCGTAGTCCCAAAGATTGTGGTGCACGGTCTGAAAGTGCCAGATCCGTTTGCCGGTCAGCGCATCCAAGGCCACAATGGAGTCGCCGAAGAGGTTCTGCCCTTTCCGGTCGCCGCCATAGTAGTCGTAGGAGGGCGAGGTGAGCGGAACGAACACCATGCCGCGCTCCGAATCGACCGAGAGCAGCGACCAGGCGTTGGTTCCACCACGGCCTTTCCAGGAGTCCGCCGCCCAGGTGTCGTGTCCGAACTCGCCCGGACGGGGGACAGTGTGAAAGCGCCAGACTTCTTTCCCGGTGCGCACGTCGAACGCCCGCAGATCGCCCGCCGGGCCTCGCGGGTCTCCGTCGGAAACCAGCGATCCGGCAATCACCAGGTTCTTGTAAACCGCGGGCGGCGACGTCAGCCCCATGCGCGATTGCGGAAACTCCTCGAGGTAGCCCCGGGTCAGATCGACGTAACCGTCCTGGCCAAACGCGGGATCGGGTTTGCCCGTACGCGCGTCCACCGAGACCAGGCGGCCGTCCAGCGTGCCGTACAGCAAGCGTTGCTTCCGGCCGTCCGACCAGTACGCCGCGCCGCGATTGACGAACAGGTTGAACGGCTTTTCGCGATCCAGCTTCGGATCAAACGACCACCGCTCCTTACCGGTCTCGGCGTCGAGCGCAATGAGCCGGCAGAAGGGCGTCGTCAAATACAGCACCCCGCCAACCATGAGCGGGGTCGTCTCAAAGGCGCTTCGCAAGCCCACCGTCCCGTCGCTGACGTCACCGGTCTTGTACGACCACGCCACCCGTAGGCGGGTCACGTTGCCGCGGTTGATCTGCTTGAGCGGGGAGTAGCGCGTGCCCGCCGCCGAACCTCCGTGGTGAGGCCATTCGCTTCCCGCGGGTTGCTGTGCGCAGGCAACCGCGCAGAGGAGTACGTATAGGGTTTTCATTTCTCAGAGGAACGCCCGGATCAAGCGGCGCTGCGCTTCTTTGATCGTGCTGTGCGCCGCGTCCAGTTCAGCGATCTTGCGCGCCAGGTCGCGAACCAGGCGCGTCCTTTCCAGCGCGCTGTTGATCACCAGCAGGAGTTGCGCGTTGTCCCAAGGCTTTTCCAAAAACTGAAACAACCCGACCTGGTTGATGGCCTGGATTGCGCTTTGCTTGTCGGCGTGCCCGGTAAGCAGAACGCGCGCCGCCTCGGGCTGACGGTCCTTGGCCGCGGCAAGCAACTCCAACCCGTTCATCCTGGGCATGAGGAAATCGCTGATGACCACATCGACCTCGTGGCCCCGCAAAAACTTTACCGCCTCCAGCGGCGCGGTGAACCCGTGAACCGTGTACTCGGTCTCCAGCGCCAGGTAGGCGCGGATACTGGTGATCACCATTTCCTCGTCGTCAACGAGAACAATTACCGGCTGTTGGCTCATGGCTTTGGTTGTGTGAACGGGACACGAATGCGGAAGACCGTCCCTTTGCCCGGCTCACTTTCAAATTCAATCGACCCCTTGTGCTGGTTCACGACGATGTCATGAGAAATCGACAAGCCCAAACCGGTTCCGAGGCCCGGGGGTTTGGTGGTGAACCCCTGCTGAAAAACTTTGGCCTGCTGTTCCGGCGTCATGCCGCGGCCGGTATCGGCGATCTCGATTTCCGCCATCCCGCCCGCTTGCCGGGTCGATAGCCTGATGACGCCCTCGCCTTCAATGGCCTGCGCCGCATTCACGATGAGGTTCAGCAGCACCTGGCTCAACTGGCTCGGGTAGCACTCCACGTCGGGGAGAGCGGCGAAATCGGTTTCCACCTTGACTCTCCGCTTGTATTCGCTGCAAGCCAGCTTCAAGGCGCCCACGATCAGCTCCGGCAGCGACGCGGCCCGCACGTCGCTCTCACCCAGCCGGGAATGTGTCTTGAGACCGCGAATCACGCTCAAGATGCGGTCGCACGCCATCCGGTCCACCGCCGAGAGGCTCACCAGCGTATCGAGGACGTCCAGCACTTTCGGAGGCGGCGGCGTGCCCGTCTCCGCGCTCTCCCGCAGCTTGGCTCGAACCATCTCCAGCGAACGCGCCGAAACTTCGTTGTTCGAGACGATGGAGCCGATCGGGGTGTTGATCTCATGCACGATTCCCGCCAGCAGCCGCCCCAGAGAAGCCATCGGATAGGACTCTATCAGTTGCCGCTCAGCGGTGGCGAGCGCGGTTTCCAGTTCGGCGATTCGCTGAGCCGGTTCCATAGTTCTAAGTTAAGCTCCGGCGGTGCTCCCCAGCAGCGCGCGAAACCGCTTGACCAGCGTCGAGAAGAGAGACGAAGCGATATCGGTATGGTCCGACAGCATGTCAAAAAAGTCGTCGCGGCGAATTTCCAACAGCACCGTTTCCTCCACCGCCCGGGCGGTCACCGCCAGCGGGGAGTCGTCAAACAACGCCCACGATCCCAGCACGTCGTGCTGGTGCGCCGTGTCGAGCACTTCGCCGTCCTTGAGTAGCTCGACCGAGCCGTCGAGAATCACCGCCAAGCCGTCGGGGACGTTCTCCGGCGACAGGATCACGTGTCCCGGACCATAGCTCTTCTGCCGCGCAACGTAGGCGATGAGGGCGAGTTGGTCGGGAGTCAGGTTCTTAAGCAGTTCGACCGATTCAAGCGCGATCACTTTCTCGACGACGTTCAGATCCCGCATCTTCTAATCCATCGCCTCCAGCGCCTGCCCCGCCACGACGCGCACTTCCTCGCCGAGCCGGCTGCCCGCGCTGGAGATTTCACCCGCCAACTCCCGGCACTTCAAATCCCCCGCTACCATGATGGAGCATGCCGTCAGCCAGCGATCTCCGGATTGCAGGAGCTTGCGAAGCACCGCCGGCAGATCCTCGCCGTTAAGTCTGAAATGAGCCTGCACCGCCTCTCCGCCGGAAAGATCGTCCAGCACCGGCAACAGCGAGCCCTTCAAGTCATGTTCCAGGATGTTGTCTAGAAACTCCAAGGCGTTTGACACTTCCTCGGCGCCGCCGCTGCGCACGGCGCGGAGGGCGGCATCCATATCCTTGGGTGGATACTTGAGCCCCAGCATTCGGAAGAGCAGGTCGATGGTGAGTTTCGCGCGGCTTTCCAGCGTGCGGCGGAGCAGCAGGAGGGCCGGACCCGGAGCCGAAATGCCTTCCAGCACGTGGGTCGCCGCCGCCAGGTCGTGGTACCAGCGTAGTTCCGAGTGGACTGGGCCGCTCCAGTGGGACGAGGCATAGTTGAGATTCGGATGCTGCTTGCGCATCCGCTCCAAGTGCCGCAGCGCCAGCCAGCGCAGGTTGATATCGCGCGAATCGAGCAGTTGCAGGAGGGCGTCGGCGGCCGATTGCGTTCCGCTCAAACTGAGAACCCGGAGCGCCTGGTTCCGCGGAATGGTGGTGGGGCCGCTTCCGGTCCCGATCTCAATAAGCCGGGGCAGAACCAGATCGCCGTACGCCGCCAGAGCCAGCCGCGCCTCGCGCCGGATGCCCCGGTGGCCCAGGCAAGCCAGGAGCGCCTCCACCAACCCGCCCCAACGCACCACCGCGGCGGAGCGGATCGCCGCTTTTTGCACCTCTGGGTCCGGGTCCCGGATCAGGCCGGCGAGAATTCCGGTCACCGCCGGCGTACTGAACCTTGCCGCCAGCGCCGCGACTTGACGTTGCCGGGCGTTTGTACTTTGCGCCGCCGTCAACACAAAGCTCATCGGATCGGGAGGATGAAACTCCGCCGTGGACGCTTCGAGAGCCTCGATGGCGGCGCCCGCCATCACCGGGTCGCCGGCGCGCCACGCGCGGTTGAGAATTTCAGCCGGGTTCGGGCTCTCCAAGGCCAGGTAGGCCGCCGCCGCTCCGGCCGATGCCGGTTCGTTCCGGGTAAGAACCTGCCCGGCAGATTGCTCCAGACCCGGGATTCGCAGCCGGGCGCCAGTTTGAAAAACCTGCGCCAGAATATCGGGATTCCGGCTTTCCGCAAGACGGCTCAACAGCGGTCCCAACCGGTAGCCGGGGGCCTGTTCGAGTTCGGCCAGCGCGTATCGAACCTGCCGCGGGCTGTCGCTTTGCGCCGTTTCCTCCAGCAGCCGGATCACGCCCGGATCTTCCACCGGAGTTCGGACGCTCTCCAGGTCGAGGCGTCTGGCCGCCAGCCTGCCTTTCACCGAAGCGACATACTCGCGGCGCGCATGACCCGCCAGCGCGATCCACAAAATACAAAAGAATACAACCACCAGCGCCACGTGCCGAATGTCCGATGACCAGGAACCGAGCAGCAGCAGCACAAGGGCGCCAAGGCCGCGCGCCAGCCGGTCCACAAACACGTCGACAAACGCCTTGGTGCGCTCTTTCAAACCGCCCGGCAGCGGGAGGTACAGCAACTCCATGCCGGTCCGGTTGAACGAGTAGCGCGTGGAAGCCTCCACCAGCCGGAGGATGCTCGCCGCCAGCACGCCCGGAGCCGACAGCATGAACAAGGAGCCGATGCCGATACCCACCGGCAGAACCAGCAGCGTCCCTCCAACGCCAAAACGCTTGACGACGGCCGTCGTCAGAAACACCTGCAGGACAAAGGTGACCAAGTTCAGAGTCAGCCCGTAGAATCCGCCCAGAAAGGCGGTGAGCGCGTCTCCCCGGAGCGCGGCGCGCGCCATGGTGTTGAACTGAAAATCAACCAGCGTGTCCACCAGGTAAGTGACGCAGATGATGCCGATGATGACCCTTAGGTGGCTGTATCGGACTGTCGCCGCCCAGACGTCGGAAACCTCGAAGCCCGCCTCTTCCGGCTGGGCGCCCCGGGCATTCCGGAGGTCCACTTCAGGAAGCCGGTTCAGCAAGTGAAAACAGGTATAAGCCAGGATGACGAAGATGCCGCTGACGAGCACCAGGTTGTTGGTGCCCGTGGTCTTGACCAACGCGGCTGTCAGGCTCCCTCCGATGGCGGCGCCGAGCACCGAGCCGGTGGCCAGAATGCCATACACCCGCTTGGCTTCGCGCGCATGAAACACCTGGCTCGCAATCAGCCAGCCCTGCGACACAAGGATCAGGCTGAACAGGCTGACCCAGACGTTGAACAGATAGTACATCCAGGGGCGGTCCGGAGCGAGCAACAGCCAGATCGAGACCAGGCTCACCAGCACGAATATCGTTGAGACCGCGACGGCGCGGGCCAATGACGTGCGCACCGCCAGCTTGCCGTAGAAGAAGGCCAGTATGCCTCCCGCCGCCGCCGTGGCCAGGTACAACCAGGGCAAATGGTTGGCATCGAACTTGTTAAGAAAAAGCGCTCTCGAAACGGGTTTCAGGATGTAATAAGCGAGCAGTACCAGCAGGAGATAGAGAAACAGGTAGAGGGTTCTCTGATATTCCCCGGGGCGAATCTCCACCCAGCGCCGCCATAGACTTTCAAGGCGTTCCAGCAACAGGCTTTGTCCGTTTCAGGAGTGTGAGTGTAACATACGCCGGAGTGGGAAAAGCACAGCCGCCGGGCCACGTA
>JADZCI010000012.1 GCA_020851655.1 Bryobacterales bacterium
GCGCTGGACCGCCGACGGCAAGCCCGTGCGCTGCTCCAGCCACTGTATGACAGGTTTCATGAGTTTGACCTACGCCTTGACAGGCTTGTCTGTGCCACCCAGCAGCACTTTGCCGTTTTCGACCTTCACCACGAACTGGTCCAGCGGGCGTGGCGCCGGACCCGCCAGGACTTGCCCGTCCAGAGAGAAAGCCGAGGTGTGGCACGGACAGACGAACTGCGATTTCGCGTTGTCAAAGCTGTAAACGCACCCGAGGTGCGTGCATTGCGGAGCGAACGCCGTGACTTCGTTGTCACCGGTCTTGACCAGCCATGCGGTGGCTTTCTCGGTGGTGACCTTCCAACCGTCCGCGCGGGTGTGCCGGAACACCACTTCTTCGGCGGACTTCAGCGGCAGCCTTTCGACTTCGGCAACCTCAATCCAGCCGGAACTCTTCTTTGATCGCGGGGGCACAAACAAGTAGGCTGCCGCCGGCACGGCCAGCGCCGCCCCAAGTATCCCGCCCATGGCGTAAATGGCCCGTTCGAGCCAACTGCGTCGGGACTCTGCCATCCAATTGGTGTCCTTCCTGACTCAGTAGGACACGACAGGAGCGGCGGCGGAACAGGGAACGTCTCTCAAGCGGAACAAGCTTCGAGCAGCGCGGCGCTCAGCGATTCCAGGTCCCCGGGCGAGAGCCTTGCTCCGTCCTTGGAGACGTGAAAAACGTCGATCGCCTTGTGCGCTTCGGTGTCCACCAGGACCACTTCGATGTTGCACCCGGCGCGCGAGATGGCTGAAGCCAGGTCAAACAGCAACCCGGGGCGGTCCTGCGCGACGACCTCGTACACACTGGCCACCGCGGACATCTCGAGGTCGCAGGATACCGACGGCCTGATGGCCCCGAGTTTCGACGGGGCGGAACGCTTCGGCCGGTACTTCAAGAGGTCCTCCGGACGCGCTTCGCCGGTCACGACCCGGCCCAGGATCATCTTCAACCTCTCCATCTCCGGAGGATTCAGTTCGAGCGACCTGCCGGGATCGGAGAACGCAAAGCCGTCGATGATATAGCCCTGGCGGTTGGAGTAGGCTTCGGCCTTCAGGATGTTCAATCCAAAGCTGGCCAACCCTCCGGCAATGGACGCGAACAGAAAGGGGCGGTCCGGAGCGGCGACGGTCAGCCGGTAGACGCCTTCGCGGCGGACGATCTCCAGGGCATAGCCGGCCTGTTTAGCTCTTCCGTACAAGGCGCAGTGGGCCTCGGCCTGGCCGGCGGTATGGGTCCAGACGTAGCGGCTCGGAAGGCCTTGCAGGAACTCGCGCATTGGCGTGCTGACTTTGCCGTAGGCCTCTTCCGGGGCGCTTTCCACGACGTCGCTGGTGAGTCCGCCGGTCAAGTCGCGCGACACAACGCGGTAAAGCCGCCATAACTGTTCCGTGCGCCAAGGGCTCATGGCCGCCGGATTCACGGCGCTGATGTCGGCGTAGGTCATCAGCGTCAAGAGCTTCAGGCGTTCGATGGTCTTCAGCTTGCCGGCGGCCAGGCGCGCGGTGGCCGGGTCGTTCAGATCCCGCGTCTGCATGAGCGACGAGAGCGCCAGGTGGTGCTCGATAAGGAACAGCACCAGGTCGCGGTCGCCTTCGCCGGCGCCCATCCTGGCAAGAACCTCGCCGGCCAGTTCCGCCGAGGCGATGCTGTGATCCTTGCCGCTGCCTTTGCCCACATCGTGCAGCAGCAACGCCAGCGATAACAACCAGTGCAGACCCTGCGATTCGGCGTATAGCTCGGCGAACCGGCGCTTGCCAGGTTCCTTTTGAAGGGGCAGGCTGGCCAGGACGTCCAGTGACACAAGCGTATGTTCATCCACCGTGTACTGGTGATAGAAATCGCGCGTGACGCGGTGTTCGATGCGGCTCCATTCGGGGATTAACGCGGACAGCACGCCGGTCTCGTGCATCTCGCGCAGCGCATCGGCGAAGTAAGGAAGGGAAGCGAGATCTTTCCAGAAGGCGATCAAGGGCCGGGGGTGTCCGAGGTCCGGGCCAATCCGGCCCAAGTGATCCTTGAGCCGCTGTTCGGTTTCGACGGCCAGCGGCACACCGTGCCGGGCGCGGAACAGAAACAACCGCAGGACGATGTCCGGGCCGGCTACGAGGTCGCCCGGATTGCGTAACAGGATCCGGT
This sequence comes from Bryobacterales bacterium, assembly GCA_020851655.1. Taxonomy (GTDB): domain Bacteria; phylum Acidobacteriota; class Terriglobia; order Bryobacterales; family Bryobacteraceae; genus JADZCI01. The sequence goes on from JADZCI010000012.1 coordinate 2,165, forward strand.
CGCGCGACACTGTGAACTCGGCGTTCGAAAGCCGCGAACGCCAGTCCCGGAAGTTGGCCAGGAGCGACCGTTCCAGGGATTCGCTGAGTTCCATTTCGGCGTTGGCGGCGCGCCACAGCGCGCTCGCATGCCGGAAATAGTCCTCCATCCATTTGGCCGGATCCTTGGTCTTCGAGAACGGCGCCTGCGCCAGGTCGTCCTGGGCTTCGAAGTTCAGCAGGTTACTGTCGCGTCCGGCCCGGTAGTGCAGAAAGCAGCGCACCGAGTAGAGGAACTCTTTGGCCCGCTGGTCGACGCCCGTCTCCGGCTCGGCGTTCCGGAACGGCGCGAGCCAGCGGATGGTCTGCAAGTCGCGCAGTCCGCCTGGGTGCTCCTTCAGGTCCGGCTCCAGGCGGTAGATCGTGTTGTGAAACTTGGCATGGCGGGAGCGGGCCATGCGGCAAAGCCATTTCACGATCTCGCGTTTTTCAGTGTGGAGGAACCGGGAGAACCGCTCACGCAACTGGCCGTACAAAACGGGATCTCCCACGAGAAGCCGGTGGTCCAGCAAGCTTACGGTCAGCTCAATGTTGCCTTCGGTGATGGCGCAGCATTCTTCAATGGGACGAACCGACTGGCTGACCCGGTATCCGCCATCCCAGAGCAGGCGCAGAAAATCCGACAGCGCATCCTTTTCGGGCCCGGGTTCCGGCGGTTTCCTGACGAGCACCAGGATGTCAATGTCGGAGTGCGGAAACAGTTCTTTGCGCCCGTAGCCTCCCACGGGCATGATGGCCACGCCGCCATCGGCGGCGCGTCCCAGGGTCGAGACATAGGCCGCGATTACGGCCTCATCGACGATGTTGGTGCGCCCTTGGAGCGCCGGGTATGCGTTGCCGCAAGCCAAGTACTCGGACTGGATCGCATGAAGCGCCCCGCCGGGACCCCGTTTTGCTTCGCTTGCCATAGCCTGCCCCCCGGGCGCCAGCACGGCCCCCGCCGCTCCTCACCTCACCAGGGAATGACCAATGGTACAACGCGTCCGCCACGGAGCAGAAACACAAAAAACTTTTCGAGGCCAACAAAATTTTCTATCAACTTCGCGCGCGGGTCCGGGCATCGTTACAGTGGTGAAGTGACTCTCTTTGCCGTGTTGCTGTTGGCTGGGGCCGCATCTCCCACCGAATGGAGGTCTTACGGCAATGACCCCGGCGCCATGCGGTATTCGGCGCTGCGCCAGATCCACACCGGCAACGTGAATGGGCTTACACTCGCCTGGACCTTCCGGACGGGCAAGCCGGGATCGGAAGCGGTTCCGCTGGTGGTGAATGGGGTCATGTACGTCACCGCTCCGGATGGCGTGTACGCGCTGGTTCCGGAAACCGGCCAGTTGCTGTGGCATCACGGCGCGTCGCCCGCCGCCCTCCGTGGGCTGGCCTACTGGCCGGGCGGACGGGGACTGCATCCGCGCTTGTTCCTGGGCAACGGCCCGGCGCTGCTCGCCCTGGATGTGACCACGGGCAAGCCGGCGCCGGGCTTCGGCGCCGAAGGCCACGTAGACCTTAGAGGGGGCGTGGCCGAGGGTCTGCCGGACGCACGCTATACTCTGGACTCGCCGCCGGCGGTCTTTGGCAACATTGTGATCACGGGTTGTAGTAACGGCGAGGGACGCCCTTCGGCGGGCGCTTATGGCGACATTCGCGGGTGGGACGCCCGGTCGGGGCGCCTGCTGTGGACGTTCCATACCGTGCCCCGCCCCGGCGAACCCGGCGCCGAAACCTGGCCAGAAGGCGCCTGGAAGCGCCGGTCCGGCGCCAACGTGTGGGGCTTCTTCACGGTGGATGAGGCCCGAGGAATCGTCTATGCCCCGCTGGGCTCAGCCACTTCCGACTTCTGGGGGGCGGACCGCCCCGGCGACAATCTCTACGGCAATGCGCTCGTCGCACTCGACGCCCGCACGGGCGCCCTCAAGTGGCATCGGCAGCTCGTGCACCATGACATCTGGGATTACGACCTGGCGGCGCCGCCGGCGCTGTTTGACATACGCCGTAACGGCAAGACGATTCCGGCTGTCGCCCAGATCACCAAGATGGGGCTGCTCTTTGTCTTCAACCGTGTTACCGGCGAGCCCGTTTACGGCATGGAGGAAAGGCCTGTGCCGCAATCCATCGTGCCGGGTGAGATCACTTCAAAGACGCAACCGTTCCCCATCAAGCCGCCACCGTTGGGGAAGAACACCTTCCGGATCGAGGAGATGTATAACCTCTCGCCGGAGCACGCCCGCTTTTGCCGGGAGCTGTTTGAAACCAATCAGATGAAGATCGGCGGGCCGTATACGCCGCTGCCGCTGGAAGGCAACGCACTGTTCTTTCCCAGCACCCTTGGCGGGGGCAACTGGGGCGGCGTTTCGGTTGACGCCGGGCTCGGCTTGCTGTTTGTGAACGTCATGCACGTGGCGCAGTGGGGGCACATGGAAAAGCGCGGCGAGGAGTACATTCGCACGTCGGCCTACGGAACGTACGCGCGGTTCTGGGACCGCGAGACGCGCATCCCCTGCCAAAACCCGCCGTTTGGCGAAATGATCGCCGTCGATCTCGCTTCCGGCGATATCGCCTGGCGCAAGCCGCTCGGCGTCATCGACAGCCTGGAACAGTTGGGCGTACACAACACGGGGACTCTCAACCTGGGAGGCAGCATTGCCACAGCCGGAGGTCTGGTCTTCATCGGCGCGACCAACGATCAGCGTTTCCGGGCCTTCGATTCGCGCACGGGGAGCGTGCTGTGGGACGCCAGGCTCGAAGCGCCGGGCCATTCGAGCCCGGTCACCTACATGGGGCGCGACGGACGGCAGTATGTCACGCTGATGGCCGCCGGCGGAGGCGCGTTTCTCGGCGGCGCGCTCAGCAACACGCTGGTGGCCTATGCGCTTCCCAACATCCGGAGGAAACCGTTGCCGCGAGCGGTCGAGAAAGACGCCGCCGCGGCCGCGGAGGCCAACAAAGGACGGCCGGCGGTGGGAGCGTTCGCTCCCCTCACGCTGCCACCCGGCGGCGCCAAGGCGCTCACCGAAAAGACCTGCGGCACGGGCTGCCATTCGATCGAAGTCGTCACCAGCCAGCGCATGAGCCCCAGCGC
>JADZCI010000013.1 GCA_020851655.1 Bryobacterales bacterium
ATCGGCAACATCATCTCAGGCCTCATCGGGGGCCTGCCTATCACCTCTGTGGTGGTTCGAACGTCGGCGAACGTCTATGCGGGAGCGCAAACCTGGCGGTCGGCGTTTTTTCACGGGGTCTTACTCATGGCCGCGGTCTTCCTCGCGCCCGGGTTGTTGAATCGTACACCGCTCGCCTGCCTGGCGGCGATCCTGATTCTGATTGGCTTCAAGCTGGCAAGCCCGGACGTCTTTTGTTCGATGTACCGGAGCGGTAAGGACCAGTTTCTGCCGTTTCTCCTCACTGTCCTGGCTATCATCTTCACGGATCTGTTGATCGGTGTTGTGATCGGCATGTTCCTCGGCGTATTTTTTGTGATTCGCATGAACCACCACGCCGCTGTGACCGTGGTCCGGCAGGACAACGACTTCTTGATGCGATTTAACAGAGACATGACCTTCGTCAACAAGACCGAGTTGAAGCGCCGCCTGCGGGAGTTGCCAGGCAACTCCAGCGTCATGATCGATGGGTCGCGCGCTCTCTTCATCGACCATGATATCGGCGAGGTGCTGAATGACTTCCAGCACTCGGCGCCCTACCGCGGCATCCGAGTCCAGATGAAGCATGTCGAGACGAAGACGGTTGATTCCAGGAAAGGACCGAATGGACGCTTACAAGAAACTGCTGCTCGCCAATAAGGCGTGGGTTCTCGACAAACTGAGTGTTCGTGAGGACTACTTCCGCTCGATGGCCGATGTCCAGAAGCCGGAGTTCATGTGGATTGGCTGCTCGGACAGCCGCGTGCCGGCCGAAGATATCACGGGGACGGGGCCGGGTGAGTTGTTTGTCCACCGCAATATCGCCAACCTCGTGGTCCACACCGACTTCAACATGCTCAGCGTGCTGCAATACGCTGTCGAAGTGCTGAAAATCAAGCATGTCATCGTGTGCGGACATTACAATTGCGGTGGCGTCCGGAACGCCTTGGGGAACAGGGATCTGGGACTGATCAATAAGTGGCTGCGAAACATCAAGGACGTCTACCGGATCAACGCGCGGGAATTGGAGACCATTGCCGACCCGCAGATTCGACTGGAGCGCCTGGTGGAACTGAACGTATCCGAGCAGGTTCAGCACCTGGCCGAGACATCCATCGTGCAGAAGGCATGGCGGAGAGACGGCCACCCCTACTTGCACGGCTGGGTCTATGACATTCGCACCGGGTATCTCAAGGAGATCGCGATGATCAAGCCCGGAACGCAGTTGGACCCGATCTACCAGTTCAATTTCGACACCGAATAGGGCAGCGGCAACCAATGATTGCCGCCGGACCGGCGGGCCATACCTTGAGACCAAACAACACATCGGTGAGTTTTGGATTCTGGAATGCGCTGACATGGACGAGGTGCGCGAGATCTATTTCGTTCCGGCAGCCGGCTGACGGTTAGCGCTTGGTGACGACTTCGACCCGGACCCGCGCTGTGCCGGGACGAATCAAGTCGATCTCTTCGGCGGCGCGCTTGCTGACCAGCACCGCCAGCTTGGGTGAAATGCGGTCGACAACACGAACAACCACGGAACGGTTGTTCGACAAGTTGGTGACCTTGATCCAGGCGCCCATCGGGAGGCGCGCGTGGGCGCCAATCATCTGGTCAGCGTCGATCACCTCGCCGGACGCGCCGCGTTTTCCGTTGGCGTTTTCGCCAAAATAGCTGCCCATGCCTTCCTCGGCGCCGCCATCGATGACGGAGAATGACTCGGGCGGCGCCTCGGCGCGTGCCTTGGCTGGAGGATTTGCTGGAGTGCCGGGGAAGTTGGCCGAAGAAGCCTCGTCCGGCCGCTGAGACGCCGCTGCTGAACTTGCCGCGACAGCCTTGGAGTACTTGCGGTTCTTTGCCGGAAACGGCGACGGCTTCTGCGCGGCCAGAGGTGCGGCGGCGATCAGGATGAGGCTAGCGATGAACGGGAGCTTGTCCATGGGCGGTTGTGACCGTGCCGGTTTCCTCGATTTCCTCGTCCTCGATGATGTCGTCTCCGGCGCGGCAGGTTTCCTGCGGTTCGGTCCCGGCGACAAACCACTCGGTTCGTGTTTCGGCGCATTCCCGGCTGGCCAGCTTGCCGGAGACCGGGTTGATGTCCGCGCTGGCCAGTCCCGCGGGAGGACCCGGCCACGGCTGCGCATAATCGCCCAGCTTTACGGCGCGCTTCATGAATTCAGCCCAGACCAGCAGGGCGGAATGGGCCCCTTCGAGCACCAGTTCGCGGTTGTCGTCAAAGCCGACCCACACCACGCAAACCAAGCCGTTGGTGAAGCCCGCAAACCACCCGTCGCGCGAAGTCCCGGTCTTGCCGGCGGCCGGAAAATTGATTCCCGCGCCCGCCGCCGTCCCGCTGGTGACCACACCCTGCATCAGTTGAAGCATCAGGTAGGCAATCCTTGGGTCCAGCACCGGGCTTTTCACGGGCGCCATCTTGTGGACCGGTTTGCCGTTCTCATCACGGACCTCGGCGAGAAATGTCGGTTCCACATAGTCGCCGAGATTGGCGAAGACCGTGTATGAACCGGCCAGTTCCACCGGGGTGACTTCATAGGCGCCCAGCGCCAGGGAAGGAGTAGCGCGTACGCTCTTCATACCCGATTTCCGGGCGATTTCAGCCACACGCTTGTAGCCGGCCTGTTCGGCAACGCTCACCGTGGCATTGTTGAGCGACTTGGCCAGAGCGGTACGGAAATTCACCGGGCCCAGGTACTTGTCTCCGAAGTTGGAAGGCTCGTAAATCTCGTCGCCAAACTTGAAAATCGTAGGTTCATCCTCGACGATCGTGGCCAGGGTGAACTTCGGGCTTCCGGTTCCTTTCGGTCCGCCTAATGCGGCCGCGTAGACAAAAGGCTTGAAAGTGGAGCCGGGCTGCCGCATGGCAAGCAGGCGGTTCAACTGGCTGGAGGTGTAATCGCGTCCTCCCAGGGCGGCCTTGATTTCACCGGTCGCCGGATCGAGCGCCACGAGCGCAACCTGGGGGCGGGGAAGTCCCGCCAGGGCCTGTTTGCCCACTTTCTTTTCCAGACGCTTGTCGACTTCGGGCATGGCCTGATTGACGGCTTCCACGGCGGCGCGCTGCAAACCTTGATCCAGCGTCGTGTAGATGCGGTAGATGCCGCTCTTCCAGGCCTGCTTGCCAAGACGCGCGCGGAATTCTTCACGCGCCAGCGCCAGAAAATACGGTGCAACCTCGGCGTCGCCGATCCGCGGACTCAAGCCCAGCGGGGCGGCGGAAGCAGCGCGCATCTGGTCCTCGGTGATGTACTCGTTCCGGTGCATCAGCGCGAGCACGGTGTTGCGCCGCTCGGTTG
>JADZCI010000014.1 GCA_020851655.1 Bryobacterales bacterium
CATGCGCTGCAAAACCTGATCACGAACGCCGCCAAGTACGGAGCCGATGGGCTCAATTGGATTGGCGTTACGGCGCGGCGGGTCACCTTGAAAGATCATGCCGGCGTGGAGATCCGCGTTTCCGACAAAGGACCCGGCATCCCTGAAGCCGAACAGGGCAACATCTTTGACCCGTTCTACCGCGGCAAGCGCGCCTTGCGGGACCAGATTCAAGGAACCGGCCTGGGGCTGAGCCTGGTCAAGGGGATCGTCGAAGCGCACGGCGGCAGCATCAGCGTCGAAAGCGAGCCCGCGAAAGGAACGCATTTCATCATCCGTCTTCCCGCGCCGGACGCGCCGGAGCACCAGAATGAACTCACGGATTCTCTTAGTCGAGGATGAGCCGGGTCTGGTCATGACCCTGACCGACCTGCTTGCGGCTGAAGGACACACAGTCGAATCAGCCACCGACGGCGCTGGCGGGCTTCAGCAAGCGCTGGCGGGGCGGTTCGACTTGATCATCCTCGATGTGATGCTGCCCGGCAAGAATGGCTTTGATGTGTGCCGCGAGTTGCGGCAACACGGCCAGGATGCCGCGGTGCTGATGCTCACCGCCAAGACCCAGGTTTCCGACCGGGTGGCCGGGTTGAAACTGGGCGCCGACGACTACCTGACCAAGCCTTTTGAGCCGGCTGAACTGCTGGCGCGTGTCGAAGCCCTTCTGCGCCGGGTCACGAAAGAGCACTGTTCACAGGTGCTACAGTTCCAGTTCGGCGATGTCGAGGCGGATTTCGAAAAGGGCTCGGTTCGCAAGGCCGGCCATCCTGTCGGGATGGCCGGGAAGGAACTCCAGCTACTGAAATACCTGGTGGAACATCGGAACAAAGTCGTTTCGCGCGACGAATTGCTGGAGCGTGTGTGGGAGTATCAAGCCTGTGTTTCTTCCCGCACCATCGATGTGCACATCGCCTGGCTGCGCCAGAAGCTGGAGGATAACCCGCAGGCGCCGCGCCATATTCACACGGTGCGCGGCACGGGGTATCGCTTCTCGTCCTGAGTGCGCGGCGGCGTTAACGGGCGCTTGACCGGGCCGTTGTGACTTTGGCTTCCGTCGCCGCGGCCGCGCCGTTGGTGGCGGGTTCCGGCAGTGCGAGACCGAGCGCCAGGCGGACTTCCTTGTCCAATTTTTCCCGTATGTCGGGATTGGCTCTCAGGAACTGCCTGGCATTTTCGCGGCCCTGGCCGATGCGATCGCCGTTGTAGCTGTACCAGGATCCGCTCTTGTCGACGAGATTGTGCTCAACGCCGAGGTCAACCAGATCGGCCTCCGTCGAGATGCCCTCGCCGTACATGATGTCGAACTCGGCTTCACGGAAGGGCGGGGCCAGCTTGTTCTTGACGATCTTCACCTTGGTGCGGCTGCCCGTCACGGTTTCGCCGTCCTTGATGGCGGCGATGCGGCGAATGTCGATTCGAACCGACGAATAGAACTTGAGCGCGCGCCCGCCGGTGGTGGTTTCCGGACTGCCGAACATGACGCCGATCTTTTCGCGGATCTGGTTGATGAAGATCAGACACGTGTTCGACTTGGCGACAATACCGGTCAGTTTGCGCATGGCCTGCGACATCAGGCGCGCCTGAACTCCAACAAACGTGTCGCCCATTTCGCCGTCCAGCTCCGCTTTGGGAACGAGGGCCGCAACCGAGTCGACCACCAGGGCATCGATTGCGTTCGAGCTGATCAAGGCCGATGTGATTTCGAGAGCCTGCTCGGCGTAATCGGGCTGCGACACCAGGAGATTGTCAACGTCGACGCCCAGTTTCCTGGCATAAATCGGATCCAAGGCGTGCTCGACGTCCACGAACGCAGCCATTCCGCCAGCCTTTTGCGCCTGCGCGACAGCCTGAAGCGCGATGGTCGTCTTGCCTGAGGATTCAGGCCCGAAGATCTCGACAATGCGCCCGCGCGGAAACCCGGCCACGCCCAATGCGTAGTCGAAGGAGACGCAACCCGAAGAAAAGACCGAGACCGGAACCGCCGCGTCGTGGGAGCCCAGCCGCTGAATCGCCCCTTTGCCAAACTGCTTTTCCAACTGGCTCAGTGTGATGCCAAGCAGTCTCTGTTTCTCTTTCTCGTCCACGGGTAGGGACTCCTTTCGCGAGAGGTATAAACCTTTACAGTATAACAGTGCCAGCCCAATCCGCCAGCACAAACAGTGGAGTGTTGCGGAAAAAACGAAAATCTCGTGCCGGGCGGTTTTAGTTTGACAGAAATAAGCCGGAGCCGATAGTCTGAAATGGCGATGGGTCAACCGGCCGGGAGGCCGGTTGGAAAACAGGGAACCCGGTGAGAGTCCGGGACTGCCCCGCAGCGGTAAGCAGGAACGAAAGCCGCATTTCGACGCACTGGTCCTCTTCCTGAGGGGGCTGGGAAGCGGCGGCAAGTAGAAATCCGGGATCTCCCGGACGCGCCAGCGAGTCCGAAGACCTGCCTTCGCGCGAAGCATGCGCTTCGTAATTCAAAGCACCTCGAGGGAGGGCGCATGGCGCACCGTTTTGTTTTTCTTCTCTGCTGCACGCCGATTCTGTACGCACAGCAGAGCCACCAGAACCAGATCTCGGGCCGGGTGACCGACGTAAGCGGAGGGGCCGTCAGCGGGGCGGAAGTCCGGCTGTACAGCCGCGATTCGGCATTTCAGCGGACCTCCCGCTCTTCGTCCACCGGCGAATACCGGTTTGACGGGCTGCCGGACGGCGAATTCCTAGTGGAAGCCCGCACCAGCGGTTTGGACCAAGGCAGTCCTGAGGCGATAACGGTGAAGCGGGGAGCCCAGGCGACGCTGAACCTGCGGCTCAAGGTTGCCGCGCTTTCAACCCGCGTCACGGTGACCTCGTCGGCGACGGCGCTATCCACCGCAGAGGTGGGTAAAGGCACCGATATTCTCGACATGACGGACCTGGGACGGCGCGCCGAGTTCTCGGTGACCGAGGCGCTGCGGACGGTGCCCGGCGTGCGGGTTCAGCAGCTTGGCGGACCAGGATCGTTCACGCGAATCCTGACCCGCGGATTGCGCGCCACCGACACCTCGATCCTGATTGATGGAATGCGCCTGCGTGACACGGCGGCGGTACAGGGAGATGCGACAGCCTATATCGGCGACCTGCTGCTCATCGACTCGGACCGGATCGAGGTACTGCGCGGTTCCGGTTCGTCGGTCTACGGAACGCACGCCATGGGCGGCGTGGTGAACGTGGTGACGGATGCCGGCGGCGGTCCCGTCCGGGGAGAAATCAGCGGCGAGGGTGGCGGCCTTGGGCTGGGGCGTGGTCTGGCCAAGATGGCCGGAGGAGCGTTCGACGACCGGTTTCAGTATAGCGGCGGCGTCACCCATCTGAATGTGTCCGGCGGCGCCGGCGGGATTGAGAATGTTCGCAACTGGAGCGGGCAGGGCTTTGCCCAGTACCGGTTCACGCCGCGGGCAAAGCTGTCGGCCCGGTTGTGGGGAACTACGGCGATGGTGGGGCTGACGACCAATCCTGAAGCGACCGCCAATGTCCCGGCGACAGGGACGATCCCGGCGATTCCATATGTCACGTTCATTCCCAACGAATTCGATCCCGACAGCCGGCGTGTCGGCGACTTGCTGTCCGGCATGACCACCTGGACTCATCAGATTGCGCCCAAGGTCACCTACCGGGTCGC
>JADZCI010000015.1 GCA_020851655.1 Bryobacterales bacterium
CAGGCACCGCACCGCGGCCAGCTTGAACTCCTTGGTGAACTGCCTGCGTGAAAGGCTCATGACTCAATTCTCCGTTCAATGGATTTTGAGTCTTAACCGCTTGTCTCAAAACTGGGGGCAAGTCCATCCCATGCTCTACAAGCGGTACGGCCTGACCAAGGACGAGATTGCTTTTATCGAGTCGCAGGTTGCCGAACACGACAAAGAACTGTTCGATGAGGACGTCATAGACTTAGGCGACGATGAGTAAGACCGTCGATGAAATCCTCGCGCCGAAACCGGAGGCCAGACCGCGCATCTACGCTTACTCGATTGCCGATAAGGCCCATGCGGGTCTGCTCAAGATCGGGCAAACCACGCGCGACGTGAAGCAACGCGTCGCCGAGCAGCTCAAGACCGCCGCAATCAAGAACTACACCATTGAGTTGGACGAACCCGCCGGCCATGACGACGGCTCCGTTTTCACCGACCACGATGTGCGCGCGGCGCTGATTAGGAAGGGCTTCGAGAACGCTGAACTGGAGTGGATGCGCTGCTCGGTCAAAGAAGTAAGGACCGTGCTCGCCGAGTTGCGCACGGGTCAGCGGTTCACCGGCTCGCATCACGAGACGTTCGCGATGCGCCGTGAGCAAGCAGAGGCTGTGAACAAGACTCATGAATACTTCCACTCCATCTGGAATGAAGATATGCACGCCGTCCCGCGATTCCTGTGGAACGCGAAGATGCGCTTTGGAAAGACCTTCACCACGTACCAGCTCGCCAAGCGACTCGGTGCGAAACGGATCCTCGTGGTGACGTTCAAGCCCGCCGTCGAAGACGCCTGGCAAACGGACATCGAGGCTCACGTGGACTTCGGCGGGTGGCAGTACCTCTCCCGTCACTCAGGCCGCGATCCTACAGACATCAATTCCCGAAAACCCGTTGTCTACTTCGGCTCGTTCCAAGACCTTCTCGGCCGCGATGCTGTGGGAAACATCAAGCCCAAGAACGAATGGCTCCACAAGGTGAAGTGGGACCTGGTGGTCTTCGACGAATACCACTTCGGCGCGTGGCGGGAGACCGCCAAGGAGCTTTTTGAGGGAGAGGAAGAGGCAATTGCCAAGAAGGAGGCCAGGCTTGAGTACGCCACGGGCCTGGAGGAGGTCAACGTAGATCTTAGCGAGCTTTCGGAAAGGGAAACTGAGTTCCTGCCGATCACCACCAAGGCCTACCTCTACCTCTCGGGGACACCGTTCAAGGCGCTTGCCACGGGGGAGTTTATTGAGGAGCAGATCTTCAACTGGACCTACACCGACGAGCAACGCGCGAAGGAGGAGTTCGCGGCAAAGAATCCGGCACAATGGAATCCCTACGGGGCGCTGCCCCAGATGCGCCTGCTGACGTACCAGATGCCAGACGAGTTGCTGGCGGTTGCCAGCGCCGGGGAGTTCGACGAGTTTGATCTGAATGCGTTCTTTGAGGCGTCCGGAACGGACGTGAAGGCGCAGTTCAAACACAAGAGCGACGTGCAGAAGTGGCTAGACATCATTCGCGGCGGCTACACGCCCAAGGCAGTAGAGCATTTGAAGACTGGCACTCGGCCGCCGTTTCCGTATTCGGACGTGCGCGTGCTGCCCTACCTTCAGCACTCGCTGTGGTTTCTCCCCAATGTGGCGGCCTGCCACGCAATGGCGAACCTGCTCGCCGGGAAGCACAACACTTTCTGGCACGAGTACGGCGTGGTAGTTGCTGCTGGCGCTTCGGCGGGTATCGGTCTGGAAGCGTTGCCGCCCGTACGCCAAGCCATCGGGAGCGGATTCGAGACTAAGACCATCACGCTCTCCTGCGGCAAGCTCACCACGGGGGTCACGGTGCCTCAGTGGTCATCCATCCTGATGCTGCGCAATCTCAAGTCGCCGGAGACCTACTTTCAGGCGGCATTCCGCGTGCAGTCGCCGTGGTCTATCAAGAACCCCAACGGCGACAACCCCAACGAGGAAGAAATTCTCAAGCCGGTTTGCTTCGTGTTCGACTTCGCGCCCACACGCGCCTTGAGGCAACTCTCTGAGTATGGGATCGGCCTGTCGCCCAACGAACCGAACCCCGAGAACGCGGTCAAGGACCTCGTGTCGTTCCTGCCTGTGTTGGCCTACGACGGCGCGAACATGACGCAGATCGACGCGGGCGGCATTCTCGATATAGCGATGGCTGGTACCTCAGCCACGCTGCTGGCCCGCAAATGGGAGAGCGCGCTGCTCGTGAACGTGGATAACGACACCTTGCGCCGCATCATGGACAATCCCGAGGCGATGGCCGCTGTTGAGCGCGTTGAGGGTTGGCGCTCGCTGGGCGATAACATCATCGAGACAATCATCAACAAGAGCGAGAAGGTGAAAGAGCTCAAGAATAAGGCCAAAGAACGTGATCTGACGCCCAAGCAGAAGCAGAAACTCACCGACGAGGAGAAGGAATACAAGTCCAAGCGTAAACTCGTCCAGGAGAAACTGATCAAGTTTGCGACGCGGATCCCCGCGTTCATGTACCTGACCGACTTTCGGGAGAACACGTTGCAGGATGTCATCACAAAGCTGGAACCGGAGCTTTTCCTGGCCGTCACTGGCCTGACGGTGAAGGACTTTCATTTGCTCGTGCGGCTGAAGGTGTTCAACACTGAGCAGATGAATCAGGCTGTGTTCGCGTTCCGGCGGTATGAAGACGCGTCCCTCCGCTATACCGGTATAGAAAGCCACCCCGGGCTGGCCCATTACGGGCTGTACGATACTGTCGTTGCAAAGGAGTAAGGAGTAAGCGGTGGCCGCGATCCAGGAAGTTACGGAAAGCGGATCAGCCTCAAGGCGATACCATCAGCCGGAGAGAACCGGCGCGCCTTGTTACACTAAGGTCTCTTGGGAGGTATTTGAATGGGCACCCGCCGTGTTTTTCTCGGCTCCATCGCCACTGGTTTTGCCGCGCTGCAAGGCGCGCCGGGCGGACGCCTCCGGCTCGGGATTATCGGCGCCGGATCGCGCGGCGTTGGACTGATGAAAGACGCCCTCGCCTGCCCGAACGTCGAATTCGCGGGCGTGGCCGATATCTACACGCGGCGCCTTGAGGCGGCCAAAACGATCGCACCCGCCGCCAAGACTTACCTCGATTACCGCTATCTGCTCGAAGATTCATCCATCGATGCCGTCATCGTCGCCACTCCGCAGCATCTCCACTGCGAGCACTTCACCGCGTCGCTGTCGGCCGGCAAACACGTCTATCAGGAAAAGACCATGGCGTTCACCGTGGCCCACGCCAAGCGCATGCGCGAGGCTTACCGCAAAGCCGGTAAGGTCGTTCAAGTCGGGCACCAGTCGCTGTCCTCCGGCATGATGCCGGACGCGCGGAAGTTCCTCAAAGAGGAGCCCATGGGCAAGGTGACCGCCATCCACATGACCATGTACCGCAATACGCCCCACGGCCAGCCGCAATGGTCCCGTAAGATCGATCCCTCCATGACTCCGGAAAACATCATCTGGAAATCCTTTCTGGGCGACAACTCCGACCGCCCCTTTGACGCCAACCAGTACATCAACTGGCGCTTCTTCTGGGATTATTCCGGCGGCAACGTCTACGAGAACATGTGCCACCAGATCGCTTTCTGGTACGGCGCCATGGATTTGAAGATTCCCACCACGGTCGCCATGAACGGCGGCATCTATCTTTGGAAGGACGGACGCCAGGTTCCCGATACCATGTGCGTCTCCCTCGAACAGCCCGAAGAGATGCTCATCAGTTGGAACTCCGGCTTCGGCAACGATTACCTGCAGTCGGCCGAAAACGTGCTCGGCACCGACGGCACCATCACCAAGAACGATACGGGCGTCACCTATTCCCCGCAGAAGGTCAACACCAGGGATCGTGCCGAAAAGTCTCTCGCCACCCGGACTCCATCCTACGCTCACATGCTGAACTTCGTCGATTGCATCCGCAACGGGGGACAGCCGACCTGCCCGTTTGAAATTGGATTCCGCGTCTCAATCGCCTGCCGCATGGCGGTGGACAGCTACCGGCGGAAGAAGCCGGTGCGCTGGGATGCGGTCAATGAGGACATCCTGGCGTGAACTTCGAATTTTCCGCCGAGCAGGAACAGCTCCGGCGAGAAGTGGCGGAGTTCGCCCGGTTCGAGATCGCGCCGCATGTCCGTGAGTGGGATGAGCACCAGAAGTTTCCCCTGGAAACCGTCAAGAAGCTCGGAGCGCTCGGCTATCTGGGCGTCGTCTTTCCCGAGGAGTACGGCGGAGCGGGGCTGACCTACATCGATTACGTGATCGTGATCGAGGAGCTGGCGCGCGTCGACCCCAGCGTGGGCTTGATCGTCGCCGCCCACAATTCGCTTTGCGCCAACCACATCTACACGGCAGGAAACGACGAGCAGAAGCGCAAGTATCTGTCCAAGCTCGCCACCGGTGAATGGTTGGGCTGCTGGTCTCTCACCGAGCCGGAAGCCGGTTCCGACGCCGGCGGAACTCGAACCAAAGCCGTCAAAGAGGACGGCGATTGGGTGCTCAACGGGGCCAAGACTTTCTGCACCAATGCCCACCAGGCGCAGGTGTGCGTCGCCATGGCGGTGACCGACCGCGCCGCGGCGCATCGCGGCATCTCCGCGTTTATCGTCGAAGCCGGAACTCCCGGCTACCAGCTCGGCAAAAAGGAAAACAAGCTCGGGATGCGCGCCAGCGACACCGGCGAGGTGATCTTCACCGATTGCCGCCTGCCCGCCGGCCAGTTGCTCGGCAAGCAAGGCGAGGGCTTTGTTGACAGCCTGCGCATCCTCGATGGCGGCCGCATTTCCATTGCCGCGCTCTCCATCGGCACGGCGCTCGGCGCCTACGACGCGGCGCTCGCCTATTCCAAGCACCGCAAACAGTTCGGGCGCTTCATCTCGGAATTCCAGGCCATCCAGCACAAGCTGGTGGACATGGCGACCGGCATCGAGGCTTCCCGCCTGCTGACCTACCGCGCCGCGGCGCTCAAGGATCAAGGCAAGCGTGTGACGCGCGACTCGGCCATGGCCAAACTCTTCGCCTCCGAGACCGCCGTGCGCGTCTGCGACGAGGCGCTTCAAATCCACGGCGGCTACGGCTTCATCAAAGACTATCCGGTTGAAAAGTTCTATCGGGACGTGAAACTCTGCACCATTGGCGAGGGCACGAGCGAGATCCAGCGGCTGGTCATCGCGCGCCAGTTGCTCCAGAACGAATGAACCCGCTCGTTCAACGCGTCTTGTCGCGCAGCGATGTGCGAGCCGTCGCCCGCGCCGCCACGTTGATTGAGAATCGCGGCCCCCAAGCCACGGACCTCCTGCGCGAACTGTTCCTTCATACCGGACAGGCGCGCGTCATCGGAATCACCGGCCCGCCGGGCGCCGGAAAAAGCACGCTTGTTTCACAGTTGATCGGAGCGTTCCGGGCGCTGGACAAACGCGTCGGCGTCATCGCCGTCGATCCCTCGAGCCCGCTTACCGGAGGCGCCATCCTCGGTGACCGCGTGCGCATGCTCGAGCATCACGGCGACAACAGTGTGTTCATCCGTTCGCTCGCCACGCGGGGCGCGCTCGGCGGCCTCGCCTCGGCAACCTTGGACCTGGTGCTGCTGCTCGACGCGGCGGGCTTCGATCCCATCCTCATCGAAACCGTCGGCGTGGGCCAGGACGAAGTCGATGTCGCACACGTCGCCGGAACCGTCGTGGTGGTGCTGGTCCCGAACATGGGCGACGACGTTCAGGCCATTAAAGCGGGAATCCTCGAAATAGCCAGCGTGCTCGTCATCAACAAGGCCGACCTCGACGGCGCCGGGAAACTCGAGCGCGAGTTGGACGCCTTCTCCGTGCCCGTCTGCCGCACCGTCGCCACCACCGGCGCCGGCGTCGCGGAACTGGTGGCGGCTCTACCCGCGGCGCCCAGCCGTGACACCCGCGCCGTTTGGGAGTCGCGCCTGCGCGTCATGCTTCGCGAGCGTCTCGAAGCCCTGCTCCCGGCCGCCGAACTGAGTGAGGCCGCCTCCAGCGTGGCGCGGCGCCAGCAGGACCCGTATGCGATCTTGGACAATTGGATGAAACATTATTTCTCGAGGAGCGTTCAGCGTTGACCCCTGAAATTGGAATCATCGGCGGAAGCGGGCTCTACTCCATGCCCGGCTTCACCGGTCAACAGGAAGTCCGGGTGGAAACACCCTGGGGCGATCCCTCCGGCGCCTACATGGTGGGCCTGCTTGAAGGCAAGGCCGTCGCCTTTCTCGCCCGCCATGGCCGCGGCCATCGCATCAGCCCTTCGGAGTTGAACTTCCGCGCCAATATCTGGGGCTTGAAGAAGCTGGGCGTCAAGCAAGTCATCTCGCTCAGCGCCGTCGGGTCGCTCAAAGAGGAACACCGCCCGCTGGAGTTCGTGATTCCCGACCAGTTCTTCGACCGCACCCGCGGACGGGTTTCAACATTCTTCGGCGAAGGACTGGTGGCCCACATCAGCTTCGCCGAACCTGTGTGCAACCATCTGGCCGCGGTCCTGTACGAAGCCTGCAAGCAAGCCGGCGTTGTCGCCAAGCTCGGCGGAACCTACCTGTGCATGGAAGGACCCGCCTTCTCCACCAAAGCCGAATCCAATGTCTATCGAAGCATGGGCATGGACGTGATCGGTATGACGAATCTTCAGGAAGCCAAGCTGGCGCGCGAAGCCGAACTCTGCTACTCCACCATCGCCATGGTGACCGACTACGACTGCTGGCATCCCGATCATGACGCCGTGACCGTCACCGACATTATCCGGAACCTGACCTTGAACGCCGAACACGCCGCGAAAGTCGTGGCCTTGGCCGTCAAGCGGCTGGACACGAGTTCGCGGCCCTGCAAGTGTTCGGACGCGCTGGCCCACGCGCTGATTACCGACAAGAGCGTGGTGCCCGCGGCGGCGCGCAAGAAACTGGAGTTGCTGATTGGAAAGTATTTCGAGCCGTGATCTCGCCCAATCCCTCCTGAACCATTACATTGAAGGCCGCCCGGAACCGGACGGGTACCTGCGGGAACTGGTTGCGCGCGCCTCATCCGGCGATGCGGAACTGGCGGCGTTCGCCAGCAAGGCCCTGTTCGGCATCCTGATCGAAGGCCTGGCCGACCGCTTCGAACCGGCTCTTTGCGATGCCTACGCCTCGCTCTTTGCACGTGTGCTTGAACAAATCCACGGAATCGATCCGGCGAGCCTCATGGCGCGCTATCGCGCCCTGCAATCTCCGGACAAAATGCCCGCCAACCCCGAGCGCGTGATCGTGCTGTCCCGCGTCACGCTCGGCGCCGACGTCGCCATCACCAGCATCCTGCTCGACGCCGCCAAACAGAAATTTCCCAAAGCCGCCATCGGGCTGGCCGGCTCGCACAAAGCCTGGGAGTTGTTTGAAAAAGATCCGCGCATCCACCATGTCCCGGTTCCTTATCCGCGCTCGGGAACTCTGCGCGGCCGTTTGGCCCCGTGGGCGGATCTCGACCGCATCGCCAGCGAGCCGGGAACACTCGTCCTCGATCCGGATTCGCGTCTCACCCAACTCGGCATGCTGCCCGTGGGCGACCCCGCGCGCTACCTGTGGTTCCCCAGCCGGTCCTTCGGCGGCGGTTCGGCGGATAGCTTGCCCGCGCTGGCCGCCCGCTGGGTGCGCGGCCGCCTGGGTGTGGACGAAGCCGTGCCCTACATCGCGCCCAAGTTCCGCTTCAATTTTGAAGGGCAGCGCATCGCGGCGGTCAGTCTTGGCGTCGGTGAAAATCCGGCCAAGCGCATGGACGAAGAGTTCGAGGCCGGCTTGCTGCGCCTGCTGGCCTCCAACATGGATGCCGTCATCGCCGATCGCGGCGCGGGTGGCGAAGAAGCCGCAAGAGTCGAACGCGCCATCGCCAGGTCAGGCGCCGAAATCGGCATTCACGACGGAGCCTTTGCCTCCTTCGCCGCGCTGATTGCCGCCAGCTCGTTCTACGCCGGCTACGACTCGGCCGGCCAGCACGTCGCCGCCGCGCTGGGCGTGCCCATGGCCACCGTTTTCAAGGGCTACGTGTCTGAACGGATGTTCCAGCGCTGGTATCCGGATGGTCCCGGTCCACGCACGGTGATTCGAGTCGAAGGCCAGTCGAACGGCCTCGTCCTCGCCGGCGTCGAAGCCGCACTCCGTGCCGCGGCGCCGTAAAGCCGCGCGCACTACGCCAGAATCTCCTTCACCAACTCCCCCGCGGTCCCCGTCAACCGGACATCGAGACCCTGAAACTTCACCGTCATCCGCTTGTGATCGATTCCCAGCAGGTGCAGCATGGTCGCGTGGAAGTCGTGGACGCTGACCGGACTCTCCACCGCCGCATAACCCAGGTCGTCGGTTGCGCCGTGGCTGATTCCCGGCTTGAATCCGCCGCCCGCCACCATGAACGAGAAGCCCTTGATGTGGTGGTCCCGGCCATCCCCGCCCTGCGACATCGGCGTCCGCCCGAATTCCCCGCCCCACACCACGATCGTGTCGTCCAGCAGCCCGCGCTGCTTCAAATCCGAGATCAATGCCGCGGTCGGCTTGTCGGTCTCTTCCGCCTTTAGCGGAATGTTCTGCTTGATGCCCGCATGGTGATCCCAGTCGCGGTGATAAAGCTGGATGAACCTCACACCGCGTTCCGCCAGCCGCCGCGCCAGCAGGCAGTTCGACGCAAACGATCCGTCGCCGGGTTTGGCGCCATAGGCTTCGAGAACGCTCGCCGGCTCCTTGCTCATGTCCATCAGTCCCGGAACGCTCGACTGCATCTTGAACGCCATCTCGTACTGCGCAATCCGCGTCAGAATCTCCGGATCCTGTAGCGCCGCATTCTGCGCCTGGTTGAGCCGGTTGATGGCGTCAATCGACTCCTTTTGCGCGGCCGCCGCCATGCCGGGAGGGTTCTGAATATAGAGCACCGGGTCGCCCACCGAATTCAGCTTCACGCCTTGAAACTTGCTCGGCAGCATCCCGGCCGACCATTGCCGCGCGGCGATGGGTTGATTCTGCCCGCCCTTGCCCGACGAGAACAGAACCACGTAGCCCGGCAACTCGTCCGTTTCCGCACCCAATCCGTACAGCACCCACGAACCCATGCTCGGACGTCCGGCAATGATCGAACCCGTGTTCATCACCGTGTGCGCCGGGTCGTGATTGATCTGCTCGGTCCACATCGAACGGATGATGCACACATCGTCGGCCACGCTGCCGATGTGCGGAAACAGCTCGATCATCTCCTGGCCCGACTTCCCAAATTTTTTAAAGCCGTACTGCGGGCCGAAACAAACCAGCGGGCGTCCCTGCAACTGCGCGATTTGCTGCCCCTTGGTGAACGACTCGGGCATCCCTTTGCCGTGCATCTCAGCCAGCTTGGGCTTCGAGTCGAACGTCTCCAGGTGCGACGGTCCCCCGGCCTGGTACAGAAAGATGACGCGCTTGGCCTTGGCCGGATAGTGCAGCGGATTCACCGCGCCGGGAAACCCTGTCTTGGGCGGAGCGCCCCACAACGTTCGCAGAGCCATGGCCCCGAGACCGGCGACTCCGCGCCCGAGAAATGTTCTGCGCTGAATTTCGAAAATGTCTTTCATCGGCGTCTAATTCCTGGTAACGGTCTCGTGCATGTTGAGGACGGCTCGCGTCACAGTCATCATCGCCGCCAAGTCCACCGGATTCGCCTTGGCCGCGGCGGGCGCTTCGCCCACTCCGATAAATTGACGCGCGCGCTCCGGCGAGGCCTTGAACCGCGCCAGCGACTTCCGGTAAAGGCCGGTCAGCACCTGCGCCTCGGCCGCCGTCGGAGGACGCTGAACCGCCCGCTGGAATGTCCAGTTGATGCGCTGGCTGAGCGAACCCCCGCCTTGCGCCAGCGTGTTCTGCGCAAACACACGCGCCGCCTCGACAAACTCCGGATCGTTCAACAGCACCAGCGCTTGGAGTGGCGTGTTCGACGTCACCCGGTTCACCGCGCACTCTTCGCGCGTTGGAGCGTCAAAGGCCAGCAGCGCGGGATGCAGAAAACTCCGCTGCCAAAACGTGTATAGCGACCGCCGGTGAAGGTCGTCACCGCGGCTGGCCGAATAGTCCCGCTTCGGAAAGTTCAGCGCCGCCAAATACCCGTCCGGCTGCACCGGCCTCACGCTCGGGCCACCGAACTTTTCCACCAGCAACCCTGACGAAGCAAGCGCGATGTCGCGAACAATCTCGGCATCCACGCGGAACCGGTTCTGGCGCGCCAGCAACCTGTTCTCCGGATCCTTCGCCTTCACTTCCGGCCGCGGAAGCGAGCTCTGCCGGTAGGTGTCGCTCAACACGATCGTACGAATCAGGTGCTTGACATCCCACGCATGCGCGCCTTCGCCTTGGTAGCGCGGCAGCATGAACTCCGCCGCAAGCCAGTCGAGAACCTCCTGGTGCGTCGGCCACTCGCCCTGCGAACCCAGATCGTCCAGAGCCTTCGACAGCCCCTGCCCAAAGAATTCGCGCCACATGCGGTTCACGAATACGCGCGCGGTGAGCGGATTGTCCGCCGACACCAGCCAGTTGGCCAGATCGAGCCGCGTTGGATTGGCGGAGGGCAGCTTCCCGAGAAACGCGGGAATCGCCGGCTTCACCACTTCGCCCGAATCATCCATGAAATTACCGCGCGCCAGCACCCGCGTAATCTCCGGTTCGGTCCGGTCCGAGTAGACGACCCTCGGTATCTGAGCGTTCAGCATGTCGCGCCGCGCTCTCAGGTTGGCCAGCTCGATCTCGCTGGCTTGAAATTCCGGCGATGCCCACACCAGGTACTCCGCCAGAGCCTTGCTCTCTTCCGCGGTCCGCCTTGCGGCGGGAACTTTCAATGCGGCCAGCGCCTCTTCGGGCAGTCCTTCCTCGTCCGTCTTGCGGTCCCGCGATCCGATCGCCGTCGTGCCCGGCCAGGCATACGTGGCTGCGGAAACCGCCACCCGGAAGCGCCCCAACACCGCCCGGCGGTACTTGGAATCATGCCGCAGGCGAATCGCAATGACATCGCTCTCCGAAGTCTCCAGCGGCGCGCCCAGCCGCAGCGCCAGAAATACGTTGCGGCCCTCGCCGTACATCGTCACTCCCCAGCCCGTCGCCGGATCCGCGTCCAGAACCGCCATCACCGGATGCTCGGGCACCGGATACAGAACGTTGTCCGTCGCCAGCACCAGTGGAATCGGACGCCCGTTCACCGCCGCTTCAAACCCGGTCAGCACAAAACGGTCCGCCCCACGCGCGACACGCATTCCAGGCAGGCTCTCGTCTTGAATCACCTCCAGCCCCAGCGCCGTCCACTTGCCCGCCCCGGGCTTGAACGTCACTGTGTAGGTCTCATTGTCCGGGTTGGGACCCGAAGCGGCAATCGTTCCATGGCCGGGCTTCTTCTCCGAGACCAGCGAACCGCGGAAGTCGTACATGCTGTCCAGCGGCTCTTCGTTGTAGATGGTGAGCTTCGAGCCATTCTGCGAAGCCGCCGTCAGTGGTCGCGGAAATTGCCACGCCAGCTTGCCCGCCTTCACATCGTCCAGCAACCCCGCTGGAACCGGCGGCGTCTGCGCCGCCATCCGCCGCTCCATTTCCTCGATGCGCGCCCTCAATTCCGCCAACTCGTCCCGTTGCGCCGCGGTGGGCAAGGCCAGCAGCGATCCCCACGCGTTCTTGCCGCGGTCCGGAACCAGGCCCGTCTCCTTGATATCGGCGAAGAACGCCTTCATCGAATAGAAGTCCTTCTGCGTGAAAGGATCGAACTTGTGATCGTGGCATTCCGCGCACCCCATCGTGCTGCCCAGCCAGACGTTGCTGGTCGTGCGCACCCGGTCGGCGCCGTACTTGGCCAGGTACTCCTTGGGTTGGAGACCGCCTTCGGCTGAAGTCCGCGTCATCCGGTTGTAGGCCGAACCGGTCCAGGCATCGACTCCGGACAGGAAGTCGCCCGCCAACTGTTCCCGCGTGAATTGGTCGAAAGGTTTGTTGTCGCGGAACGACCGCAGCACATAGTCGCGGTACGGCCACGCGGGCCAGGGGTTGTCGCCGTGAAATCCGCACGTGTCGGCGTAGCGCACCGCGTCGAGCCACAACAGCGCCTGCTTTTCCGCGTAGCGCGGCGATGCCAGCAGGCGGTCGACAACTCTCGTCCAGGCCCCGGCTGAATCGTCGGCCAGAAACGCCTTCACCTCGTCCGGCGCCGGAGGAAGCCCCGTCAGATCCAGCGTCACCCGGCGGATCTGCGTGATCTTGTCCGCTGCCGCCGAAGCAGTCAGACCCTCCTTGGCCAGGCGCGCCAGCACAAATGAGTCAATCGGGTTCCCCTCGGTGGGCGCCGCCGGCCGCCGCACCGGCGAATAGGCCCAGTGGCCCTCATACTTGGCGCCCTCGGCCACCCACTGCCGGATCGTGCGCTTCTGCGCCTCCGTCAGTTCCTTATGTGCGGCCTTCGGCGGCATGATCTGCGCCGGGTTGGCCGCGAAAATCCGCCGGATGATGTTGCTCTTGTCCGGATCGCCGGGCACGATCGGCGAAACGCCCGCGCGGTTGGGCTTCAGCGCCTCCTCCCGAATATCCAGGCGCAGATTCATCATGCGCGAACTCTTGTCCGGCCCATGACACCGGAAACAGGTATCGGACATGATGGGGCGGATATCCCGGTTGAAACTGACTTCGGCCCGCAGAGTCAGTATGGACAGGCCCAATAGGCCCAGACGGAACGATTGCATCACGTGGTATTTATTCTACGCCCGCGCTGCCGATCCTCAGCAACCCCGCGCGAAGTTTGCCGTGCCGCTGCGTCAATCGCAGGTGGCGATTCTCGTCCCGGCCCGCTTTCGACCGTATGATCTTCTCCAACAGGCGGAACTCATCGCGCCGCCATTCGGCCAGGTCAGGAATCAGCGTGAGCAGCGGCGCCATAGCGGCCAGCGCGCGCCGTTCCAGCACGGACCATGACCGGGTGGAGAACCCGGCCACGCGCTCCACGCGCCTCGCGCACTCCTCCGCCATCTGCGCGGTGTCTCCTTCAAACCGCCGCGCCGCCAGCCGCGCAGCCGCAAGGCCCAAACGGCGCGTTTCAAACCCATCCCAGCCGCCGGCTTCCGCTTCCGGCGTCTCAAAGACCATGGGGCGGCTCGCCAGGCGCCGCAAGGCTGCCGCCGGCGTTCGATACTCCGGCCCCGACGCCAACCGGCTCTCTTCCCGCGCCGTCAGGCGCCGCAGCGCCGCGTCCACAGAGCGGTATCCCAGCTTGCGATAGAACCACCACGCGCCCGACTCGATCCCTTCCTCGTTCTCGTACCCCAACTGATACGGGTCGAGCACAAAGCAGCCCACGCCCGCCAGTTGATGGCACGCGGTCAGAAGCTGCCGGTAAATCCACGCTGTCTCTCCGTCGCGAAATGTATAGAACAGGTTGAACCCCGCTTCCATCCGTTCGAAAATCGAGAGCCCTTCAAAGTACCCGATGGGTACGCCGTTCTTCCACAGCGTCGCGCCCAGGTACGACCGCAACGGCAGCCGGTGGCCGGGCACGACGTTGGAAAAGTAGAAGCGCACGCCGCGGCCCGCCTCCACTTCCACAACACTCGACGGATCTCCCCACAGATACCCGTGCAGCTCCCGGTAGCGCACTGCCAGCGTCTCGCGCGCCAGGTCGAGCATCTGCTGCCCTTCGGCTCGTTTCAACCGCCGCGCCGGCAGCGGGCTCGAAGTCGTGATCCCGGTCAGATCCACTTCCCTGCGCGAAATCAGCCGCGACGCATGAAAGAAGACCGGCGCGCCGCGCAGCCGCATTGCCGACCGCGCCGCCCGCGCGCTGCCAAAGTCCCACCGCAGCGGGACTTCGAGCAAATCGAATCGGCCGTTGGAGTGGCGCGCCAGCCAGGCCAGCTCCCGCCTCCCGCCGCCCGACACGCTCTCCAGCCACCGCCGGTATGGTGGATGCGCCTCGACTTCGGCATCGTCTGCCAGCAGTGGAATCGATGCCGGCAGCACCAGCCCCAGCCGCTGCTGCGTGGTCCAGGCTTCCCACGCAATTCGAACCTGTCTTGGGTACCTTTGCGACAGGTAAGCCGCGGTCGACTCGGTGAACACCGCGGTCAGCCCGCAACCGGCGATCCCCGAAATCTCCGGCTCTTCCAGGTCCGTCCCCGTAACCGCGCCAGCGCGTACGGCGAATCCCCGCAGAATGGCTTCGGTCAGCCGCACGATGTCGCGATTGGCCGGATACGCCCGCAGGAAAAGCACCACCTCATGAAATTCCGCCAGAGCCCGCGCGTCACTGAACTGTACGCGCGTAGCCGCGCTCAGCGCCGCCGCCACCGCACCGGCGCCCTTTGCCGAATAATCCGTCAGATGCTCTTTGAGCCGTTCAACAATCGACCAGGAGTTCACAAACTCTCCAGTTTATGCACTCCGGACGGCGGACTATTTTTCGGACTTCGGAATGCCCGCCAGCGCGCGCGCCAGGCTCTTCTTTTCCTCCAGCTTCATCTGCCGCGCGATCTGTACCCGCTGCGCCTGCGGACTTCCGGCGCCATGCAGCGATTCAGTCAAGTACCCAACGGCGTTCCGGCCCATCGTCATGTTCTCGATGAGGCGCAGGACCCGCGCGCGGTCTTCAACCCGCACGCCGTCCCGGCCCTTCAGGTACTTCTTGAGCATCGGTCCCGTCTCCGGACCCTCGAAGTCTTTCTCCGACGGCAGCGTGGCCACCAGTCCGCCGGCCAGGTCCTGCGCCAGGCGCGCCATCTCGTAAGGAAACCGCGTCACGTTGTGCTTGCAAACGTTCGCCAGCAGGTCGTCGGGCTGATAGTTGCCCGCTTCGGTGCGCCGCGCCTCGTGCGACGACGCGATGCCCGCGCCGTAAATCGTCTCGTTCAGGTGCGCCATCTCGATCAGCTTGTCTTTGACGTGCGGCGCCGCGGCCACGCCGTTGTAGTCGGCCGCCAGCGCCGCCGCGCCAATCAGCACATCTCCCAATCCCGTCTTGCACACGTACGAGCGCCGGTGGTACGCCGTAAACCGCTCCACCAGCCCGGCGGCGAATTCGTGCTCTCCGTTCATGAAAATCAACTCGTCCGGAACAAACACATCGTCAATCAGGATCATCGCCTCCTGCCCGGCAAATTGCGCGTTTCCCTGATCGACTTCCCCGCCCTCGAGCGCGCGCGTATCGCACGACTGCCGTCCGTAAATAAACGTCAGGCCCGGATCGTCCACCGGAATCGCCGCGGCGATCGCGTAGTCGCGGTCTTCGCTCCGCAGCCGCATCCCCGGCATCACCAGAATCCAATGCGAGTTCAGACATCCCGTCTGGTGCATCTTGGCGCCGCGAATCACCACCCCTCCAGCGCGCCGCTCCACCACGCGTACAAAGAGATCCGGATCGGACTGCTCCGACGGCCCGCGCGAGCGGTCGCCCTTGGGATCCGTCATCGCTCCGCCGAGGGTGTGGTTCATCTCCTGCGCACGCCTGACGAATTCCCGAAACCGCCCGTGATACGCCGTCGAATGAGCACGGTCGATTTCGTGCGTCACCGTGAACAGCGCGTTGATAGCGTCCATGCCGACGCAACGCTGGAAACAGGTGCCCGTCAACTGCCCCAAACGACGCTGCATGCGGTTCTGCGCGACCACGTCTTCCGTGTTCTCGGTCACATGCAGAAACCGGTTCACGCGCCGGTTCGAAATCGATGACCACGCCGTCGCCAGCTCAGGTTGTTCCACCGCCAGGTCGTAGGTGCGCGCCACCGCGTTGATCGACGGACGGATCACGGGATGATCGGCCGGTTCGGCGACACGTTCCCCAAGAAAGTAAACCCGCAGGTTCCGTCCACGCAGGCTCTCGACGTAGCTGGCGCCGTCCGTGATCGGAGCCGTCCGCGCCACCGCGTCAGGTCTTACAGCCATGGGAGCGCCTCCCTAGTCTTGGCGTCACGCCAGGATCGGCTTGACCAGCTCCCCGTGAACGTCCGTGAGCCGGAAATGCCTGCCCTGAAACTTGTATGTCAACCTCTTGTGGTCGATCCCCAGGCAATGCAGAATCGTCGCCTGTAAGTCATGCACGTGTACCGGGTCTTGAGTAATGTTGTAGCTGAAGTCGTCGGTTTCACCCAGTGTGAACCCGCGCTTCGTCCCGCCGCCGGCCAGCCACATGCAGAAGTTGCGCGGATGATGATCGCGCCCGTAATTGGCCTCGGTGAGCTTGCCCTGGCAGTACACCGTGCGCCCGAATTCCCCGCCCCACACCACCAGCGTGTCCTCGAGCAGACCGCGCTGCTTCAAGTCCTGTATCAGCGCCGCCGTCGGCTGGTCCGTCCCCCGGCACTGCAACGCCAGGTCTCGCGGCAGATCGTTGTGCTGATCCCAGCCGCGATGATAGAGCTGTATGAAACGCACGCCCCGCTCGGCCAGCCTTCGCGCCAGCAGACAGTTGGCCGCATACGAACCGCGCTTCCGCACCTCCGGCCCGTACATCTCAAACGTGGAGTCCGGCTCCTTGGACAAGTCCATCAACTCGGGAACCGACGTCTGCATCCGGTACGCCATCTCGTATTGCGAAATCCGCGCGTCGATCTCCGGATCCCCGTAGGCCTCGCGCTTGATCTGGTTCAGCTTGTTGACGGCGTCCAGCATCTGCCGCCGCGTGTCTTTCTCAATACCCGCCGGATCGGACAGGAACAGCACCGGATCGCCCCCGGACCGGAACTTCACACCCTGATAGCTCGATGGCAGGAACCCGGGGCCCCACAGCCGCGAAAACAACGGTTGATCGACGTTGAGGGAGTGCTGCTGCGAGACCAGGACGACAAATGCCGGAAGATTCTCGTTCTCGCTCCCCAACCCGTAGCTGACCCACGCGCCCATGCTCGGACGTCCCGGCTGCTGGCTCCCGCTCTGAAAGAACGTAATCGCCGGATCGTGATTGATGGCCTCCGTGTGGACGGTCTTGATCACGGTGATTTCGTCCAGCACTTTCGACGTGTACGGCAGAAGCTGGCTGCACCAGGTGCCCGCCTGCCCGCACTGCGTGAACTGGAACCGGGACGACGCCACAGGTAGCGAACTTTGCCCCGACGTCATCCCCGTGATGCGCTGCCCCATGCGAATTGAATCCGGCAGTTCAGTGCCCTGCCGCTTGGTCAGTTGTGGCTTGTAGTCGAACAGGTCCAACTGCGACGGGCCGCCCGACTGATGCAGCAGGATCACACGCTTCGCCTTGGCCGGAAAATGCGGAAGCCCGGTTAGCCCGTGCGTCTTCGGATCGCGTTCCACGGTCTCCGCCATCAGCGACGCCAGCGCGGCGCCGCCGATCCCCAGCCGCCCCAGGCCGAAGAAATGCCGCCGCGTAATCGCCAGCCCGAGTTCGTCAAACGGATTCATCTCACCTTCACTCCTTGGTGACCGTCTCGTCGAGGTTCAAAATTACCGAACACAGATTGGTCCACGCCGCGAGCTTCTTCACATCCAGGTTCGAGTCCGCCGGCGACTCGCCAATCGCCACCAGCTTCTTCGCCCCCTCGCCATCGCGTGAATAGGTCTCCATCTGCCGCTTCAGCGTCGTCCGCAACACCTGCATCTCCTGCCGGTTCGGAACTCGCGCCGTCGCCAGCAGAAACGCCCGCCGGATGTGCGCATCCGCCGAAGCCTTGGGCAGCCCGGTCAGAACCCTCTGCGCCAGCGCCCTCGAAGCTTCAATAAAGGTCGGATCGTTCAACAGCGCCAGCGCCTGCAACGGCGTGTTCGTCACCGGGCGCCGCGCCGTGCACTTCTCGCGATCCGGCGCGTCGAACGTGTTCAAAGTTGCCGGAGGAGCGGTGCGCTTCCAGAACGTGTACATGCCCCGCCGGTACAATTTGTCGCCGTGATCCTGCACGTAGGTCTGCGACGTAAACACGTCGCCGTAGGCGATCTCCTCCCAGATTCCCGCCGGTTGATACGGCAGCACGCTCGGCCCGCCAATCGCGCCGTTCAGCAGTCCGCTTGCCGCCAGCGCGTTGTCGCGCACCATCTCAGCCTGAATTCGAAAGCGCGGTCCGCGCGCCAGCAGCCGGTTCTCGGGGTCGCGCTCGTGCAGCGCCGGTGTAACGCGCGACGACTGCCGGTACGTCGCGCTCGTCACAAGCAGGCGCTGCATCGCCTTGATGTCCCATCCCGTCCTCACAAACTCGGTGGCCAGCCAGTCCAGCAGCTCCGGATGGCTCGGCTGCTCACCTTGCGAACCGAAGTCCTCCGTTGTCTTGACCAGCCCGGTGCCGAAGTACATCTGCCAGTACCGGTTCACCGCCACACGCGAGGTGAGCGGATGCTCCGGGTCCACCAGCCACCGCGCCAGCGTCAGCCGGTTGCGCGGAGCGCCCGACGGCAGAGGCGGCCACGCCGCCGGAATCCCCGGCTCCACCTTTTCCCGCGGCTGCTGGTAGTCGCCGCGCGCCAGCACGTGCGTCTCGCGAGGCTTGGCGGCTTCCTTCATCACCATCACCGTCGTAATCGAGTTGTCCAGCGCTTCCTGCTTCGCCTTCAACTGCTTCAATTCCGTGTACGCCTGCCGGTAGGGGTCCGGAATCACGTTCAGCAAAAAGTAGTCCCGTAGCCGCTCGTTCTGCTCCTTGGTCCGCTTCGCTGTGATTCCCGCCAGCCGCTCCATCGGATAGTGGACTGCGACTTGCCCGGCTTCGGCCGGCGCCAGTTGCCGGGCGTAGATTCTGAGGTCGTCCAGCCGCCCCTTCCACGCCATCGGCCAGTCCCGGTTACCGGTCACCAGCGGCCCGTCCGCGCGTCCCGAAACCGCACCCTCGGACGTTTCCAACTCCGCCGGCTTACCCTCAACCCACAACTTGAAGCCATCGCCGCCGCGCGCGATCGTGACATGGTGCGTGTCGCCGTTGACCAGCACCTCACGGGTGCGCCACACTCGCCCTCCGTAATAAACCGCCAGCTTCTGCCCGCGCTTCAGCCGCGGCAGCACAATCGTGTTGTCCACCGCGACGCGAAATCCCTCGTTCCCTAGAATGACCTGCCCTTCCTTGCGGCTCGAACGGAACTGGAACGCCAGCGAGAACGGTTTGGAAGCATCCAGCGGCGCAAACTCCACCAGCGTCTCGCCGTCGAACTCAGCCGCGCGCCCCGTGGGCCCGTTGGAATAGGTCAGGTCGCCGCGACGGACGCGCGCATGATGGAAGTGCCCGGAAACATCGGATGTGTTGCCGTCCAGTTCGTACCACGCCAGCAGCCCGCCGCCCACCGGTTCCGGAATCCGGTTCTGCCAGTCCCTCTCCCACTCTTCCTGCCGGCGCCCGGTCTCTTTCTCATCGAGCACCTTTTCCCGCGCCTCAATCGCCTGCTTCAGTTCGTCCTGCTCGCGCTTCTGTTCCGGCGACGGCAGCGGCAGAAAGGGATCCGCGTTGCCGTAGCGCCCGTCCAGCCCCTTCTCGTCCACCGTATTGAAAAAGGCAAAAAACTGGTAGAACTCTTTCTGCTTGATCGGGTCGTACTTGTGGTCGTGGCAGCGCGCGCAGCCCATGGTGGCGGCCAGCCATGTCGTCGACGTCGCTTCCACGCGGTCCACCACGTACTCCGCCAGGTATTCTTCTGGAATCGCGCCGCCTTCGTAGTTGATCATGTGGTTCCGGTTGAAACCCGACGCCAGCTTCTGCTCTACCGTGGCGTCCGGCAGCAGGTCGCCCGCCAGTTGCCAGATCGTGAACTGATCAAACGGCAGGTTCTTGTTGTAGGCGCCAATCACCCAGTCGCGCCACGGCCACATCACGCGATGAGAATCGATGTGATACCCGTGCGTATCGGCATATCGCGCCAAGTCCAGCCAGGGCATGGCCATGCGCTCCCCGTAGTGCGGCGACGCCAGCAAACGGTCCACGACCTTTTCATAGGCGTCCGGAGACTTGTCTTTCAGAAACGCTTCCAGCTCGGCCGGATCCGGCGGCAAGCCCGTCAAGTCCAACGAGACCCGCCGCAGCAACGTCGCCTTCTCCGCTTCAGGCGACGGCGCCAGGCCCTCCTTTTCCAGCCGCGCCAGAACAAACCGGTCGATATCGTTCTTCGGCCAGTTCTTCAGCTTCACCTCGGGAGCGGCAGGCCGCTTCGGCGGCGCGTAGGACCAGTGCGTCTTCCATTCCGCACCCTCGTTGATCCAGCGCTTCAACGTGTCCACCTGGGCGTCCGTCAGCGTGACCGGCGAAACCGGCGGTGGCATCCGCAGCGCCTTCTTGGCGTGGCTGACGCGTTGATAGAGCCTGCTCGCCGCCGCGTCTCCCGGCTTGATGACCTTCAACGCGCCTTCCCGCGTGTCCAGCCGCAGATTCGCTTTTCTCTGCGCATCGTCGGGTCCGTGGCACGCAAAGCATGCGTCCGACAGGATCGGATGGACTTGCCGCGCGAAGTCGACTTTGTGCGGGGTCTGAGCGAAAAGGCCGGGAACGGCCACGAGGAATAAGAATCGCTGGCTGTGCATCCCTTCCCTACATCCTAGCGCTTTGGAGGAATAACGCGGCTTCGCGCAGCAGCGGCTCGGCCGGCGCCGTCATCTTTATCCGCACCCTGGTTGTGGTGACCTCCCCCGGCAGGCGCAGCAGCCGGCAGTTGCCCACCGACGTGGCGCGTGCGATTTCCGCCCATCCGCCCTCGGTAGCCTGCTCCACTAGCACTGAGTCGATCCTCTGCCCCCGCGCAATATCTTCCCGCAGGCGAATCACGTCGAATGTGACCGGACGCTTCGATTCCAGGCTGGCTTCATGCCCCCGCACCGTCAGCTTCACATCCCGCACCAGGCCCGCAGTGAACGTCTCGCGCATCCGCTTCCCGAAACCCGCCAGTGACGCCACATCGGTCTCGTGCAGCACGCCGCGGCGGTCCGGCGGCACGTTCAGCAGAAAACTCGCTCCGCGCCCCACCGACTTGTAATAGAGGTCCTGCAACTCATCCGGCGTCTTGACCCGGCTATTTTCCTTCTCGTGCCAGAACCAGCCCGGACGAATCGACACGTCACACTCGGCCGGAAGCCAGTGCTTGCCGTTTCGGGTCCCGGTTTGGCTGTCTTTCGCGCGCACATCGCCCGGACTCGCCGGACCGCCGTCTTCCCCCACCGGGTCGTACGTCGCCCAGCAGGTTTCGCCGGCAATCCCTTTCTCGTTCCCTACCCACCGTATGTCAGGACCGGCGTCGCTGAAGATCACCGCGTCCGGCTGCAGCTTGCGCACCAGGTCCCAGGTCCGCGGCCAGTCGTAGTAAGTCTTCTTGTCGATCTTCCGCCGCTCCCGCGCGCCTCCGTAAAATCCATCGCCGCCGTTGGCGCCATCATGCCACACTTCGAAGATCTCACCGTAACTGGTGAGCAGTTCCCTGAGCTGCTCCCGGTACATGACGATGTACTCGGGGCTGCCGTAGCTGGCCGCGTTGCGGTCCCACGGCGAAAGATACACCCCGAACTTCAGCCCGCCCCGGCGCGCCGCCTCCGACAACTCCTTCACCACATCGCCCTTTCCTCCGCGGAACGGGCTGTGCTTCACCGAGTGCGCGGTCGTCCGCGTCGGCCACAAACAGAAGCCGTCGTGGTGCTTGCACGTCAGGATCACCGCCTTCATCCCGCCGCCCTTCAGCCCGGCGATGATCGAGCCGGCGTCAAACTGCGTTGGATTGAAGATCGCGGGGTCTTCGTCCCCGTATCCCCACTCCTTATCGGTAAACGTGTTGGTCGTGAAGTGTAGAAACGCATACGTCTCCAGCGCATGCCACTTCAACTGCCGCGCCGAGGGGACCGCTCCGTAAGCGGCGCCCGGCGCGGCCACCAGACCGCCCAGAAGTATGTCTCTGCGTCTCACACGAACACAATACCGCGCCCGCGCGCCGCCTGCGAAGGCCATCCGGCCAGTCTTAGTGCTTCTGCGCGATCTGGATCAGGTTGCCGCACGTGTCATCCAGCACGGCGGTCGTCACCGGACCCATCGCCACCGGCGGCTGCGTGAAGTGCACTCCCGCCGATCGCAGGCGCTCGTATTCGCCGCGAACATCGCCCACCGCAAACGACGTGAACGGAATTCCGTCAGAGGCCAGCGCACGCTTGAACGGCGCCGCCGCCGGGTGGCTGTCCGGCTCCAGCAACAACTCGGTCCCGCCGGAGTCCTCCGGCGAAACCACCGTCAACCACCGCGCCGCCCCCATCGGGATGTCTTGCTTCTTAACGAACCCCAACTTGTTTGTGTAAAACTGGAGCGCCTTCTCCTGGTCATCGACAAAAACGGACGTCACCACGATCCTCATCCCCGCACTCCTTTCCTGCCTGTCTTCAGCCAGCGTTCCACAATGCGCCTCAGCGGCTCGGTGTGCAGATAGTGCAGCTTGTATTTCCCTTGCCGCTCCGCCGTCACCAGGCCCGCCGATTCCAGCACTTCGAGATGTTGCGAGATCGCCTGCCGCGTCAGTCCGAGCCCGTGCTTCATGGTCAAGCGCGCGCACAATTCGAACAGCGTCTGCCCGTCCCGCTCCACCAGCTCATCGAGGATCGCCCGCCGCGCCGGCGCCGCGATGGCCTCGAACACATCGCTCACAGTTTCCGATAATAGGCAAGTCACCGCTTGCCTGTCAAGAGAATTAATGGCACTCTGAAGACGTTCAGGTCAAGGCCTCAGACCTTCAGCGAGCCGCGGAAGGCTCTGGCGGCATAGTAAGACTCCGCGCCGTTGTGATAGACGAAAACAGCGTCATAGCGGCGGTCGCAAAAAAGAGCGCCGCCGAGCTTCCGGATCGGCGCGGGCGTCCTGATCCAGCTTGAAGTCTTTGTGTCAAACGCTCCCAGTCTCTGCAGCGCTCGATACTGGTCTTCGTTGAGGATCTCGATGCCCATGGCATCCGCCATGCCGAGCGCATTGTCCCGCGGTTTGTGCTGCTTTCTCGACTCCAGCGCTTGCCGGTCATAGCAGAGACTTCTGCGGCCCTTCGGGCTTTCCGCCGAACAATCGTAGAAGATATATTCGCCCGTCCCTTCATCGCGCCCGGTCACGTCCGGCTCGCCCCCGGTGCGGTCCATTTCGTTTAGGGACCAGAGCTTTTGCGGGCTGGCTTCCAGTTTCTCTTGCACACCCGCCCATTCGAGACCTTCGTGGCGGTTCCTGTGCTTCTCGAAACGGGTCTTCAACACGCCCAGCAGTTGTTTCCGCTGTTCCGGCGGCAGGTTCCGGTTCTTGCTCTCGCCTCGTCCCGGCGTTGTTGCCTTCATCAGCCAATCCCCCGTCCGTGAAATAGAACGGTGGATAGTATCTCACGTTCTTCGAGAAGCGCTCATCCATAAGTAAGGATCAAACTCGCAAGGGCCGTAAACCCTATCTGGAGAGCCAGAACATCACCTGCAACCAGGGAATTGTTTGTGAGATCCACTACCCGCCCGTGCCGCCTGGCATGCGCCTGGTGGTAGAGCATGTCAATGCCGGCATCGGCATCCCAGCCGGCGGCATCCGCCTTACGTCCCTGGCCACGCAAGGGAGTACCCAGTTTCTCCTCCCCGCGCGAACCATCTCCGACCCCACGCTGATGATCGTGAACGAGCCTGTACTGGCTTACTTCGACAGCGGACAGGCGCCGGTCTTCCGGATCGTTTTGACCCCTGCTGCCAACGTGGCATTTGCCGGCGCCACCGTTACAGGCTACCTGGTCAACCTCACAAGATGACCCGCCTAGAAGCGCGCCGTCAACGCCACCCGCACCGCCACCGGTGAACCGGGCGATATGTTTGTATTGCTGTTTGAATTCGCATAGTAGCGCCGGTTCGTCACATTCTCGACATTGGCCTGCAACCGCACTTTTTCGGTGAGCGAATAGAACACCGCCGCGTCGGCGCGCGTGTAACCCGGCAGCACCACCGTGTTGTCCACGCCGGCAAACATATCGGTCCGGTTCAAGATGCCGAGCCCGGCGCTGAGGCGCGAAAACACCCGGTAATGGTTCCACAACGAGAACGTATGCCGGGGCGCCATCGCCGGCACAGCGCCCAACCGCGCCGCCGCGGTCGCGCTCGTCACAAAAGCGTCTTGCAGCGCGTACCCTCCGGCTACCTCCCACGCCTTCGTCAGCCGGCCGTTCACCCCCACTTCCACCCCGTTGGTTCGCTGGCTTCCCGTCTGCACGATTCGCGTCGGATCGTTCGGATCGATCGAACGCGTGTTGGTGCGATCCAACCGGTACACAGCCGCGCTCAGCGATAACTGCGAAATATCCCACTTGACCCCGGCTTCGTAATTCGTGAATCGCTCCGGCTTCAACTGCTGCGTCACCGCCGTCAGCGACGCAAACTGGTCGCCCGAACTGGGCAGGTAGGACACGCTCCGGCTTCCATAGATCGACACCGCCGCCGCGGGCTTCAACACCACGCCCACGCGCGGCCCCACCATGTTGTCGATCCGCCGCAGTTCTTCGAGCGTCCGGTTGTTGTGATACTTCAGATCAAAATGATCGAACCGCGCTCCGGCGATGACCTGCACGTACCGGTTCAGCGTGATCTGGTCCTGCGCGTATACCGCCCCGGCGCCTGCCCGGACATGGTTGTCGGCGTCGGTGGCGCTTTGGCGGAACGTGGCGCGCGTGCGTAGCAGCGGATCGGCCACCGGAATCAGGATCGACGTCGCGGTGTTGTTGAAATACCCCGTGTTGCGGAAGTTGTCCGTAAATTGCCCGCCCAATTCCGTGCCCACGGTCACCGTATGGCGGATGCCGCCCGTCCAAAATATGGCCGTCCCGTCCGTCTGGTTGAACACGTTCGTCCGCGCTGTCGCGCTGTTGTATGCGCTCATGAGCAGTTGCGTTCCGCCCGGCGCCACCGCGCCCGGAACATAGTTCTGATACGCGCGGTCATAGCCGCCCGCCAGTGTCCGGTTGCGCAGCATCAGCCGGCCCGCCTGGTGCTCCACGACCACCCGGCCAAGATTCACCGCCGCGCGCACACGGCTGTCATCCGGATTGCCAAAATACCGCGACACCGGCACGTCCAGCGGCCGCCCCTGGTAGGAAGAGATTCCCCGGTCGGCGACTCGCTTGTCCTCAAAATGCTCGTAGCCCACCACCGCCCTCGTCGCGCCCGCGCCAATGGCCACCGACGGGCTGATCCCGAAACGCTCCAGGTTTACAAAGTCGCGAAAACTCCCCGAGTTCTCATACATCCCGTTGAACCGCACCGCCATCATCCGGCTCAACGGCTGGTCGAAATCCCCCGCAATCCGTTTGCCGCCAAAGGAGCCGCCTTGCAGCATCACCTCTCTCAGAGGCATGAACGACGGCTCCTTGCTCACGCGGTTGATGACACCGCCTCCTCCTCCGCGCCCAAAAATCATCGCATTGGGACCCTTGAGCGCCTCCACCCGCTCCAGGTTGTAGAGATCGCGGTAATACTGCACATCGTCGCGAACCCCGTCCAGATAAAAATCGGCCGACGAACTGTTGCCCCGGATCACCACCTGGTCGCGGTTGTTCTCCCCCTGGTGCGCGGTCATGCCCGGAACGTATCGCACCACATCGCCGATCCCCGCCATCAACTGGTCGCGGATCTGTTGTTGCGAGATCACCGTGATTGCCTGCGGGATATCCCGCAACGGCGTCGGTGTCCGGGTGGCCGACGAGATCGTGGGCGTTACGTAATCGCTCCCCTCGATGACCGTGACCGATTCACGAACCGGCGCCACATGCAGCGTCAACCGCACCTCGGCTCGGTCCACTACCTCCACCGTCTGCGACAGGTCGCTGAACCCGACATGCGTCGCGGTCAAGCGGTACTCGCCCGGCGGCACGGCAAGCTCGAATCTCCCGTCGCCGCCCGTGAACGCGCTCTTCAATGTGGCGTCTTGCACCGAGACGCTGATCCGAACTCCGGCGATCGGCGCGCCCGAGGCGTCCCTCACAACGCCGGTTAATGGCGCCTCGACCTGCTGGCCCCAAGCCACCGAAATGGCGGTAGCCGCCGCGAGACACCGCAAAAGATGAAAAAACATCATGGACCTCTTTGGTCCAGAATAGTCGACGTTTTAGCGAAATGCAACTCAGTTGCATCAAATAATCGTTAAAATACATCTAAGTTTGAATGGCTTCAGCCACATAGAAATCGCTTACGGACACTGATTGGCTGGTAGATCGATCTTCAAGAAGGAATACACCTAATACTTGATAGGTATTTAGACTATGTGTTACGCTAGCCCTGAATGGCGATGGCCCAGCTCTCTCATCTTCGTGCCCTGGAAGCCGAGAGCATCCATATTCTGCGCGAAGTTGCCGCTCAGTTCGCCAAGCCCGTTCTGCTGTACAGCATC
This sequence comes from Bryobacterales bacterium, assembly GCA_020851655.1. Classification (GTDB taxonomy): domain Bacteria; phylum Acidobacteriota; class Terriglobia; order Bryobacterales; family Bryobacteraceae; genus JADZCI01. The sequence continues at coordinate 26,316 of JADZCI010000015.1, forward strand.
GGGAAAGACTCCTCGGTCCTTCTCCATCTCTCCCGCAAAGCCTTCCATCCGGGACGCCTTCCCTTCCCGCTTCTGCACATTGACACGACTTACGAGTATCCCGAGCTCATCGAGTTTCGCGACCGTTTTGTCGCCGAAATCGGAGCCAGGTTGCTGGTCTACACCAACACGGCCGCCATCGAGCAGGGCGCCAACCCCTACGACCTGGGCACGGCGAAATGCTGCGGTCTGCTGCGCACGCGCGCGCTCGTCGAGGGGCTCAAGCATTATGGATTCGATGCCGCTCTCGGCGGCGCGCGGCGTGATGAGGAGCGCTCCCGCGCCAAAGAGCGGGTCTTCTCCTTCCGCGACCGCCAGGGGCAATGGGATCCCAAGAACCAGCGCCCCGAGCTTTGGAATCTCTTCAACGGGCGCGTGGACCCGGGCGAAAGCATCCGCGTGTTTCCGCTCTCCAACTGGACCGAGTTCGATGTCTGGCAGTACATCAACCTGGAAAACATCGCCCTGGCGCCGCTTTATTTCGCCAGACCGCGCACCGTTGTCGTGCGCGGCGAAACGCTGATTCCGGTCGAGCAGAACGTCAAGCTGCTGCCCGGCGAACAACCGCAACAGATCATGTGCCGCATGCGCTCTCTCGGCTGCACGCCGTGCAGCGGCGCCATACGGTCCGATGCCGACACGGTCCCCAAGATCATCGCTGAACTGTTTTCTTTCCGCCGCTCCGAGCGGGAAAACCGCATCATCGATCACGACCAGGATGGCTCGATGGAATTAAAGAAACGCGAGGGCTATTTCTAAGCATGGCGGCCATTGCCCAGCCTCAGACTCTCTCGCTGTCGCACTTCGAGCTACAGCCCGGGGAAAAGTCCATCCTGCGCTTTTCCACCGCCGGCAGCGTGGACGACGGCAAGTCCACTCTGATCGGACGGCTCCTCTTTGACAGCCGCGGCGCCTTTGACGACCAGATCGAAGCGGTCCGCAAGAGCCCCATCAACCGCTCCAGCGGCGCCATCGATTTCTCGCTGCTGACCGATGGCCTGCGTGCGGAGCGCGAACAGGGCATCACCATCGATGTCGCCTACCGCTACTTCTCCACTTCGCGGCGCAAGTTCATCATCGCCGACACGCCGGGACATGAGCAGTACACGCGCAACATGGCCACCGGCGCCAGCACGGCCGACGCCGCGGTTATCCTCGTCGACGCGCGAAAAGGCGTCCTGCCGCAGTCGCGCCGCCACGCCTCGATCTCCGCGCTGCTCGGTATCCGCCACCTCATCATCGCCGTCAACAAGATGGACTTGGCCGGCTACAGCCGGTCCGTGTTTGACGCCATCCGGCGCGATTTCGAAGCGCTGTCCCCGGCGCTGCGCCATCCCTGGTTGACGTTTATTCCGGTGAGCGCGCTCGAAGGCGACAACGTCGTCGAGCGTTCGCCTCGTATGGCCTGGTATCAGGGTCCGGCCTTGCTCGAGTTCCTCGAAAACCTGGATGTCGACAGTTCGCAAAGCGACCTGCCCGCGCGCTTTCCGGTGCAGTACGTCATCCGGCCGCACCTCGATTTCCGCGGCTTCGCCGGCCAGTTGGCCTCGGGCTGGCTCGCCACCGGCGACCGCGTCGTGGCTCTGCCATCCGGCCACACCAGCCGCATCAAAGAGATTGTCACCTTCGACGGCCACGTGGACCGCGCTTTCGCACCCATGTCGGTTACCGTGACATTGGAAGACGAAATCGACATCAGCCGCGGCGACGTACTCACACACGTCAACGCCGTGCCCGAACTCGGGCGGCGCGTCGAAGCCACTCTCGTCTGGATGTCCGCGGCGGACTTGGAAACCGGCAAAACGTATCTCCTGCGCCACGGACCGAACGAAGTGCCGGCCCGCGTCACCGAGGTCATCAACCGCCTGGATGTCGATACGCTCACGCGCCGCCCGGCCGGCGCGCTGCGCCTGAACGACATCGGCCTGGCGAGCCTGGAATTCGCGCGTCCCGTCGCGTTTGATTGCTATCACGACAACCGCCGTACCGGAGCGTTTGTCCTGGTCGACCCGCTCACCAACCTCACTCTTGCCGCGGGCATGATCGAACGGCGCCTGGAAGCGCAGCGGCGCCGTCCGACCGCCTCCTTCATCGCGGACCGCGTCACGCCGCCGGAACGCACCGAGCACTTCGGACACACCGCCGCGGTTGTGACTCTGGCCTCGCGTCCCAACCTGCTGGAGCCGCTCGAACGCATGCTGTTCGAATTGGGCGCGCACGTGGTGGTGATGCGGCAGCCGGTCTCGCCGCTCAACGCTCTGCTCGAAGCCGGCCTGCTGGTCCTCACGCCCCTGCGGGTTCCCGGCGCGCTGAGCGCCGGCAGCCTCCAACTGCCGGACGACTCCGAAGCGGCCTGCAAAGAAATTCTGGAATACCTGCGCGGCGAAGGAATCCTCCGGACTCGCAGCGAATACGACGCGGGAGAAGGGATCTGACCATGTCAATCGATGTCCTCACCGCCGCCGAACAGGCGATTGCCCGCTTCGCTCAAACCAAGGCCTGCTACACGTGCAGCTTTCAAGCCGAAGATGTCGTCCTGCTGCACCTGCTGCTGCGCCGGAACCCTTCGATTCCCGTCCTCTTTCTCGAAACCGGCTACCACTTCGCCGCCACCTATGCTTACCGCGACCGCCTCGCCTCGGAATGGAACCTGAACCTGGTCAATCTCAAGACGGACCTCAGCGTCGCCGCGCAGGAGACGCAGTTTGGGCGCCTCTACGAATCGGACCCGGCGCGCTGCTGCCAGATGCGTAAAGTGGAGCCGCTCATGAAAGGTCTGGAGCCTTACGATGTCTGGTTCACCGGCTTGAGGCGCGAGCAGTCGCCCACGCGCGCCAACCTTCAAGTGGAAGAGCGTCACCGCTTGCCGTCGGGCCGCGAGATCGCCAAGATCAGCCCGCTGGCCGCCTGGACGTGGCAGGACGTCTGGAGCTACCTGTCGGCCAACGAGATTCCACATCTGCCGTTGTACGACACAGGCTACACAAGCATCGGTTGCGAACCGTGCACCGCCAGGCCGGCCGAAGGCGAAAGCCTCCGGTCCGGACGTTGGGGTGGCAAGAAGCTGGAGTGCGGAATTCATACATTCACGGGAAAGGACGCCTGAGATGGAAGTCGTCGTGGGCTTTATCATCGCTTTGATTGTCGGCATGACCGGCATGGGCGGCGGGCCGCTGGCCGTGCCCATTCTCACCTTGTGGCTGGGACTGCCGGCCGCGGCGGCGGTGGGCACGTCCTTTCTTTTTGTGACCATCACGAAGCTCGTCGCCACGCCGATCTATCTGTCTCGCGGACAGGTTGACTTGCGCATGGTGCGCCACCTGGCGATCGGGGGCATTCCCGGCGTCATCACCGGGTCGCTGCTGCTCAGCCGCATGAAGTCGGAGGCGCTGCAACCGGCGGTTCTCACGGTGGTCGGACTTCTCATCGTCGTCATGGCGGGCATCAGTATGTGGAAGCTCTTCAGCCCCGAGTTGGATCGCCCGGCGCAGGCGCGTCTGGCGTGGGTCCCGGTCCTGACATTCCTCATCGGCCTGGAAGTCGGCTTCTCGTCGGCTGGCGCCGGCGCTCTGTGCAGCCTCGTGCTGATGTACTTCACCACGCTGCCGATGAACCGGATCGTCGGAACGGATCTGCTGTTCGGGCTGGTTCTCTCTACCATTGGCGGCGGGTTGCATCTGGCGGTCGGCACGGTGGAAACAGGTCTGCTGGTCAAGTTGTGCATCGGCGGCGTCCTGGGCGCCGCGGTGGGCGCGCAAGTCGGCAGCAGGATGCCCATCCGTCCGCTGCGCGCGGCCCTGAGCACCGTTCTGGTATACCTGGGAGGATCGCTGTTTTGGAAGGGATTCCAGGTCCTGGTGAAGTAATATGGCGCGCATTTACATTGTCGGCGCCGGGCCCGGACGCGCGGATTTACTAACTCTGCGGGCTGCGCGGATTCTGTCCCAGGCCGGCGCCGTGCTCTACGACCGTCTGGTTTCCAGCGAGGTGCTGGCCATGGTCCGCCCCGGCGCGGAACTGATTCCGGTCGGCAAAGAGGAATCCAGGCAGGAGGAAATCCAGGCGCGCATCCTGGCGCTGATGGAGGACTGCGCGCGGCGCTGCCGCACCGTCGTCCGCCTCAAGGGCGGCGACCCGTTCATCTTCGGACGCGGCGCCGAGGAATGGGCCTATCTGCTGGAGCGCGGCTGGGATGTCGAAGTCGTTCCGGGCATCAGCAGCGCCGTCTCGGTGCCTTCGTTAGCCGGGGTGCCGCCAACTTTCCGCGGCATCGCGAGTGGTTTCGCCGTCGTCACCGGACACGTCAAGGACGGCTTCCCGGAATACTGGGCGCGCTACAAAGACATCGATACGCTGGTGATCTTGATGGGCGTCCGGCACAGAACCCGTATCGCCCGGCACTTGATTGCCGCCGGGCGTTCCGCGTCCGAGCCGGTTTGCTTTATCGAAAATGGAACCACGCGGCGCGAGCGCGTCGTCGAAGCCACCCTCGGCGATACGGCGCGAGGCGCGGTCATGGTCGAAGCGCCCGCGGTGATGGTGGTCGGCCAGGTTGTGCGGCTCAGAGACCAGTTGCTCCGCCTGGTGCGAGCCGCCGTGGCGTAATCGATCGGCAACGCGGACCCGGGCGAACAGGTTCTTACTTCAGCATCAGTAAGTAACGGCTGGCTTCACTCTTCAGCCGTGAGTAGGCGACCAGACTCTGCTTGACGCGCGGATCGTCGGGTCCGAGCGCTTTCTCCACCGCCGGCAGCGCCTCCTGGTACAGCGTCACCGCTTCGCGATAGCGCCGCTGCGCGTGACGAACCTCGGCCAGCCCCATTCTCATCAGCGCGGTTTCGACGTGATCCTGGCCAAGCGATTCGGTTAAGGCGGCAATCGCCTGCTGGTAGTAATCAACCGCCCGCACTTCCTTGCCCTGGGCGTGATAGGAGTCGGCCATGTTGCCCAGGCACTTGGCGTAATCAACGCGCGATGGACCGCGCTGCGAGGCGAGGTTTCGCACCGAGCGTTGGAATAGCGGTTCGGCCTCTTCGAAACGGCCTTGCAACCGGATCGCTTGTGCCAGGTTGTTGAGAGTGACGGCCGTTTTCGGATGATCCGGACCAAGCGACTTTTCCCAGAGTTCAAGCGACTCACGGAAGCGGGCTTCGGCATCTTCGAAACGCCTTTCGCGGCAGGCGACTTCGCCGAGCAGGCTCAGCACGCCGGCCAGGAGCGGATCGCCGGGACCACGGTGGGCCAGCAGAATCTGGTGGGCGCGCTCCAACTCTTCCCTCGCCTCACCGGTGTTGCCGAGCGAGATGTTGATGGAACCCAGCACCTGCAGGCGCTGCGCGGCGGCGAGACTGGCGGGCCCGGCCGCCTCCACGGCGATGTGCAACGCGCGCTGCGCCGCCTCGCGGGCATCGGTCAAACGGCCCATGGCGCGGTACATGTCGGCGAGATTCGAAAGCGCGGTAGCCGTCTCAACGGAGTTGGGGCCGAAGCGTATTTCAAATTCGGCGATCGCATCGGAGTAAGTGGCCTGCGCTTCCCGCCAGAGTCCTTGAGCGCGGTAGACGCCGGCCAGGTTAACCATCGTTCTACCGGGGCCGTTACCCGGATTGGGGTGCTTCTTCCAGGCCTCGATCGCCCGCCGGAAGAACTGCCCGGCCTCGTCGTAGCGGGCCAGCGTGTGGCAGGCCGCTCCGAGATTGTTGAGGATCGATGCCATGTGCGGCCCCGCGGCGGGCTCTCCAGCCGCCCGCTCCAGCGTCGCGCGATATAGTCGCTCGGCCTCGATGTGATGTCCCGCCTTTTGCGCCTTCTCAGCGGAGGCGAGCAAGTCTTCCCAACGGTCCGGTGTGCCGGCCAGAACGGCCGAGGCTGCCAGGATTCCAGCCCAGAGTTTCATAACCACGACTGTGCTCCCGTCTGACGTTCTTGTGTGAGTGAGAGACGGTTAGATCGCGGTAAAGTTCTTACGGTAAGTGCCGCGGGCGGGAGAAGTTACAACGCGAACATTCGTGACAGGCGTTAACGGATTCTACCAGGTACCCACTCGCAGGGTGAGACCGGTGGTGAACCGGACGCTGGAACGGTAGTCGAAGCCGTTAAGCGGGCTGAGCAGGGCGCGGCGGTATTCGAGTGTGGCCACTTCCATGGCCAAGGCGCGGTTGAACTTGTAGCTGAGGCCCGCGCCGGCGCCAAAGGCAAAGGCGTTGACGTCTTCGGTCTGTGAAGGTTCACCGGAGGTCTGCGGCTTGCCGGCGAGGTCGTGGGACACCTTGACGCCGCCGATGAGAACCTGCAGATGCGGCCGCCATCGGCGGTGCGCCGGAGTCCATCGCGGACCCACCATATAGCTCATCGCGTCTCCGCTGATGCCCCTGGCGGGATTGAGCAACTTGCAACCGGAGACGTCGATCAGCGCTTGCAGAGCCGGCGTCAGGCGGAATGCGGCCGTGGCCCCGCCGCCCACGCAGGCGCCGCCGCCACGTTGACCCGTGAAGTACGTGGTTTCCAGGCGCGTTGCGAATTCGAGCGGCGCCACACCGGGGACATCCCCTGGAGTGTGCTCCGGCGGCCGGGGTTTGGAGACGTACGTCAACGGATCGTAGCGGTACACTGTGGGGCGGTCGTCGCGGCCAAGCGGATTCCGGAACGCCATCAATTGCCCGAAGGTCCGCGCCGGGTTTAGCCCGCCGCGCGCCAGAGATCGAAGGATCGGATTATAGGTCATGGCTTCGATCCTTTTGATGACGGTCTTGTCGAGCGCGTCTTCCATGACCGTCCACCCGAGTCCGACCAGCGGCGTGATCACTATGTCGACCAGTCCCTGCTGCGGATAGTAGTACTGGACATTACCGAGGGAAGCTTCGCTGACCGCGCCGACTTCAAATTGGGCGCTGTAAAGGAACGAGTATCCTGTTGCGCGCAGGCGGCTCATCCAGTACTGCCGGTTCGCGCCGAATTCGGCGCCGCGGTAGCGGCCATCGGCGGCGATCCAGATATAGGATGCAACCGCGCCCTGCATCGGATGGCCGATATAGTTGACGAGAAACGGGTCGCCATCCGACCAGCCGTGCAGCGCGCCGGCGGACTTGGCCCAGCCGTCGAAGAACGGCCCGCTGAGTCCCTGCCGCGTTCCCGGCTCGGTCACCAGGCGGAAGGCGTGCTGCACGCCAAGGAAGGTGGCGGTGCCGTTGCGCAACCGCCTCCAATCGACCATCGGTTCGGTAACCGTAACGTCCACCGAGCGTGAGACCGGGACAATGTTTTCAGGCCGGGGCGACTGCGGGTTTTCGCCCGACGGTTCGCCGCCGTCCTCCGATGAAGACGGCGCTGCCGAGCTCTTTGCCGGCGCCGTAGAATTACCGCGGTCGGGCCCAGAAAGAGGAAAAAGAAGGGCGGCGACGACAAGTGTCGCTTCCAGAATCATTCGCTCTTTTTGAAGTTATCACGCCTTGGCCGTCCGTGGTAAGAGCCGGAATGCAGGGAGTGCGCTTGCGAACCACGGCGGTGCAGCGGCCGATGGAATGTTGAGCTATAGTTGTCTGTTGCGTTGATGGCGTAATGGCCGGCCTCTCCACGAAGGAACTACAGAGACGCATTGCGGAGCTTGCTCCAAGCTTGCACAGTGCAGGGACGTTTTCGACGCGGGCATTCGATGGGATCGCACGCCACGCGTCGAAGCGGAGGATCCGGTGTTCGGCGGAAACCGGATCAGGCGCCACCACGCTGCTGATGTCTCATCTCAGCGAGCACCATTGGGTGTTTGCTCTGGATGATGGCAACGGCAGCGTCGCCAATGTTAAGCAGTCGAGCCTGTTACGGGCGGATCACGTCGAATTCGTGGAAGGACCGACCCAATGTACCTTGCCGCGGTTCCATTTCACGGAAAAGCTCCAGTTTGCGCTGATCGATGGGCCCCATGCTTATCCATTCCCGGATCTTGAGTATTACTATCTCTATCCGCACCTTGAGTTGGACTCGCTGCTCGTGATCGACGATATCC
>JADZCI010000016.1 GCA_020851655.1 Bryobacterales bacterium
GTTCCAGTCCGGGACCGATTTGAAAAATCCTTCCCGAGTTTGCCGTGGCCGCGTACAGTTGCCCGGCGTTTCCCGCCGCCAGAGCCGTGAACTGCGTCACTTCAGCATCCACCAGCCGCGTGCTGACCCGGCCGGAGTCGATCCGGTAGATCCGGCCCTGGTTTCCGGTGGCGGCAATCAGGTGTCCCTGTGCATCGAACGCCAATGCGTAAACCACCGGCTGTGCCGCGGTCCAGATCCGGCGCGGCGCGCCGTCGGTCTCGATCCGGTAGATCTCCGAGCCGCCCGATACCGTGGAACCGGCCGGGGTGAGCGGCGGCGGCGGGCTGGGCGACGGACGTGGCGTAACCAGCGTTTGCGCCGCGCCGGCGCCCGGAACGGACGTCGAAGATGGCGCCGCCGGCGGAGCCGGCGCGGGCGCCGGCGCAGCGGGTTGCCGGGTTCCGGCCGCCGCGGCGAAAATGACGCCGTCCCGGGCCACCGCAATCGACGTGACCTCGCGCCGCGCGGTCTGGTACAGCACGAAGCTTTCGGCTTTCGGCGTGATGCGGATCACCAGCCCGCCGGGTTCGGTGCCCGCAATCAGGTTCCCGGCATTGTCGATTGCCAGGCTCCGTACGTGCGTCTCGGCGGTTTCGGCAAACACACCGCCCTTGCCGTCCGGGCTCACGCGGTGAATCCTGCCCTGGTCTCCCGTGGCGATGAACAGCTCACCCCGCGGGTTGAACGCCATCGCCCAGATGTATTTCTCCTTGCTGTCGTAAAACAGCGCCGCTTTGCCCGAGGACGCCAGCTTGTAGACCTTGCCCTCGGGCGACACGGCCGCAAACACTTCGTCTTTGCTGTTGACCGCGACGCAGAAGATGTCGCCGCCCGGGATCTCGGCCGCTACCGTGCCCACACCCTTGGCGTCGAGCATGATCAGCTTGCCGTTTGCTCCTCCGGCAAACAGCCGCCCCTTGGAATCCGCCGCCAGCGACCACAGGTACGGTAGCGCCGCGTCGTAGACTTCCTTGAACCGCGGCGCCAGCGAAACACGTCCGTCGCTGGCGATCGAAACGCCCTTCGGTGTCCCTTTTTCGAACTCGGCTGCTTCGCTCTGAGTCCATGTCTTGGTTTCAACGGCTCGCACTAGGGAGCCAGGCAGGAGAATTCCCGCCAACAGGGTGGTGAGATGCCTCATCAATCAGCTTTCTTAACGAACCGTGAATCGTAGTATGGTGCTGCCCGAGATCACCTGGTCGAACGACAGTTCCATCTGTTGTGTGGCCGTATCCGGCGAGGTGACATAGGGACGCTGGGGCGTCCGGCTGGCTTGCAGTACATTCAGCACCGAGGCGGGAAGGCCCGGAAGCGCCTTGTCGTCGGAGTAGACCGTGGGGCGCGATTCCAGCAACGAAAAATAGAGCTTGTTGTTCGCCCGTTCCTGGTTCAGCAACGATACCGTCTGATCCAGGTTCAAGTGCCGGTTGGCCACGGATGCGAGGTTCTGGGTGCGGTTCAGCACGTCGCTATCGCTGATCAGCAGGCGGTGCTCGCCTTTTGCCAGGTTGGCGGGCGCCTTGAAGCTGAAGTCGCGAACCGTCAGCGCGCCGCGGTACGGCCGCAGAAACACCTTGCCGCGCAACTCGGCCCCGGGAGCGACTTCGGTGTTGGTCAGCCAGGCGTTGTCTATCGTCGCGGACCGCCGTTCCGGCAAGAGGTCGATGGTCGCGTTGACGCGCCGGAGTTTCGGCACGCCAACCGTATTCCCAAACAGCCGGTTGAACTTCTCGGCCCACCACCCCGCAAGCTGCATCGCCCCCGGCACCGGAACTTCGCTCGGCGCCACCATCGTGCTCAAAGAAAGGTTTCTTGGTCCGTCAATCTCGACTTGCCCGCTCATCCGGTACGTCGTGTCCTCGGCAAAGTCGTTGATGCCTTGCAGCGTGTTGAACACCGTCATCATCATCAGGAAGGGTGTCCACTTCTGTTGCACAAAGACGTCATAGTTGTACTTTTTCTCGCTGCGGACCGAAGCCGCGTCACTGAAATTCCGGATCGTCACCGTAACCGGGATCGTTTCGGCGGAGGCGCCGAGCTCACCCATGATTCCCGAATGGCGGTCCTGCTTGAGCGCGCCCACAATCGAGGTCGCGTTGGCGAACTTGTTCGGCTGGAATTGCGAACTCAGAACCATCAGCACTTCGCCCTCGCTCATCGGCATATTCACCGGTCCCAGGTTGAAGAACGAGTGCCCGAACGCGAGCACACGCTTGCCGTCGTTGTAGGTGACCGTGCCCATGCCGGTCACGCTCATGTCGCCGGAAACGAGCACGCCCGCCACCGCATCCCCGGGGCTCAGGGCTTTCTGCCACCCCGCCGCCGGAGTCGAACCCTTCACCGCTCCGGATGCCCCGCCTTGGACCGCCGTGATTCCCATTTGCTGCAAGTACGGCCGGAACTCCTCGAGCACCGCCGGATGAAATCCGGCAAACGATAACGGAGTCTCGATGGGAACCATCATGGGCGACTGCCGCAGCAAGGCCGGTGAAGCGCCCGCCGCCACCACCTGCGCCAGCAGGCCGTCCGGAATAGCCAGCCCGGCGCTCTGTTTTTGACCCGGCACACGCGCGTCAGCCGGACGCGACGCGTCCAGAGCGGTGATCTCCAGCATGTGCTCGATCGGAGTAATCCCGCAAATGGCATCGGGCGAGAAAACACTCATGCGCAACGCCACGGCGCCAATCAACTTCCCATCAATGTAGACCGGACTGCCGCTCATGCCTCCGGCGACGTTGGTCCGCTGCGCGCGTCCGCCCATCTTGCCGATGATGACGTCCTGTTTCGGTCCCCAGGCATTCTTCCAAAGACCGACGATCTCAACCGGCACAGGCTCGGCTACGGAACCCTCGAACACCGTCCACGCGGTTGCCTTCATCCCAGCCTTGATCTCCGAGGACCGCAGAATCGCGACCGGGCCCGCCTTCGGCGGCACAGGCGCCTGGCCCAACAGATGGGCGCTCGCAAAGACAAACAGCGAACAGGTGGCGAATTTCATGACGGATCGTGTCAGGTACAGGCCTTCTCTTGATTTCTATTATGAGGCCATCCGGCCTGCGTGACTTTTTCGAGCCAGCGTGAACAGGAAATTGCGATCATGGAAGGCATTCACCCAGAGGAGGCAAATGGTACTGAAATGGACGGCGATGGCCGTGTTGTGTTTTGGATCAGCCGTGGCGGGAGCCCAAACGCAACACCCCCAATTCGGAGGAAAGTACGCGGACCTGCGGCCCGCTCAAAAGGCGCTGGTCGATCGATGGATCGCCGAATATCGAATCATTTTCAAGCGCGACCTGAGCGCTCAACAGACCTATGATCGCTTCCCGCTATCGGCGCGCACGACCTTCGAAGCCGTCACTCACGCGCTTTCCCGGACGTCGTTGACCACCTCTTCCGGCAAGCCGTTGGGTACCGCCCTCGACTTGGTGGACATGGTGGAACGGGTTGCCGGACATGTCCCCGACACGCGTGGCGATGAGCAATTTCGAGTCTGGGTTTACCTGAAGCGGGGCGCGACGGACAAACTCTATGCCGCGCGCGAGTTCAAGCGCGATCACGACAACACCGTCTTCCACATCGGCTATCCCCTCAATTTCCGGCAGGTAGGCGGCGCCCCTTCAATTCAGATATCGGTTGCCCGCGACGGCTTAAGGGGCGACATTGATGTCGACTATAGGCCTTCAGGAGGTCCGTCGGCGCTCATCAACGGCCATCTCACCGCGGCCAACTCTGACGTGCGCGCCGGCGACAACTACTCGCGCCACGTCAATCGCTGGCAGGGCTTTTCGGATTGGTGGCGGGAACTTCTGGCGGGCTTGGCGGTCCCACCCCGCGAGTCCGCTCAGGACCTGACGCCGGCTGTGGGTGATGTTCGAGAGAAAGTGGCGCACGGCCCGCTCCAGGACGCAATTCACCTGTATCTCACCAATTGGCTGATTGATCAGCAGCCCGAGACGCTCCTGCCGGTCATCTCGGTCAAGGCCTTCCCGTGTGTCGCCGAGTTCAAGGACGGCTCGCGGCCTGATAGCCGTCTCGCTCATCTGCGCATCCTCCGCCGCATGATGGAACAGAACAAGATGCTCGGCAAGGTGAATCGTCTGGAAGACGTCGTCCAACCGGTCGAGTACCCCCTTCCCGGCGCCCAGGTTGTCCAACAGCCATACCAATCGCTCTTCGGCATTCAGAACGTGCCGGACGATGTTGCCTGGGCCATGGATTGCCGCCTCCGGTACAAGTTGGACATGGCTGAGGCGGTTCCTCGTCCCGAGCACAAACTTGGCGATACCTACGTCGCGACGATGCGGATCAAGAATCCCAAGGAACCGGCGGCGTTTCTGGTCGAGACATGGCGGAAAGAATCGGGTGAGTGGCGGCTGGTGTCATTCGACATCAAGCGCCACTCGAAGCCCCCGGACATGTCCGTGATCGAGTCAGCCGGCCCGCCCCCCGCCGACCCGTCGCCTGGCATGGCGCTGGACACCGCTACCAAGCTTCTCACCTCCTGGTTTGTGGACAGGAATGTGGAGCAGGCGGCTACGTACTTCCTCCCATCGGCGTTCAGTTGCGACCAGGCCAGCGACGCCGCGCCCGTCAAGTCCGCGGCGAATCCAAGCGCGCTCAAGAAGTTTCTTGCCGAAACCTCCGCCACCGCCCTGAAGAAGAACCGGCTGGAGCAGATGATCGCCGCTCCGCGAGCCGGCCACCCCGGTCTGAAGCCGGGTTCCCACAAGCTCTCCCGCGCCTTCCTCATCGGTACGGTCTCGACCGAGCTGATGAATATGCACGCCTGCTCTACGGACCGCCCCAAGCCCGCATCCCGCCAGACCTCGGCTGACACCACCGGAGGTGTGCTCACCGCATTCCGGCTCATCAGCGCGGATAAGGAAGAGTATCCCGTGATCTCGCTCTATTGGAAGAAAGTCCAGGGCGGATGGCGGGTCGCCGCCTACGACGTGGAAATCGATTGAGCCCCGCCGCGACCGTGACCCCGGTCACCACTCTCGGCCGGCTTTCGTGGCACAAATAAACTATGGAGCCGTACCTTTACTTCCGCGACCTGAGAGAACACACGTCCGTGCCGGAAAGCGGTATTCTCAGCCGGACGCTGCAAAACGACGACCGTTCCAAGATCATCCACTTCACTTTCGCGCCCGGAACCGAGTTGAGCGCCCACACCGCTCCATTCCCCGCCACGCTCTACTTCCTCCGCGGCAGCGCCGGCGTGAAATTGGGAGATGACGAGCAGAAGGCAACGGAAGGAACTTTCGTCTACATGACGCCGAACCTGGAGCATGGCATCAAGGCGCAAACCGAGGTCGTCATGCTCCTGACGATGCTCAAAAACCCGCCCAAGTCGTGAGCGGAGCCCGCTGCGGCAGCCTAGGCCCTTAGAACACCTTGCGAAACGTGAGATTAATCCTGGCCGGGCCGGTCAATGGGTGGGTCCCATCTTTGAGCGGCGCCACGCCGTGATAGATGAACCGCGCCGGACCTCCCCACACCACCACGTCTCCGCTTTCGAGACGGATGCGGCGCGCCGGGTCGCCGCGCCGCTTTCCGCCCCATACGAACGTCGCCGGGAGCCCGAGGGACACCGAGACAATGGGCGCCCACTGGTCGTTTTCATCACGGTCCTGGTGGAGTCCGAGTTTGGAACCGGCCTGGTAGCGGTTGATCAGGCAAGCATCGGGGTCGTAAGGGCGAAAGCCGGCTTCGTCCGCCGCGTTCTGCGCCAGTCTCAGAAACAGCCCGGGCATGGCCGGCCACGGCTTGCCGGTCTCCGGATCGTCCGGTGAATAGCGGTAGCCGCTGCGATCGGAGACCCAACCCACACGCCCGCAGTTCGTCATGGCCACCGACATGGTGTACCCGCCCGGAGTAACCAAGTGGCGGAACGGCGCCGCCCGGCTGATCTCACCGGCTGCGCCAACCAGTTCCGCGGCCTGCCCCGCCGCGTAAGCACGCAGAATTACCGCTCCTTCTTCCAGCGGCTCGCGCGCGGCCAGTCGCGGATCGTCCTCGAACAGCGAACTCATGAATCCATGATCTCGCGCCTCGCTTCAAGGCTCGATGTCAACCTGCATGCCCACGCTCACGAGGTTCGTGGCGAGGATAATGATCAGGACCCCCACCCAAAGAATCCCAATCGGACGCTTGCCCACCTTCGCCCACTCTCCCAGCGCGAGTCCAACCAGGGCGCCAAACAGGACATAGCCGCTCATGTGGAGCATCCAGTTTACGTACGACACGTGCTGTGGAACATTCGCCGCGCCCCAGGCATAGAAGAAGAATTGCAGATACCACATCGTTCCGCCGGTTGCCGCCATCGCCGCGTTCCGGATGTTCACGCTGCGCGGTTGTGAGCAGTCGGCGCGGAACGACAGATCGCTCTTCAGCGCCAGCCGTAAGATGCAGTAGGCGAAGTTGACCAGAGCGCCGCCGCCCATGATGATGACGTAGCTCGGCAGCGCGGCGTAAAGCGGCTGGACGCCGAGTTGCAGCGCCGCGGTCTCAACCGGCTTGGCCGCATCGATGGCGAACGACATACCCGAGGAAAAAATCCCGCACAGGATCGCCAGCAACACACCTTTCTTCAGGCTGAACTGCTCCGCCCCCACTCCGAGTTGCTCTTCCTTCTGGTGCCCCGCATAGGTCACCACGGCGACGCCGATCAGCGCCACAACGCCTCCGGCGAGCGTCACCATTCCGCTTCGAGTCGTGAACAGGGACAGAAACTGTCCATGCATCATCGGCGGAATCAGCGTTCCCACGACCAGTGTCGTGCCGATGGCGATGCCGATTCCCAGCGCCATTCCCAAATAGCGCATCGTCAGCCCGTAGCTGACGTTGCCCACCCCCCACATGCAGCCGAACAGGAATGCCTTGAGGACTGTGTTCGAGTCCAACCCCGCGTAGAATGCCGTAAAGTCCGGCAGCAGAGACGCGCTGACGGCGATGGGCAGCAGCACCCACGAAAAGATCCCGGCCACCGCCCAAGTGGTCTCCCAGGACCATTGCTTTACCTTGCCAATCGGAGCATAAAAGGATGCGGCGGACGCCGCGCCTACCATGTGCCAGCCAATCGCGCCAACTATCGAATTCACCCGGTCTCCTTCGTGGCGTGTTACGCCAAACCGTCTACATTACCTTTTTGCTTGTCCAGTTTGGCGTTGGCCCGCTCCGGCCCGGCGGCATTGGCCGTCACCGTGATACGATCCGGCACGGAGATGGGAACGAAAATCGCTTGGATCCTCGGAGCCGCGCTCCTGGCCGCTGGCTGTGGCTCAGCCCCCGAATCCAGGAAAGAGGCCGAAGCTCCCAAGCCCGCGCCCAAGGCCGGGCTGCCTTTCGACGAAACACTCAAGTTCCCGTCTCGCGACCGCGTCGACGTCAAAGTATATGCCGCTCCGCTGCTCGGCAAATCCTTTCTTCCCGGCGGCAACGTGGCCCACTACAAGCGCGGCAAGAAAGAGTGGGACCTGTTTCTGGTGAAGGCGTCCGATGCCGGCGCCGCCGCGCTTCTGCTGCTCGACTACAAGAAGCAGATGACGGACACGCGCGTCATCGCCCACTTCGGCGGATTTGCCGGCTCCGACGGCGGAACGCCCGCCTTCGTTTTCGCCAAGGGGAGGTGGCTGGCCGGTGTCCGCGGACTCCCCGAGAAGGAAGCCGACGCCGCCGGCCGCGAGTTTGCCGCCCGCATCAACTGACCCCGCCGCGATAGCATGGAACGCGATGCCCAAGACTCTGCTCGCCATGGGCGCCCATTACGACGACTGCGTGTTCGGTGTCCCGGGCGTGATGCTCCAGGCCGTTCAGAAGGGATGGCGGGTGGTGATCGCCGCCTTGATCGGCGACTACACCAACTGGCCGCCGGTCAAAGGACGTGAAAAGGATCTGGTCGAGGGTTCAAAGCAACTCGCGCATCACTTTGGCGCCGAGATGCGGTTTCTCAATTTCGCCTCGCACATGTTTGACGTTACGTCCGCGGCCAAACGAAGCGTCTCGGAACTGGTGGCCGGTATCAACCCGGACATGGCTCTCATTCTCTGGCCGGACGACACCCACGATGACCATCGCGCCGCGTCGCGCCTGTGCGAGATCGCGGTCAAGAATGCGGGCCAGATTCTGGGACGCTCCGCCGCCGCACCCAAGCGGATCTACTACTACGACAACGGACCGAGACACACGCGGGGCTTTGAACCGGATAGCTTTGCCGACGTCACGCCGCAGTGGGACGCCTCCGTCGAGTGGCTGGGAAAGCTGATGGCATTGATGCGCAACCGCGAATACTCTCCTTCGCAGCGCGACTCCGCGGTGGATCTGAAAACGGCTATTGCGGCCTATCGCGGGTCAACCTGCGGCGTCCGCTTTGCCGAAGCCATGCGCGCCTACGACCAGCATCCCGTGAGCCTGTTCTCTGAATAAGACGCCGGTGGAACCTCTACCTCAAAGCGTTCTCAATCCGCCGCCATCCCTGTTGCAGAATAGTGAATCATGCAGTGGAATGTCTTTCCCGCCGCCATCGTCCTGCTCGCACTCCCGGCCCCTACGCCGGCACAAAGTACGGCGCCCAGGGTGAATCAGACCGGCAGTTACGGGCCCTGGCTGGCGGACACGGTCCTGGGCGCTGCGCCCGCACGCCTCTCGTTTCGAACGGGCCGGTGGAAGAACGTGGACCAATGGCGTCAGGCGGCCCGCAAGCGCGTTCTGGAATGCATGGCCCCGGTTGATCTCGGCGGACTCCCGGCCGTGACCGTAACCCGCCGCGCCACCTACGACGGGCTCGACATCGAATTCCTGGAATGGCAGTTGCCCGCCGGTCCCAAGACCGAAGCGGTCCTGTTGAAGCCCGCCGGCGCCCGCGGGCCGCTGCCCGGAATCCTCGCGCTGCACGACCACGGCGGCAACAAGTTCATGGGCTGGCGCAAAATCGTCCGGACCGACGACTCCCCCTGGGAGATCCAGCGGAAGCATCAGGACCAATATTACGGCGGCGTGGGCTGGGCCAACGAAATCGCCAAACGTGGTTACGTCGTGCTGGTTCACGACACCTTTCCCTTCGCCAGCCGGCGGGTGCTGGTCAAGGATGTCCCGGAACGGATCCGGGCCGGCGGAGTCGATCCCAGGCCAGAGGATGAGGCAGGAGTCGCTAAATACAACGCGTTCGCCTCGGCCCACGAACACATCATGGAGAAGAGCCTGCTGTCGGCTGGGACGACGTGGCCCGGCGTCTACGTCGTGGAAGACCAGCGTGCGCTCGATGTCCTGAGCGCCCGGGCCGAAGTGGACCCGGCGCGTATTGGCTGCGCCGGACTGTCGGGTGGCGGAATGCGTACGGTTTTTCTCGGCGGGTTGGACGACCGCATTAAAGTCGCCATCGCCGTTGGGTTTATGACCACCTGGAGGGAGTTCCTGCTCGACAAGGCATTCACCCACACCTGGATGACGTACGTGCCGCTGCTGCCCAAGGACCTCGACTTTCCGGAGATTCTCGCCTTGCGCGCCCCCGCGGCTACCATGGTGCTGAACTGCCGCGAAGACCAGCTCTATACGATGCCGGAGATGGAGCGTGCGGACAAAATGATCGCCGAGACGTTCAAGCGGGCCAATGCCGCGGACCGGTACCGGTCAATCTACTACGATGGCGGCCACAAGTTCGATCGCGCCATGCAGGCCGATGCGTTCGACTGGTTTGACCGCTTCCTGAAACGGGCGCCGGCCAGGCGCTAGGCCGCGCGTCAGATCTCCAGGATCTCTTTTTCCTTGGCCTTGGCAAGCTGATCGACTTTCTGAATCACCGAGTCGGTCATCTTCTGAATTTCGTCGTGCGCCCGCTTGTCTTCATCCTCGCTGATGGCCTTGTCCTTCAGCAGCTTTTTCACCGCGTCGTTGGAATCGCGGCGGATGTTGCGGATCGCCACCCGGTGATCCTCGGCCACGTGATGCAGCCGCTTGACCATCTCCTTGCGGCGCTCTTCGGTCAGCGCCGGTACGGGCACGCGAATCAGCTTTCCGTCGTTGGACGGATTCAACCCGAGATCGGATGCGCGGATGGCTTTCTCGATCGCTCCGATTTGAGAAACGTCATAAGGCTGAAGCGTGATCAGCGAAGGTTCCGGAACATGCAGCGTCGCCACGTGGTTGAGCGGCGATGGCGTGCCATAGTAGTCCACCCGGACGCTGTCCAGCAAGTTGACGGACGCCCGGCCCGTGCGGATGGCCGCCATCTCGTGCTGCAGGCCGGCGATCACTTTATCCATGCGCGTCTTGGCTTGCGCCTCTACGTCCTTCACTGAACCGCCTGCGGAGGGTGAATTTTGTGCGGGTTTCATTTTGTCAGGTCCTAGGAAATCAACGTTCCGACAGGTTCCCCCATCGACATACGCATTATATTGCCACGCTTTGTCAGGTTGAAAACGACGATCGGCAGCCGGTTGTCCCGGCACATCGCCACCGCGGTGGCGTCCATCACGCCCAAGCTCTTCGACAGCACCTCGCCGTAGGTGACATGGTCGTACCGGACGGCGTCGGAATGCTTGCGTGGATCTTTGTCGTAGACTCCGTCCACGCCGGTGGCTTTGGCGAACACGTCCGCCTGAATCTCCAGCGCGCGCAGCGAGCCCGCGCTGTCGGTGGAGAAGTAAGGATTCGAGGTGCCGCCGCCGAAAACGGCAACCCGGTTCTTTTCCAGGTGCCGGATGGCGCGGCGCCGGATGTAGGGTTCGGCCACCTGATTCATGTGAATGGCCGTCATGACCCGCGTGGGGACTCCGGCTTTCTCCAGCGCATCCTGCATCGCCAGACAGTTGATGATGGTCGCCAGCATCCCCATGTTGTCCGCCGTGACGCGGTCCATGTTGCGCGCCGCGGCGGAAACCCCGCGGAAAAAATTGCCGCCGCCGATCACCACCCCGAGTTGGACACCGCACCGGGCGACTTCGGCGACTTCGTCGGCCAGCAGGCGCACGCATTCCGGGTCCACGCCGAAGCCGGCGCCCCCCGCTAATACCTCTCCGCTCAACTTGAGCAGAATTCGTTTATACCGGGGCTCCGTCATGGGCGCCCTACTTTTCGGCGGGCGTCTCTTCGGCTGGCGCGGTCTCGCCCACTTTGAACCGCGCAAAGCGCGGCACCGTGATGTTCTCGCCGATCTTGGCGATCTTGGCCGCTATCAGTTGGCCCACGGTAACCGTGTTGTCCTTGATGAACGGCTGCTCGAGCAGGCAGACTTCCTCGTAGAACTTCGCCAGCCGGCCCTCCACCATCTTGTCCACGATCTTCTCCGGCTTGCCTTCGGCCAGGGCGCGCGCGCGATAGATCTCTTTCTCTTTATCGAGAACTTCCGCCGTCACTTCTTCCTTGCGGATGAACTTCGGGTCCGCCGCCGCCACCTGCATCGCGAGGTCATGCACCAGTTCCTGAAAATCCGGAGTCCGCGCCACAAAGTCGGATTCACAATTCACTTCCACCAGGACGCCAAGCTGGCTGCCCGGGTGTATGTAAGCGCCGATGACACCCTGCTTGGTGCTGCGCGCCGATTTCTTGGCGGCGCTGGCCAGCCCTTGCTTGCGCAGAATCACTTCCGCCGCCGCCAGGTCGCCGTTCGCCTCCGTCAGTGCCTTCTTGCACTCCATCATTCCCGCGCCGGTCTTCTCGCGGAGTTGTTTCACTAATTGCGCACTAATCTCAGCCATAGCCTTGTCTCTTTCCGTTGGATGACCGTCCGTTCACGCGCCGGGTTCGGCTTCCGCTTCCGCTTTCTTGGGCAGCGACACGTTGGGCAGGTCCAGGTCGGCGATACCTTCGGTCAGCACGTCCTCGTGGTAGCGCGGATCGAGTTGATGCGCAAATTGCGACATGTCCTCGACCGGGCCCTCTTCGGGCACGATTTCCTTGTGGGAGAAATCCGTTTCGCTCGCCAGCGCGCGGCCCTCGATCATCGCGTCGGAAATCTTGTTGGTGAAAAGACGTATGGCGCGCAGCGCGTCGTCGTTGCCGGGAATCGGATAGTCCACTTCATCCGGGTCGCAGTTGGTGTCGACCACCGCCACCACCGCGATGCCGAGCTTGCGCGCCTCTTTCACGGCGATCGACTCCTTGTTCGAGTCGATGACAAACAGCATGTCGGGCAGGCCTTCCATGTCCTTGATCCCCGACAGGTTCTGGAGCAGGTTCTTGCGCTCGCGCTCCATCCCGATCAGTTCCTTCTTCGTGCGCCGGCTATCGGCCCCGTCGGCGAGAATCGCATCCAAGTCGCGCAAACGCTTGATCGACTGCTTGACGGTGACAAAGTTGGTCAGCAATCCGCCCAGCCAGCGGTTGTTGACGTAGTACATGCCGCAGCGCCCAGCCTCTTCGGCAATGGCTTCCTGCGCCTGGCGCTTGGTGCCCACAAACAGAATCGTCTTGCCCATGGCCGCCTGCTCGCCCACGTAGCGCATGGCGTCCTTGAACAGCTTGAGGGTTTTCTGCAGATCGATAATGTAGATCCCGTTACGTTCGCCAAAGATGTACTCTTTCATCTTTGGATTCCAGCGCTTGGTCTGGTGCCCGAAGTGAACGCCAGCTTCGAGCAGTTCCTTCATCGTAATTGACGGCAAACTGCCTCCTGAGATGTTTGGTTGGGTTGACGGATCCGGTCCGGCACGCGGCCCAAAGCGGAATTTTGCGCGCGGACCAATATAAGAAAGGCCGGCTCGCGGGCCGGCCTTCGAAAAACCTTAGCGCTTGGAGAACTGGAAGCGTTTCCGGGCGCCTTTCTGCCCGTATTTCTTGCGCTCATGCTCCCGCGCGTCGCGGGTGAGAAAGCCTTCGGACTTCAGCTTGCCGCGCAACTCGGCGTTGAACTCGCACAGCGCGCGCGCCAGGCCCAGACGTACCGCGCCCGCCTGTCCCAGCACTCCGCCGCCATCGGCATTGACCAGGACATCGAACTTGTCCGCGGTTTCGGTCGCCAGCAGCGGCTGCTTCACCGCCGCGCGCGCTCCCACCGTGGTGAAATACTGTTCCATTTCGCGGCCGTTGATGGTGAACTTGCCGGCGCCTGGACGCAAAAACACACGCGCGGTCGCCGACTTCCGCCGGCCCGTCGCTACGTACTGAATCAAAGTTGGCACTGATCGTTCCTTACTAATTGGCGCTCATGGACACCGGTTGCTGCGCCGCGTGCGGGTGCTTGTCACCCGCATAAACCTTCAGCTTCCGGTACATCTGCTTGCCGAGCTTGGTCTTCGGAAGCATTCCCTTTACCGCTTCTTCCACCAGCCTCACCGGACGCGTGGTGCGCATCCGCGAAGCCGTGACTTCGGTCAGCCCACCCGGATATCCGGAGTGCCGGCGGTACAACTTCTGCTGCTCTTTGGCCCCGGTCAAAACGGCCTTCTCCGCATTGAGAATAATGACGTGGTCGCCGCTGTCGAGGAAGGGCACATAGGTCGGCTTATGTTTGCCCATCAATACCTTGGCGGCTTTGCTTGCGACTCGGCCCAGAGCGGCTTCGGTCGCGTCGATGACATACCACGCGCGCACGATCTCACTCTTGGACGGAAATTGGGTCTTCATAGACAGACGAACTCCGTGGAGGGTTGCGAAACCTCCATTCTAGCCAAGCCAATCGGGGAACGTCAAACGCCTTCAACACCCGCGGTGCGGAGATGGGCGGTAAAGTGCCGTCTATTCCCTGTTTATTTGCCCTACTCGCTGGGCTTGAAGATGCTGTGGAGGATCGCGCTCACCAGGCTGAGTACGATTCCACCGAAGAACGCCGCCCAAAATCCCGATAGCTTGAAACCGTCCACAAACTGCGACGCCAGCATCAGCATCAGCGCGTTGATCACCAGGTAGAACACCCCCAGCGTCAACAGCGTCAGCGGAAATGTCACGATCTTGAGAAGCAGTCCGATGGTCGCGTTGACCAGTCCAATCACCACGGCGGCAATCAATGCCGCCTTGATCCCCGAGACCTGGAAGCCGGGAATCAGATAAGCCACGATCAGCAGGCTGACCGCGGTCACAAGCCAGCGTATGAGCAGCGACATAGTGGGATTAGGCTACCCGTCCGTCGCTCTCCGCGTCAAGGACCTAGGCGGTCTTGAGCAATTCTTCCCACGTGACACGCACGCCTCTGTCTATGGCCAGGCGTCCCAGCAGAGAAGTCAACGTGCTTTCGGCGGCTTCCGTGGTGTGATTCTCCGGCCGGTTCTCCACCACACACGCCAGAAAATGCTCGATCGCGTCGATGGTGATCTCGCGCTTGGAATCGATTTTCAGCGGTTCCTGTCCGGGGCGGGACCAGCGGTAATACTTGCGGTGCGTCTCGATGGTGCTCTCCGTGCCGAAGAACTGCTCGTCGACCAGGCCCCACGCCTGCGCCAACTGGCAGGCGTGCAGAAAGCCATGCAACCCCTGGCCATAGTCATAGGTGACATTCAGATGGTCCATGGTATCGCCGTAACTGCGAACCTTGCGCCCGCCATCACCCACCGCCGACAGCGGATGCCGCCCGCTGAACCAGTTCAGAACATCTACGCCATGGCAGTCCTGCTCGACAATCATGTCGCCCGACTTGGCGCGCCACGGATACCACATCCGGGCCTCGGCTTCCGGCGCGACCGGCCGCTGCCGCGACTTGGGCTGAACTCCGCCTACCATCCAGTGGCTGCGCATCAGCGCGATTTCGCCAAACTGCGCGGAACGGATAATCTTCTCCGCGGCCAGGTACTCCGGGCTGAATCTCTGCTGGAACCCGAACTGAATGTGCCGGCTTTGTCCGGCTCTTTGCGCGGCTGCCATCAGCCGCTTAACTCCGGCAACATCGGCGCCGGCGGGCTTCTCGCAGTAGATATGTTTGCCCGCCGCCACCGCCGCCTCGAAATGCTCCGGATGCAGATAGACGGGCGTCGTGATCAACACGGCGTCGATGCCCGGCGCCGCCAGCAGGTCCTTGTAATTGGTAAAGGTCTTGGCGCCGTTCACCGACGGAACCTGCGTCTTGGCCCGGTCGATCTGGTCCGAATACAAGTCGCACAGCGCCACAACGCGGGCGCGCGGGTCTTTCGAAAAGAAGTTGGTGTCGTAACGGCCCCGGTTGCCGGTTCCAATCACGCCCAGGGTCACCGCGGAATTGGCCTGCGTTCCAAACGCGGCCGCTGGTGAAACAAGCATCAGATTCGCGGTGTTGGTGAGCACTTGCCGTCGGTTCATGACCGCAGTCTATCGCAGGAGCTTCAACCGGTAGGCGTGCAGCGCCCGCGCCGCGGCGGCGCGGGTTATCATGGCACAGATGCGACGGACTGTAGTTTTGACTTCGATGTTTCTGGTGGCCGCCGGCGCATGCGGGCGCGCCCAGGACCACGGCGACGACAAGCGCGGGTACAACGACACCCCGCGGTTGCCGGGCCAAAAATGGAAGGTGCACGACATGGCGCGGCCGCGTCCGCTCAAGGTCGCCCCCGGCGAGCCCCTCCTGAACGAAGCGCCGCCGTCGGACGCCATCGTGCTGTTCAACGGCAAAGACCTCTCCCACTGGGTTTCCATGCGCGGCGGCAGCGCCCAGGAACCCAAGTGGAAAGTCGAGAACGGATACATGGAAATCGTCCCGCGCAACGGCCGGCTCGCCACCAAAGAAAAGTTCGGCGACTGCCAGTTGCACGTCGAATGGATGATCCCCAAGGGAACCGGCGGCGCGGGACAAAGCGCCGGCAACAGCGGCATCGAACTGATGGGGCGTTACGAGATTCAGGTGCTGGAGTCAAACGGCACTGTCACCTACGCCGACGGACAGGCGGCGTCCATCTACGGCCAGTGGCCTCCGTTGGTGAACGCCACCCGCCCCGAGGGCGAATGGAACGTCTACGACATCGTTTTCGAGGCTCCCAGGTTCGACGGCGACAAACTGGTCAAACCGGCCTATTTCACTGTCTTTCACAACGGAGTTCTGGTTCACAACCACCAGGAAGTGATCGGACGCGCCGTACACCGCCGTGTCGCCGTCTACACGCCGCACTCTCCGGAAGA
>JADZCI010000017.1 GCA_020851655.1 Bryobacterales bacterium
ATGGGCGGCTTGCGCCTGGACTCGCGTGAGGCGATTCTGGCCGGAGGAAAGACCGGTCCGGCGATCATCGCCGGTGATCCGGAAAAGAGCCTGCTGATCCAAGCCGTCACACACAAGCACGAGCGCTTGAAGATGCCCCCGGCCGGCGAATTGAAGCCCGAGGAAATCTCGGCGCTGTCCGCATGGATCAAAGAAGGAGCATACTGGCCGCCGGAAACGGCCAAGGAGGCCGGTCCCGCTTACGTCATCACGCCCGAACAGCGCGCATTCTGGTCGTTCCAGCCGGTCCGGGAACCGGCGCCGCCCGCGGTAAAGGACCGAACCTGGGCACGCACGCCGGCCGATCACTTCATCCTGGCCAAGCTCGAATCTCAAGGACTGAAAGCGGCGCCGCCCGCCAGCCGGCGAACGCTGATCCGGCGCGCCAGTCTGGACTTGACGGGCCTTCCTCCCACACCCGGGGAAATCGACGCGTTTGAGGCGGACCGCTCGCCCGATGCCTTCGCGAAAGTCGTGGACCGGCTGCTGGCCTCGCCGGGCTACGGCGAATGTTGGGGGCGCCACTGGCTGGATGTGGCGCGCTACGCCGACGACAAGTTGAACTCGACGCAGGACGAGCCGTACGCAAACGCGTTCCGCTACCGGAACTGGGTGATCGGCGCGATCAACGGCGACATGCCGTACGACGTCTTTCTCAAGGCGCAAATCGCGGGAGATCAGATGCCCGCAAGTGATCCGCTGAAATACCTTCCGGCGTTGGGATTTTTTGCCTTGAGTCCGGAATTTCAGGATGAGCGTGTCGATGCGCTCTCGCGCGGATTCCTCGGGCTGACGGTCGCTTGCGCGCAGTGCCATGACCATAAGTTCGACCCGATTCCAACCAAGGACTACTACGCGTTGCAGGGCGTTTTTGCCAGCAGCGAGTTGGACGAAAAGCCGCTGGCCGGCCCCAAAGTGGTGGAACTCTACTCGGAACGGAAGAAAGCCGCGGACCGGCAGGAAGAACGGATCAAGCGCTTCTACCGGCAGCAGACCGACCTGGCGGCCGAGATGCTGGCCGCGCAAACCGGGTCATACCTGCTAGCCGCGCGCGGACTCGGGCAGCCCGGACGCCTGGATGCGGAATCGCTCGGCCGCTGGAAGACGTATCTGAGCGAGCCGCGCAAAGATCATCCTTACCTGAAGCCCTGGTTTGAACTCGCTTCGCGGAACGCGAGCCGCTCCGAGTTCGAGAAAGAGGCCGCCAGGCTCCAGTCCTTCGTCGTGGACCTGGTGGAGGAAAAACGGCGAGTGGATCACGAGAACGAAATCCGCCTCGGGCTTGACCCCGGCCGCGCCGACCTGGCAAACGCCAGCCTCGTGTCGCTGCCGCGCGACAAATACATCTTCTGGCGCGATCTGTTCGCAGCCGGCGCCAAGGATTCAGCCGGTTTTTTCTCGACGCCCGACGGGATCTACTACTACGGACGCGCCAAGATCGACCGGTTTCTTCCGGCACAAGCACGGGAGTATCTGAAGGATCAGAAGGCGGAACTCGATGCTCTGAAGAAAGCGATCCCGGAGCAATACCCGTTCCTGCACACGCTGAAAGACGGCGCCAAGCCGGCTGACCAGCCTATCGCGATTCGCGGGGACCGCAACAACAAGGGCGAGATCGCTCCGCGCGCCTTTCTCTCCGTGCTGTCGGACGGCGCGCCGAAGCCGTTCACGCACGGCAGCGGACGCCTGGATCTGGCCGAGGCGATTGCGAACCCGGACAATCCGCTCACCGCGCGCGTGATGGTGAACCGCGTATGGATGATCCATTTCGGACGCGGCATCGTCAATACGCCGGGCAACTTCGGACAACTCGGCGAGCGGCCGGTTCATCCGGAGCTGCTCGATTATCTTGCGGCGCGTTTCGTGAAAAACGGCTGGTCGCTGAAGAAACTCCATCGTGAAATAATGCTGACCGCGGCGTACCAACTGGGCAGCCAGCCGATTGAGAGAAACCTGGCCATCGATCCGGATGACGCGCTCTACTGGCGCTTTCACCGCCGGCGGATGGATATCGAAACGATTCGCGACTCGATGCTGTTTGTTGCCGGCACGCTGGATGCCACCCCCGCCGGCAAGCCCGTCCGCCTGGACGACGAGAAGAACCACAAGCGAACCGTGTACGGACAGATCAGCCGCCGCAAGACCGAACCGTTCCTGTCGCTGTTCGATTTTCCGAACCCCAACAGCACCAGCGAGAAGAGGATTGCGACAAACATTCCGCCGCAGCGATTGTTTTTCATGAACAGCCGGTTTGTCGAGCAACAGGCGGCGGCGCTTGCCGCGCGCCTTGCCGGCGAACCGGCCGCGCGCATCACGCAGGCATACCGCATCCTCTACGGCCGCAAACCGGACGCCGCGGAACTGCGCCTCGGCCAGGAGTTTGTTCAAAGCAGCCAGTGGCCGCAATACATGCGCGTGCTGCTGAGTTCCAACGAGTTTCTATTCCTGGATTGACGAATGATCGACCGCCGCAATCTCCTGCAAACCGTTGGCGCCGGATTCGGCTGGACTGGCCTGCAACACGTACTGCGCGCATCTTCGCCGCCGAACCCGCTGGCGGTAAAGACGCCGCACTTCCAGCCCCAAGCGAAGCACGTCATCTGGCTCTTCCTCAACGGCGGCCCGTCGCAGGTGGACACCTTTGACCCGAAACCCGCGCTGACGAAGTATCATGGACAGCCCATGCCGTCCGGCGGAAACCTCAAGACCGAGCGCAAGACGGGAAACCTGTTGAAGTCGCCGTTCACGTTCACCCGCTGCGGCCAGAGCGGCCTCGAAATCAGCGAGATCTTTCCAAAGCTGGCCGGGCACGCCGACGAACTGTGCGTTGTGCGGTCGATGTACGCCGACCGGCCGAACCACGAGCCTTCACTGTTTCTGTGGAACTGCGGACATCAGCTCCCCGGCAGACCGTCAATGGGTTCGTGGCTGACATACGGGTTGGGTTCCGAGAATCAGGACCTGCCAGGCTATATCGTTCTCTGTCCCGGATTGCCGGTGGTCGGGCATCAACTGTGGAGTTCGACATTTCTGCCCGCCATCCATCAGGGTACGTACCTGAACACCACCGATCCGGATCCCCGCAAGCTGTTCGCCAACATTCGCAACACGAGTCTCACCCCGGTTCAACAACGAAAGGAATTGGACCTGCTCGCCGCCTTGAACCGCCATCATCTGGATAAGGCCGGCGCCGACCCCGACCTGGACGCGGCCATCCAAAGCACCGAAATCGCCTTCAGAATGCAGACCGAAGCGCCGGAAGCCTTCGATATCACCAAAGAACCAGCGGCGGTTCGAGAGCGCTACGGAGAAGCCGCCTTCGCCCGCGGTTGCCTGATGGCGCGCCGGCTGGTGGAACGCGGCGTGCGAATGGTCCAGGTCTATTTCGGCAACTTCCAACCCTGGGACAACCACGACGACATCGAACTTCACCGTCCGCTGGCGCGGCTGGCGGACTCAGCCATTTCTTCCCTGCTGTCGGACCTGAAGGCTTCGGGCTTGCTCAACGAAACTCTCGTGATCATCGGGGGCGAGTTCGGACGCACGCCGGCGATGGAAGTCGGCGGCCTGATCAAGGTCCAGAACGGACGCGATCACAACAACCATGGCTTCAGCTACGTGCTTGCCGGGGCTGGAATTCGCAAGGGCTTCGCCTATGGCGCCACGGACGATTTCGGTTTCAAAGCGGTCGAGAACCGCGTGCATATACACGACATGCAAGCAACGATCCTGCACCTGCTGGGCCTCGACCACAAGCGCCTTACCTACCGTTACAGCGGGAGAGATTTCCGTCTGACCGACGTCGAAGGCGAAGTGGTCACCGGGATACTGGCTTAAGTTTGAGGCGTGTCTTCGTCATCGGAGACCGGAACATAATCGAGCGTGCGGCGCAGGCTGGCGTCGCGCTCCTTCTGGCTTCTCGGCATAAGAATGGTCCGGTAATCCCGCCAGCCGGCCGATACCAGAAACACCGCGAATCCGAGTGAGGCCACGACGATCAGGGTCACCAGCACGATCGCGGCCCAATGGAACACCGATGTCCGGACAGGATTGAAAAATAGCGCTTCGAACTGCCGGCCGAAGTTCATGCCAAAAAAGCCGGTGATCACCGCGCCGCCGCCGAGGATCATGCTCAACATGGCCAGGCGGTTGACGGCTTCGGTGTTGCGCAGTTGGAAAGAGCGTTCCAGTAGGTGGCTCAACTTGTCAACTTCCTGCTCCACTTCGTGCTTCATGCGTTCCAGGCGGTAGGCGCCGCACTGCAACTGGAAATGTTCAATCTCCTCGTCTTTTGTGGCCAGCTCGCTGAAGTACCAGTAGTTGGAGAAGAACTGGAAATCCGCCATGAGACGTGTGGCCAGGCGGATGTCTTCTTCGCCGATGCGGACGTTGGTGAACCGCCGGAACAGCGCCCGCGAGACCAGCGCGGTGCGTTCGGAGAAGTCGAGCAGGGTCGCGCGGTAGAACAAAGCCACCACAATCATCAGGTAGTAGCGGCTCACAAACATGCGGTGGACGAGAAATCCTTCGGACAGGAGGTGTTCGTCGCAGTCGAACTGCCCCATCACCAGGGTCACGTTGGAGTAACTGGTAAAGCCGTAGAGCGTGCCCTGGTGAGCCCAGCGGCGGTACACGTTCTTGCGCATTTCCTGCCGCGTGAACTCCGCGTCATAACGGTAGTCTTCGGCCCACTTGTCCACGTAGAGAAAGCGGCTCATCAGGATTTCGTAGTCTTCCGACTGGTCGAAGTTCGCCGGAACCGTGCGGGGATCCACGGACATGTACGTGTAGATGATCATCCGCTCGTCCAGGATCGGCTCGAACTCCTGATTGTTGTAGTTCATGAAATACAGGAGTCCGGTGATCACCTTGCTGAGAGGCGGCAGATAGCCCTTCAGCCCTCCGTGTTCGAACTTCTCTTCGAGAATCACCACGCGGTCCCCACCCGACACCATCGTCAATGCCATGTAGTCGGGAGTCCGCCCCTCGCGCACCTGGCGTCCGCTCGACGGGTAAACCTTGCGCATCGTCTCATTGATCCAAAGTGCGTCGGGAATGCCAATATGCGTCGCTTCAACGCCGATGATCAGAATCCCGACGCCGTTGGCGAAGATGGTCAGGTTGAGCTCGGTGACCTCGATGGTGGCCGAGCGGCCGCGGCGGTCGCGCGCTTCGAGCATGATGCGGCGGCCGTTCTCTTTATGCGCGGCCAGCGGGATGGTGTAGCTGCGCAGCAAAGCTTCCTGCTCGCCGGGCTGGCCGCAGTAGTCCGCCGTATCGAAGAATACCCGGCGCACAAAAGAGTGGAAGAACACCATGTTCTGATACGCCGGTGAGTTCATGTCGAACTGTTTGAGCGATGCCCGCTTCCAGACGCCAAGCTGGTTGTTGATCTGCGAACCGGCCAGCGCGGCCGACCGGGCGATCCACTCGTCGATGCCGTCGAACCAATGCTCATGCTTCGCCCACGCATGGGGCTCGTCGGCCATCACGCCTTCCTTGTCGACGGAGAACGGAAACAGCAAGTATGTATGCAGGTGCTGTGCCTGGGCGGCCATTCGCGTGCGATTATAGCAATAGCTCGTGCCTGAATTCCGTCGCCTCGCCTTAGTCACAGGAGCATCCAGCGGTCTTGGTGAAGTCTTCGCGCGAAAGCTCGCTGAACTTGGCTTCGATCTGATCCTGGTAGCCCGGCGCGAGGACCGTCTCGCCGCACTGAAGAACTCTATTGAAGCCTCGCAACCGGTCCAAGCCGAGGTCTTTGCCGCGGATCTTTCCAAGCTCGAAGAGATTGAGCGCACCGCCGCGCACCTGAAGAGTCAACCCGCCCTTGAATTGCTGGTGAACAACGCGGGTTTCGGAACCAAGGGCCTGTTTTGGGACGTCCCGATTGAGCGTCACATGGAGATGCACAACGTGCACATTACGGCGACGCTCCAGCTAAGCCATGCCGCGCTGCAGATCTTCGTTCCGCGGGATCGGGGCGCCATCATCAATGTATCCTCGGTCGCCGCGTACGGCCGGAGCCCCGGTGCGGCCAACTACTGCGCCACCAAGGGCTGGATCAACCAGATTAGCGAAGGGATTTACCTCGACCTGAAGTCGCGCCGCTCGAACGTAAAGATTCAATCGTTGTGCCCGGGGTTCACGCACACCGAGTTTCACCAGACCATGGGAGTTTCAAGCGGATCCGTTCCAAAGTGGCTGTGGCTCCCGGCCTCATACGTTGTGCGGGAGTCGCTCAAGGCGCTGGAACGCGGCCAGCTTTTTGTGATTCCCAGCCTCCGCTACCGGGTCATTGCGAGCGCGCTCTCCAAGGCTCCCAGCGCGCTCCGTCTGAAAATGGGCGCCCGGTCACCGCAGCGCGCCACGCGGCTTACGCGGTGACCGGCGCGCAGATCAATTACCCGGCGAGTTGCCGCAGAACATAGGGCAGAACTCCGCCATTGCGGAAATACTCCACCTCGCGCGGCGTATCGATGCGAACCGTCACGTCAAAGGACTTGACTGCGCCATCGGCCGCCGTGGCGCGAACCAAGGCTCTCTTCGTACCCGCCAAGGCTTCCCGAACACCACTGATGGCATAGGTTTCCGTCCCAGTGAGTCCCAGGCTTTGGCGCGTGGCGCCGCCGGCAAACTCCAGCGGCAAGACCCCCATCCCAACGAGATTGGAGCGGTGGATTCGCTCAAAGCTCTCGGCGATGACCGCCTTGACTCCCAGAAGAGCGACTCCCTTGGCCGCCCAGTCGCGCGACGAACCGGAGCCATACTCTTTGCCGGCGATGATCACCAGCGGCGTCCCGGCTTCTCTGTATTTCACCGAAGCGTCAAAGATGAACATCTTCTCGCCCGAAGGTTGGAACGCCGTGTACCCTCCTTCGACGCCGGGCACGAGTTCGTTCCTGAGCCGGACGTTGGCCAGCGTGCCCCGAACCATGATGTCGTCGTTGCCGCGCCGCGTGCCGTATTGATTGAAGTCCTTCGGCTGGACGCCCCGCCCGATGAGGAACCGCGCGGCCGGACTGTCTTTGGCGATCGAGCCGGCGGGCGAAATGTGGTCGGTCGTGATGGAATCGCCTAGCATCGCCAGCACCCTGAGACCATCGAGGTCCGTCACCGAGGTTTCCGGGTCGGCGAGAACTTCAAAGTACGGCGGCTTCTTGATGTAGGTCGAGTTTGAGTCCCATTCAAAGGTTTCGCCTTGCGGGGTCTTCATCGAATTCCACATCGCGTCGCCCTCGAAAACTTTGCCGTACTGCCGCTCGAACATCTCGGGCCGGACACTCTTTGCGACCACTGCCTGAATCTCTTCCGGCGAAGGCCAGATGTCGCGGAGGTAGACGGGTTGGCCGTCCTTTCCGGTTCCCAACGGTTCGCTGTCCAGGTCGACGTCAACCCGCCCGGCCAGCGCATAGGCCACCACCAGTGGCGGCGACGCGAGGTAGTTGGCGCGAACCTGCGCGTTGATGCGGCCTTCAAAGTTCCGGTTGCCGCTCAGCACCGCGGCTACCGTGAGCTGCTTGTCCGACACAGCCTTGGAAACGTCATCCGGCAGCGGCCCGCTGTTGCCGATACAAGTCGTGCAGCCGTAGCCCACCAGGTGGAACTTCAGCGATTCCAGGTACGGCATCAAACCCGCATCCTTCAAGTAGTCGGTGACGACCTTGGACCCCGGCGCCAGGCTGCTCTTGACCCACGGCTTGGTTTCAAGCCCTTTCTCCACGGCGTTCTTCGCCAGCAGTCCGGCGCCCACCATCACCGAGGGGTTCGACGTGTTGGTGCAACTGGTGATGGCCGCAATCACCACCGCGCCGTCCCTGACCGCGCCATTGCCCTTCGGCTCGGCGCCCAACGTCTCGAGGAAATTCTTCTTCACATCGGGCAGGTTGATGCGGTCCTGCGGACGCTTGGGACCCGCCAGTGACGGAACCACACTCCCCATGTCGAGCTCGATCGTATCGCTGTAGACAGGGTCCGCAGAGGTACTCGTATGGAACATCCCCTGCTCCCGGTAGTATGCTTCGACCAGCTCGATCAGCTCCTTGGGACGATTCGACGCGCGCAGATACGCCAGCGTCTGGTCGTCCACCGGGAAGACACCGATGGTGGCGCCATACTCCGGCGCCATGTTGCCGATCGTCGCCCGGTCCGCCAGGGACAGCGAAGAGATCCCCGGTCCGTGGAACTCGACAAACTTGGATACGACGCCCTTCTTGCGGAGCATCTGGGTCACGGTAAGGACCAGGTCGGTCGCCGTGGCGCCCGCCCGAAGCTTGCCGTGCAGTTTGAAGCCCACCACCGGCGGCAACAGCATCGACACAGGCTGGCCCAGCATGCAGGCTTCGGCTTCGATCCCGCCGACGCCCCATCCCACAACACCCAGGCCGTTAATCATCGTCGTGTGGGAATCGGTTCCGACGACCGTGTCGGGATAGGCGCGGGTGACGCCATCCTCGGTCCGGGAAAAGACGACGTGCGCGAGATACTCCAGATTGACTTGATGGACGATGCCCGTGCCGGGCGGAACGGCGCGAAAGTTTCGAAAAGCGGTTTGCGCCCAGCGCAGCAGCGCGTAGCGTT
The DNA here is from genome assembly GCA_020851655.1 of Bryobacterales bacterium. Taxonomy (GTDB): domain Bacteria; phylum Acidobacteriota; class Terriglobia; order Bryobacterales; family Bryobacteraceae; genus JADZCI01. Next base: position 8,620 of record JADZCI010000017.1, read on the forward strand.
CGGAGTTGCGCTGATACTCAAGCAGCACGTTGTGCTCGAAGGCGCGGGGCGTGCCGAACTCGTCCACTTGCACCGAGTGGTCGATCACCAGGTCAACCGGGATGAGAGGGTTGGCTTTCTTCGGATCCGCGCCGAGAGCTTTCAAGGCATCCCGCATCGCGGCCAGATCGACGACGCAGGGCACGCCGGTGAAGTCCTGCAGCAGGACCCGCGCGGGCATGAACTGAATCTCCTGTTGCACGCCATTGGCATCCCAGCGCGCCACGTACTCCACATCGGAACTCTTGACGGCGGCGCCGTCTTCGTGGCGCAACAGGTTTTCCAGCAGGACTTTGATGGAGAACGGAATGCGCGCCAGGTCGAAGCCCTTGGCCTTGAGCGCCTCCAGCCTGTAAATCTGATACTCGCGCGTCCCGGCACGCAGCGTGGACGCACTTCCGAACGAATTTACATTTTTCATGGGGGTACATGGATATTGTACCCCGCGGGTTCCTATTTACCCCGGAATCGGAACGTCAGACCAATGGTGGCCGTAATCGGGTAGCCGGGCGTGGCATGGATGCTGTAAGAAGCCGGCCCGCCGCGCCAGGGACGCGACTCCAGAAAGTTCTGCGTCTCGTAGTAGTCGCGGTTCAGCATGTTGTCCAGGGCGAAATTGAGATCGACGCCGCGGCTGATGCGCCGCACCAGGCTGAGATCGAACACCGTGTGTCCGGCGGCGACGGCTTCGCCTTCGTCTCCATATAAGCGGTAGTGATTGATCGCGCGGACGCGAAGCGACCCGCTCCAGCCGCGCCAGCTTGCCAGCGTCAATCCCGCGTTGGCTACAAAGTGAGGCGCGCGGTCGACATACGCGCGCGGTTCCGTACCGCGATAGAACGCGTTGCCCACTTTCGTCAATCCGCCGCTCAAAGAAAGCTTCCGCGTGATCGAAACCGATGCCTTGGCCTCAAACCCGTAGGCGCGGCTCGGCCCGAGAAAGTCCAGCGTCCCGTCGTCGGCCGAGTAGGCGAGTTCGTTGGAGCGGTTGATCATGAATCCGTCTACCGCCCACGAAAAGCGCGAGTATTGGTGCGACAGTCCAGCCTGTACGAAGTCGGTCGTCGCCAGCAGAGTGCCGTTGGGATCTTTCAGGATGCTGCGCGCGTCCAGCGAAGTGATGCCGCGCCCGTAGTTGATGTGCAGCGTGGCCGGCAGCCACGAAGCCGGTGAGTACGCCACGCTGGCCTTGGGCTGAAACCGTCCTGTGTTCTGCGCTGCGCTGTTGGCGGGCTCAACAAGGTCCCGGACATCGAAGCGGTAGCCGTCATAGCGCAGCCCGCCGCCGACGATCAGTTTGCCATTGAAGAAGGCGAGAGTCTCCTGAACGTAGCCCGCGCCATTGGCGATTCGCGCATGGGCCTTCGTTGTCACCGAGGTGGGAACCCGGTCCACTCTCGAGTAGAGCCCGACATTGATCTGGTTGTCGTGGTAGTTGCCGCCGGCGGTCAACAGGCCGTGGCCTCCAAACCGTTTGTGAGGCTTAAGGAACTGGAAGTTGGCGCCTTCCTGCAAACGGGAATCATGCTGCTGAATCCCGTCACCGTTGACCGGGTCATTCAGGTAATACGTGAAGTTGGAAAAAAGATCGAACAGGGACCTTCCCACGAAGGCGTCGGCTTTCCAAATCACGCCATCTTTCAGTTCCTGGCGAAAGTACATGGCCGCGGTTCCGGCGGTCACCAGCCCGCCTTCGCCCGGGTCCAGGTAACCGAACCGGTCCAGGCGGCCGGCATCGACTTCGTTGAGCGGGATCTGGCCCGACGAGTTGAAATCGTTCCTGCTGCCGTTGAACTTGAAGCCGAGGCTGCGCTGCGGCGTCAGGCGCCGCGTGACGTTCATTGTGACATTGTCACGCCGGTAATCCAGCGGCTTTTCGAACGGTCCATCCGTGTGCGAACCCTCGTAAGCGAAATAGGAGTCGATGGTCTTCAGGCTCGGGCTGTAGGAAAGAAATCCGCGCTGGGAATTGAACGAACCTCCCTGTATGCGCGCCGTCCACTCATCAGGCAACGCTTCACGCATGCGAATGTGCACCACACCCAACCCGCTGAAATCGCCATACTCCGCGCTGAACGGTCCGTTGATGATCTCGGCGTCCTCGATGAGTTCCGGCGTCAGACTCTTCAGCGCGCCCAGATATCCCTGCCCGTGCCCTTGCGTGGACTGGTTCTGTTGAATGTTATCGACCAGAACCTTAAGGCCGCCGTTCACGCCGCCGTGGTCCAGGTTGAAGCCGAACCGCCGGACTTCGATCGATTTTCCGCCGCCTTCGTGCTGCCCGGCGTTGATTCCCGCATTGAGTTGGTGGAACACTTGGTCGTCGCGGGAAAACAAGGTTTGCTGAAACACCTCGCTGTTACGGCGGTCTACAGCCGGTTCCTCCGGCTTGGCCGTAATGACAATGCTGGTGTAGACAGGCTTCAACAGCGGATTGTCAGGTTCTTTAGAATCAGCCGCTTTCGAATCCTGGGCGCGGGCGCACACAGCCAGCAGAATCGAGCAGACGATGGTGGTGAAGAGACGCGGTAGCACGAAACACATGATCGTATCACCATTCACTACGGATTGCTAGCGCCAATCGGATGTCTTCAAAGTGAGTGGGCCAGCGGCGGGCGCCGGAAGCGCGAAGAAGCGCGAAGACTGAGAGTTGACTTCCCCCCCGCCATCAGCTTATAGTTCTGAAGTACCGCTACATCAATGGTTTGTGGATGGAGTCTGGCTATTTCGGGAGTCCTGTTTGGGATCGAACCGGCTTTCCCGTTTCAAGGAATTCCAACTAACCTCTTCCACGCCCAAGCCATTGAATGCGCAAGGACGTGGGAGACCTGTGCATGACCGTTAACCCCGAAGACCGTCCACCGGATTCAGGACAGGAATTTGAACGCCTCATCGGCGAGCACAGCCACCTGGCGCCGCCGTCGGAAGGCGAAGTGCTGCACGGTCATGTGCTCAAGATCACTCCGCAAGGAGTGATTGTCGACGTGGGGTTGAAGCTCGAAGGCTTGATTCCCCTGGCGCAGCTTACCGGCGCCGACGGCAATGTTACAGTCCAGCCCGGCGACACCATTGAAACGATGGTCGACCGCCGCCGCTCCGACGTCGAAGGCTACGTTCTGCTTTCCTACGAGCGCGCGCACCGCAGCCTGGCGTGGGAGAACCTCGAGAAGGCCTTTAACGAAAATCTGTTGATTTCCGGCCGCGTCACCGCGCGCGTTAAAGGCGGCTTGTCGGTCGATGTGGGCGTGGCGGCATTCATGCCGGGAACACAAGTCGACCTGCGGCCGCCGTATAATCTGGACGCGTTCATCGGCCAGGACATTCCGGTCAAGGTCATCAAACTCAATCGCCGCCGTGACAACGTTGTGGTTTCACGCAAAGCTGCGATTGAGGAGGAAGCCACCTCCCGAAAGGGCGCCTTGTTGCACAACCTTCAGGAAGGCGACCTGGTTACCGGCGTGGTCAAAAGCCTGGCCGATTACGGCGCGTTTATCGACCTGGGCGGAATCGATGGCCTGTTGCACGTCAGCGACATCTCCCATGGACGCGTGGCTCATCCGTCCAGCGTGTTGCACGTCGGCCAGGAAGTCACCGTAAAGGTCCTCAAGTTCGACCACGAGAAAGAAAGAATCTCGCTGGGCCTCAAGCAGGCTGTTCCCGACCCTTGGGAAACCGTCGTCGAACGGTACCTGCCCGGCTTGCGTGTCGTTGGCCGCGTGATGAGCATCACCGACTACGGCGCCTTCGTCGAACTGGAGCCCGGAGTCGAAGGGTTGATTCACATCTCCGAGATGACGTGGTCGCGGAGGATGAAACACCCCTCGAAGCTCGTGCGCGTCGGAGATTCGGTCGAATCCGTGGTCCTCGAAGTGAAGCCCAAGGAGCGCCGGATTTCCCTGGGCATCAAACAACTGGAAGCCGACCCCTGGACGACCGTGGCCCAGCGCTACAGCGTCGGATCTGTGGTTGAAGGGCGGGTGCGGAAGATCTCAGAGTTCGGCGCCTTCATCGAGATCGAGGAAGGGATTGACGGGTTGGTTCACATCTCAGATCTTTCCTGGACCAAACGGGTTCAACATCCATCCGAGGTCCTCAAGAAAGGACAGATCGTGCAGGCGGTCATCCTGAACATCGACGCCCCAAACCGCCGCCTGTCTTTGGGCGTCAAGCAATTGCAGCCCGACGCGTGGGAGACCTTCTTCCGGGACCACGTGGTGGGCGATATCGTCACAGGGAAGGCCTCGCGAAATGTGCAGTTTGGTGTTTTTGTCGAACTGCTCCCGGGGGTCGAAGGCCTCTGCCACAATTCCGAAATTCCAGCCGATGTGCGGCAGCCGGGTGGCTTGCCGGTCGGCTCGGAATATCATTTCCGGATCATCAAGATGCACGAACCGGATCACCGCATCGGCTTGAGCCTGATCAGCCCCGCCGATCAGCGCGAGTCGCAGCGGATCTCCGACTACCAGCGCCAGGCGGCGCAGGTGACGCACGCTCTGGAGGAGGCTATCCATCCGGAAACGCCAACGGCCGGGCCCGAACCGGCGCCCGAGGAGGCGAGTTCCCAGCCTGACGAACTTGCGGGCGGCGAGGACGAACTACAAACTTAGGACCAAGTCTTGGTTACAATGAAGAGGCAACCCTATGACAAAAGCGGACTTGATTGAAGAAGTTGCAAGGGTAGTCGAGTTTACCCGTAAAGAATCCGAGGTCATCGTCGAAGCCATCTTCGACGCCATCGTTAAATCTTTGCGTGAGAGTGACAAAATTGAAATCCGCGGGTTCGGCTCTTTCCGCACGCGGCAGCGGCAGTCCCGGATCGGCCGTAATCCCAAGACCGGCGCGCGTGTGGAAGTTCCCGCCAAAAAGATCCCCTACTTCAAGCCCAGCAAGGAGTTGAAGGATCTGGTGAACGAAACGGCCGCGCCCGCTCCCGCCGCGCCTGTGGCCAGCGATCCGCCGGCTACCCCGCCGGTCCAAGCTTAGGATCCAGCAGGGTCAGCATGGACCGGCTTTGGAGTCCATGGCGGTACCAGTATGTGTCCGCCGCCAGCCCGGTTCCAGGCCGCTGCATCTTTTGCGACAAACCCGCCGAAAACCAGGACAAAGAGAACCTGCTGGTTTACCGCGGCGTTCGTAACTATGCCCTGCTGAACCTGTTTCCGTACACGACAGGCCATCTCATGATCGCCCCCTACACCCACGTCTCCACGTTGGAGGAAGCCGACAATGAGACCGCGGCCGAACTCATGGTGTTGACCCGCAAGGCCGAACGTGTCTTGCGTCTCGTCTACAAGCCGCATGGCATCAACCTGGGAATGAATATTGGCGCGGCGGCCGGCGCCGGAGTCGCCGGGCATATTCACATGCATGTGCTCCCCCGCTGGTCCGGTGACGCAAACTTTATGACGACCGTGGCCGAAACGCGGGTCGTGCCGGAAGCTCTAGAAGAGACGTGGCGGAAGCTGAGCGCCGCTTTTGCGGACTAGTTTTTTCGGTTTTGCAGGGAATTAAAAGTTCCAGTACTCAATCACCCTCCCGACTAAACCAATAGCACTAGCGCGTCGCTCAAAACACTTACATTCAGCGTGAATCCCTGGTTATAATACGGGGTACTCTGGGGCGCAAACGGAGGAAACGAGGTGGAATCCGAACTAGAGGGAACAGTCTCCGCCTAGCGCCCAACTTGTAAGAAACGAAAGGAAACAGAGCCTTGACAATATCAAAGGCGTGCACATCATTGCTGCTCCTCACCGCCGTTGCCGGAACAGCCAGGGCGGCGCTCTCGGTGTCTCTGACATCCAACATGGGCAGTCCAAGGCCGGTGGGATCTTCCATCACGTGGACGGCGACAGCCAAGGGGGATACCGATCCAGCCCCGCAATACGTCTACAAGTTCACGGCTGAACTTGCCGGCCTGCCAAGGGTGACGCGAGCCGGATTCCAGAAGTCCAACAAGATCGTCTGGACTCCTTCGGCATTGGACGGAAACTACACGGTAGACGTGGTGGTAAAGAACCTGAATACGGGAACCACCGCCTCGGCAACGGTCAACTACACCATTACCTCTCTGGCCGGGGCCAACTCCGCGGTCAACGCCACGGCCCATCCGCTGGTCGCACTGTTTTCCGGGCCGGCCTGCCGGATGCCGAACACCATGCGCGTGGTTTACGCGCCCACCACGCCTGTGCCCGCCGGCGGGATCACTTCTCCCACCTCGACGGGCCTGATGCCGTGCAATTTTGACACGACGTCCGCCTCGCCGATCACCTCCAGCATGAACTTCTACATCGGGGGGCTGTATCCGAGCACCACCTATTCAATGCATTGGGAAACCGTACGGCCCAACGGCACGATTATCTACACGGGGCCGAATCTGACGTTCACCACCGCGGCCATTCCAGCCAGCGTCAACCTTCCTGTTTTCACGCCCACCGGTGTTTCCGGATCGCCGGAAGACGCGATCATGCTGCACAACGTGATTACCATTCCCGTTAACGGAAAGTTACTCACGTCCTCGGCCACCGATCTCAAAGGCAACGTGCTTTGGTATTCCACGAACGGCCAGCCGACCCGGACCGAGTTCGACGGCTCCTATTGGGCCTTCCCTCCCGGAATCGACATGTGGAACCCGGGCCTGCGGCAGGTTGATCTTGCGGGCAACACGATCGTGGAAACCACGGTCGGAGATGTGAACCTGCAGCTTGCGGCGATGGGCAAGCGTCCGATCACCACATTCCACCACGAGGCGCGAAGGATCTTCAGAAGAGACGGTGCGTTGCCGTCCGGTTATGTCATGGTGATCGCCTCCACCGAATTTGTCGTGACCAACGCCGGCCAGTGTGGTTCGACCAACGGCATCCCCAACACATGCGACGTGCTCGCCGATGCGATCGTGGTGCTCGATCAGAACCTGAACGTGGTTTGGGCGTTCGACATCGCCGACAATCTTGACGTCAGCCAGCGGGCGCTGCTGAACGAAGTCTGCACGGGGACGGCCGGCGGAGGTTGTCCGCCCGTTTTCATGCCCGGCTTTACGCAAGCCAACGATTGGACCCATTCCAATTCGCTCCAGTACACCCCGTATGACGGCAACATCGTCATCTCCATGCGGCACCTGGACGCCGTGATGAAGGTGAATTTCGGCGACGGCGCCGGCGATGGAAAAGTCAGGTGGGTGTTCAGCAAGTATCCGCTCAAGGACAACAACGGCGACCCGCTGCCGAGTTTCGCGCTGGCCACGAATTCGACCGGCGGCCAGCACGACATCGGCTATCCCTGGTTCTCCCATCAGCATGACTTCGAAGTGGAGTACGGCGGTTTCCTGTTCCCCAACGATTTCCGCGTGTTCACGTTGTTTGACAACGGAAATCTCCGGCAGGAGACCTACAACACCCAAGCTCACAGCCGCTGCCAGATCTTCGCGATGAACGAAGACCTGATGGTCGCCAATCTGAACACCAACGCCGACGTCGGTTCCTATTCGTTTGCCATCGGCACCGCGCAAATGCTGACGAATGGTTCGGTGTCCTGCGACTCTGGCTTTATCGGCGGATTCCCCGCGGCCACGACGAATCCCAGGACAGATTCGACCGAGTCCCGGCAGGACGGCGAATTCGTCTACAAGCTGTCGGCAGTCCAGAACAGCTACCGGACATTCCGGATGAAGAACCTGTACACGCCCGTCAATCCGTAGTCCTCGGGCGAGCCAGTTAAACAAGGGGGCGCTCCGGCAACGTGGGCGCCCCTCTTATTTTTGAAGCGTAAACGCGCTGCTGACCAGGAACACCTGGTACGGGTTCCAGGTCGACATCAAGTAGAAGATCGTTACGGAGCCGTCAGGGTTTACTTTGGATTGGTCGATCAGGTACGGGCCGTAGGGTATTCCTTCCTCCTCGCTACCCAGGTCGAGTTCTCTGCCCAGCTTGGGGCCAAACACGGGAACAATGCTCCGCCGGATCGGATCGGACGGCCCGTGGTGCGCGAGTTTCAGCGACCAGTTGGAGCGCGGCGGCATGGCCAGAATCGGCCGTCCCCAGGGACCCCAAGGTGTCGCGCCAAAGCGCGCAATGATGTGCCCGTACATCAGCACAAAGCGCTTGAGCGGGCGGTTCCAGATAACGGAGTGATCGCCAATGCCCGGCTGATCGGGTAGCAGCGGTTTGGCCGCGGCCTCGTCGTGGGACCACTCAGGCGCGCCCGGTGCGCCGGTGAAGTAAAACCACTTCGACGTTCCCGCTTCGGCGTCCGCCGCCGAAAACGCGGCCAGGTACAGGTTGCTGCGGTTGTACCTCCACGAGCTGCCAAAGACGAACACAACCTTGGAGGCGTCCTTCAACTCCGCTGGCAATCCGCGGAGCATTCCAATCGACTGCATTTCTTCCCGGGTCATCACGGCCGGCGGGTTGAACATGAACTTGCCCGCGGCGCCTTCCTCTGATGGCGGATTGCGGGGGTCCGCCACCGGCGGGTGCGTCGAAACCGTGTAGAGCCGCGAGAATTCCGGCGGGGACTTGTCGCTCCACTCGCTGGGGTTCTTCGTCGAACGCGCCACGATGGACTTCAGCGCAAAATGCGGCTTCGTCTCCTGGTTCAGCACGATGAAGAAGACGTACATGCGGCCATCGTGGTCAAAGGCGCCAGTGGGGACGCCAAAGGCGCCCAGGTTTTCGCCGTCCTCAAGTCCCCGAATGGTGGTTGTCTTGTAGGCGTGGTCGTTGGGTCCGGCGTGAGGGTTCCGGTAGAGGCGCAACTCTGGACACCCGGCCATGCTGGCCACAGGGTTCTTCTCACCTTCCTTGATGAGACGGTCGATCTCGGGGATGTAGCGGCACTGGCTCAAATCCATGTTCGGAATAAAGCCGATGCTGTCGTTTCCCCGCGCCTCCGGCAGAAACGCAAACTTCGTGCCCCCGCGGTCATGGACGGTCCGCGTCGACATGGTGTCGCCGAACAGGATCACGATCTTGTCGGGATAGGTGACCGAATACCCCAGGTCGGCCCCTAAAGCGCCGTAACGGCTCATCGTCCGGCTCAACGTCGGCGCGGTGAAATGGATTCCCCGGGAAAACATCTGGAAGTCTTCTCCAGTGAGCTGAACCAGGGGCGCGGTGCTGTCCGGAACCAGGTTGATCATTTGAGCCGGCAAGCCCTGCGCCGCCCCGGAGAGGCAAAACAACAGACCTGCCAGGAGAAATCGATGCCCAGTCTGTCCCTTCGTGTGCATGGTTCAATTTTCGCCCACATCGGGCCGGGGCAGGTGTGTGGGGATGTGTGGGGAATTTCATTTCGCCGGGAGCGTATCACGCGTTATACTTGCCTCCTGGACCGCCGCGCTAGACGGCGGCCGGGCGAGTGGAGGAACGGTGGAATGAGACAGCGAGCTGCGCTCCTGACGTTTATAGCAGCCGGGGCACTGCCTGTTTTCGCGACGATCACGGTTACGCTGGTCCCCAATCTGGCCGGACCTCAACCCGTGGGGACCTCGGTCACCTGGACGGCAACCGTCGCCGACAGCGCCGCCGGCGCGCACGATTTCCGGTTCACGGCACGGCGCGCCGGCGAGCCCGTGCGCATCCTTCGCGACTTCGGAACCAGCAACGTCTGGACCTGGACTCACTCCTCGTACGAAGGCGATTTCATCCTTGGCGTCGTCGTGCGGAACAGCGTCACGAAGGAGTCCGCCGCGGCAACGGCGAATTACGGGCTGCGCACTCGCCTGGTGACGGGCCTTGCCGCCATCAACCCCACGCGCAATCCGCTGGTTGCCTTGTTCAGCGGTCCACCGTGTTTGAAGCCGAATTCCATGCGAGTCCGCTTTCGCCAGCCCGGCGCCGCGGAAAGCCAGACAACCGGCTTGGTGCGCTGCCGCACCCAAGCGGGAATCGCCTCCCCCGATCTCACCAGCATGAACGTCTATGTGGCGGGCATGTACCCGCGGACCACGTACATGATGAGATGGGAGACGGTCAGCCCGGCGGGTGCAACTGTGCTAGTGGGCGCCGAACACCCGTTTACGACTGGCGCCCTACCGCCGGCTGTCAACGTCCCTACGTTCACGATCAAGGCGCCGCCCCCGGCTGGCAGTGAAATTCAGCCCGTCCTGATCGAGAACTACTTGAACCGCGGGACGTCCCAGGTGGTCACGGCAACCGACTTGCTCGGCCGCCTTCTCTGGTACTACGACACCGCCGGCGCATCAATTGACCGGACCACCGCCGATGGCACGATGTTGTATCGCAAGCGGGGCGCAACCAGCCGCGAGGGTATCATCGCCGAAATCGACCTGGCCGGCAATCAACTGGTCGAGACCAACGTCGCGCGCGTCAGCGAACAACTGGTGGCGCGCGGCTACCGCCGCATCGTCAACTTCAGCCACGAAGTCCGGCGCATCTTCAATCCCGGCAAGCCCAACGACGGCTTCATCGTCGTCATCGGCGGAACGGACATGATCTCGACCGTTCACCAGGGCGGAACGCCGGAAAATCCCGTCGACATCCTCGGCGACGAAATCATCGTCCTCGACCAGAACCTTCAACTGGCCTGGGCCTGGAACCCTTTCCAGCACCTCGACGTGTCGCGCGCCGCCGTGCTGGGCGAAATCTGCACGCCAACCACCATCTGCAAACCTTACACGCCTGGATTTACGCGCGCCAATGACTGGCTGCACACCAACTCGGTTCAATATACTCCTTGGGACGGCAACCTGATCGCGTCCTTGAGATCCCAGGATTGGGTGATCAAGATCAACTACGCCGGCGGCGCGGGAGATGGAAGGGTGCTCTGGCGTATGGGGCCGGATGGCGACTTCTCGATTACCACCAACGGCGCCGGAACCTCGCACGACATCGGTTATCCCTGGTTCTCGCACCAGCACGACGCCGAGTTCGAACTGCGAGGCGCCACATTCGGCGGCAGGCGGGTGATGACCGTCTACGACAACGGCAACACCCGGCGCGCGCGGTTCAACCGGGCGGCCCACAGCCGCTGCCAGTCCTTCGCCGTGGATGAAGCCAACCGGACCGTCAACCTGAACATCAACGCCGACACCGGCGTCTACGCCGAGGCGCTCGGCAGCGCCCAGTTGCTCGGCAACGGAAATCTGAACTGCACGGGCGGTTCGCTCATTCCTTCGACGACGACGGAAAACGACCGGGCCGGCGCCATCCAGTACCACGTGGAGTGGCCCGAGAACACGTACCGCACGCTCCGCATGCGTGACTTGTATACGCCCGGCACGCCGTAGGTGAAGTCCGCCGGACCGTTTGCACAAACGCGCCCGTCCCGATTACTGCCGCCGCTTGACCGCCTCAAGACCTTCCGCGGCCCATTCCTGCTCTTGACGTGCCTGGCCGATAACCGACCCGAAAAAGTCGCGCGCGGCGGGATCCCCTATTCGTGCCGCCACAAACACCGCTGCGATGCGGTCCTGAGCATTCATCGGGCCCCAATAAGCACGGATCACGGCATCAGAAGCCTCGGGTCCTAACTTGATCAGTGCCGCCACCGCCGGCATGCACTGTTCGATGACTTGGGGCGACTTCATCCAGATGTTCATTTCAAGCCAGCGCCGCGGGCTGATATGGCGAATGTGGAAAGGGATCGCCTCCTTTGTCCTGAGCTGGCCGAATACCTCGGCCATGCCGATCAACAATCCGTGCTGGTCCACTCGCGCCGGCGGCTGTGATGCCCACAACAGCAACCGGGGCAAACTGGCCTCTTTCGATGCCACGATCCTGGCGATCGTAGCAATTCGAGTGTCTTCGTTAGCCAGGCCGTCAGCAAGATCATCAGTCCCCGCCGTCTGCGCAGGCAGCGTTAGGTTGAAGGAAGTGATTACGATTGCAATTAG
>JADZCI010000018.1 GCA_020851655.1 Bryobacterales bacterium
CGTCCTGCCCGGAGGAGCCGGCGGCAAGTCCGTCGTCGCATACGACAAGACCAGCGGCGCGCGCCTCTGGTCCGCGCTCGACGACCGCGCCTCCTACACCGCGCCCATGCTGGTCACGCTGGCTGGCCGGCGCCAGGTTCTCGCCGTCACCGCCACGCGGGCTGCCGGACTCGACCCGGACAGCGGCGAACTGCTCTGGGAGTTTCCCTGGAAGACCGAATATGACATCAACAGCGCGCTCCCGGTCATCGTCTCGCCGGACCGCTTCGTGCTCAGCGCCGGCTACGACCACGGCGCCGCGCTCGTCGAGATCAGCCAGTCCGGCGGCAAACTATCGGCGGCCGCAATCTGGAACAGCAAAGCGCTCAAGAACCGCTTCAACTCCAACGCCCTTCACAACGGAATCATCTACGGCATGGACGAAGGCATCCTCGCCGCCATCGACGCCGCCACCGGCGAGCGCAAATGGAAAGGCGGACGGTACGGCTACGGACAATTCGTCATGGCCGAAGGCTACCTCGTGATCCTCAGTGAAAGCGGCGAGCTCGCGCTCGTCAAAGCCAACCCCGGCCGCCACGAAGAACTGGCCCGCTTTCAAGCCATCGAGGGCAAGACCTGGAACCCGCCCGCCATCGCCGCCGGCCGCCTCGTCGTCCGCAACACCACCGAGATGGCCTGTTACCGTATCGGCCTGTAGCGGCAAGCTCAACGCAAGCTGACTACTGCCCCTGGTCAAAACAGCAGCTTGAGCCCCAACTGGATCAACCTCGGATTCTGTGCCGACGTGATTGTGCCGTATCCCGCGCCACCCACGAAATTGCCTGGCAGGTTGAAATTGGCGTGATTCAAGGCGTTGAACGCCTCGGCGCGAAACTGCACAGCCGCCGTTTCACCGAGCGGGAAATTCTTGAACACCGAGAGATTCACCGACGCCAGCCCCGGACCGTCCAGAATGTTTCTGCCCGCGTTTCCGAAGCTGCCAAACGGCGGAGCGGCAAAGGCCGTGGTGTCAAACCACCGCTCCGGCGACGGGTTGTCGAGCCGCGCCGGGCGCAGCGCATTGGGCCGGTCGTTGGCCCCGAACCCGAGCGCGGATCTTCCCGTGTTGCTGTTGTCGAGTTCGCCCGGCAACGCAACCGTAAAAGGACGCCCCGTCTGGAATGTCAGAATTCCGTTCGTCTGCCACCCGCCCAGCAGCCAGTGGTTTCTCGGTCCCGGAAGCAGGTACGTAAAGCTCCCTACAAAGCGCTGCCGCGCATCGAAGTCCGAGCGCGCGCGTTCGGCTCGCACGTTCCAACTGTCCTGGGGAAAGTTGGCGTCGCCCGTCGTGGCGAAAAATCCCGAGGCGTCATCGATCGCCTTGCTCCACGTGTAGGACGCCAGGACCGACAGATTCGAGCTCATGCGCTGATGGAACGAAGCCTGTAGCGCGTGATAGTTCGAGTTGCTGGCCGACTCCAGTTGATTGATGTCGTCGTAGCGCGGGTTCGGACGCGGGTTGAAGGGCAACGGACTTGGCCCCGGCTGGTTGATGTCCCGCGCGCGGTACAGGCGCGTGCCCTTGGTTCCGATGTAGCCCAACTCCACCATCCGGTTCCGCCCCACTTCCCGCTGCGCGTTCAACGTCCACTGCTGGACGTACGGGCTGCGGAATTTCGAATCGATGGTGAACGCCGAAACCGGGATCGGGAACGGATACGCCGCGGGCCACGGATCGCTCAAGGTCAGGAACGCCTGCGGCAGCGAATAGAACAGCTTGAAGTTGTAGTAGGGCTGGTTGAAATAAAGCCCCTCGCTCGGCGCCAGTGACGACTGGTCGTAATAGAAACCATAGCCGGCGCGAATCACGGTCGCCGCATCCGGCGACCACGCCAGGCCCAGCCGCGGAGCGAAATTGTTGCGGTCGGGGAGATAGCCGCCGCGCGGGATTCCGCCCGTGCCCACTTGCGAGACGGTTCCCGTCGCCGGGTTGTAAAGCGAGGCGCGGTCCCGCGGGTCCACCGGCGGCGTGTTGTACTCCCAACGCAGGCCCGCATTGAGCGTCAACCGGGCGTTCAACCGGTAGTTCTCCTGCGCAAACAGTCCGTAACTCCGCGAGCGGAGATGCTGCGGGTTGTCGAGCGATGCCACCCCGGTCGCCGCGGGCAGCCCTTGCAGCAGGTCCGACAGCCCGTTACCCGTGAAGCCGATAAAGTTCAACAGCCCCCGCGCCTGAATGTCGCGAAACGCGTTCTGCTGGAGCACGCGCACTTCCCCGCCGAACTTCAGCAGGCTGCGCCCGTGCGACCACGTGGCGTGATCCAGCAGTTGATACGTGTTGGTGACGCCGCTCTGTGGATTGTTGTATTCGTCGCCCAGCGGAGAATAGCCGAGCACGGACGTGTAACTCAAACCGTTGTCGCGGGCGTTCGTCCACGGCGACGGCAATCCAACCTGCTGGTTCAAGTTCACCGCCTGGTTCTGCGGCGTCACCTGAAGCCCGATGCGGTTGAAACCCAGCCGCAATTCGTTCAGCAGATTCGCGCGGAACGTATGCGTTTCGCTAATCATCGCGTTGTGCGCGCGCCGCGGAACCTCGGCGCCCCACCCCGGCACTTGAGGAAAATTCGCTCCCGTGAAAGGCTCGAACATCGACCGCTCCCCAAAGCTGTAGCGCGCCGAAACATCCGAGCGCGCGCCCGCCTTCTGGTCGAACCTCACGTCGAAATGGTCGCTCCGGTCGCGGCCCACCGGCGCTGAAGCGTAGTTGGCGAACTGCGAGCTGCGGTTCGGCAGCGGGTAGAGCGCGGCGATGTTTCCGCCTGCCGGATGGATGCGATAAGACGGAATCTTGTTGCCCGGAAAAGGCATCTGCGTGAACGGGTCCAGGATGTAGGGCACGTTGCTCTGCGAGAAGTCGCCCTGGCGCTCCAGCGCGGTGGGCACGGCCGCTTGCCGCGGAAAGCCTTCACGGACGCGGCGGCCTTCATAGTCCCCAAACAGAAACGTCCGGTCGCGTTTCAACGGTCCACCGGCTGAAAACCCAAACTGGTGCCGCTGGTAGCGCGGGTCGGGTTCGCCCGCCGGCGCGAAGTAATTTCGCGCATCCATGGCCGCGTTCCGCACAAACTCATATGCCGTGCCGTGCGGCGAATTCGTGCCCGACTTCACCACCACGTTGACCTGCCCGCCGGCGTTCCTGCCAAACGACGCATCGTAGACGCCGGTACCCACCTCGAATTCCCGTATGCCGTCCACCGGCGAGGTGATGCCCACGCCGTTCAGTTTCGGGTCGCCGTTGTAGACCCCATCCAGCAGGAACAGGTTCGAGTCCTCGCGCATGCCGTTCACATTGACCGCGAAGTCGCCGCGCACGGACCCCGCCGAGCCCTGCGCCGGCGGCGCTACGCCCGGCAGCAGCAGGCTCAGCTCAAAGTAGTTCCGCCCGTCGAGCGGCAAGTCCACGATCTGCTGCGTGTTGATTCGCCCGCCCACCCGCGCGCTGTCCGTGCTCAGAAGCGGGGTGAAGTCCGCAACATCGATCTGCTGCCGCTGCCCTTCGGGCGCCAGGCTGACCTGAAGTTCCACCTCCTGGTTGACTCCAAGCACCACCATCCGGACCTGTGTCTCAAAAGGCGCCTTGGCCACTTCCACGCGATACCGTCCCGCTCCCAGCAGCGGAACCAGAAACTGCCCGGAGTTGTCGGTCGCCGCCTGGCGCCGCGCCCCGTTCTCCTCCCGCACCAGCGTCAGTTGAACGCCCGGAATCGGCGCGCCGTGCGAGTCGGTGACCCGCCCGCCGATAAAGCCCCGGACCGTTTGAGCCCGGATGCCGGTCGAAAGCAACAGAAGCAATACAGGCAGCGCTTGTTTCATCGAGGTAACCCAGGAGGCGTTTCTCTATCTTAATGGGTAAACCCTCGCCCGGCGAGGAGTCCCAAGCCGGAAAAGGCCGGAAATTGACTGCTGTTACCGGGAAAGAACCGCCCGCCCCGGCGCCAGTTCAGCCTTGGCGCCCGGCGTGCGTGCCGGGACGGTGAACTGCGCCGGTTCCAAACTGGTGCGAACCCACCGCGTCACCGGCTTGGCGCCCGGAATCCGGATCTCCACCGGAACATCCACCGAGAAATCGTCTGGCACATCGCTCTGGCGCAACGTGCAGGCGAGCGTAATCGTGGGCGCCTTGCCTCGCGTGCGGCAATCGAGATCGAGTTTGGGAACTCCGGTCGAGTAAACCCAGGTGTCGAAAAACGCTTCCAGATCGCTGTCCGGCTGCCCTTTCGGCAAATGACGGGCTGCCAGCTCGCGGAACTGCCCGGTGGAAATCTGCTGATACCGGAACCGTGCGCAGACGTCCTTGAGCAGGCTCTGGAACGCGGCGTCTCCCATGCGCCGCCGCAGCATATGGATGACCCACGAGCCCTTGTCGTAAATGATGCTGCGCCACGGCTCTCCCTGGCCCGCGTTGCTCAGCCTCGTCCCCTGGCTGATCGCGCCGGCCGACTCGGCCGTCTTATATTGCTGGTAGGGGCGCAGCAGGTTGAACTTCGATTCGTCCAGCGCCTGTTCCAGCGCCCTCACGCCTTTCCGCTTCTCCAGAAACATCAGCGCCGAATAGCTTGCCAGCGCCTCCTGCAGCCAGTCATCGTGATACGACGCCGGCATCACGAGGTTGCCCCACCACTGGTGCGCCGTTTCATGGGCCTGTAGTATCTCGCCGTAAAACAGCCTGGCGTAGTTGCTCCGCGCGTAGGAAGGAAGGCTATCCGGACTAACAAACGAAATAGTGGGTAGGTAGATCAACCCCGCAAAGCCGAGGCCAAAGTTACCCGGTATGGGCGAAACCGTCAGGTACTCGATCGGCGCCGGTCCAAACACCTGCGTCATCCACTCCATGGCCCCGGCGATCTCGGCGGCCAGCCCGCGCAGCCGCGCGGCCGGATCCGGAGGCGGATTCACCACCGTCACCGCCACCGGCGGACTGCGCCGCAACCCGGGCGGCGTCGCCAGGATCGCCGGTCCCCGCTCAACCAGCGCCGGTTCCACCCGCCGGTTGGCGTAGACATCGACGTGATACGGGCCCCGCTGCAGCGACGTCTTGTTGTAATAGCCCAGGTTGAACGCCACAAATGGAACCTTCGTCTTAGTGACACGCCGGGTAACCCGCACCTCGCCTTCTACTTTCTCCTCCACCAGCTCGCCCGTCGCCACCACCGTCAAATCCTTGGGCGCGCGAAACGTCAGATCATACAGAGAAAACGGAATGCCGCGAGACGGGTACCAGTTGGAGCGCGCCGCCACATAGTACACATCGTTGCCGGCGGCGCGGATGACTTGGCCCTGGTGGCGAATCTCAAATAGATAGGTCTTGCCCGCTTCAAGCGGAGCGGGCAGGGCAATCAGAAATGGATCGTTGGCGCCGCCGCGGATCGCGTTGTCGCGAAGCGACTCCTTGCGCAGTACCTCGAGCCTCGCTCCGTCCAGCGACGCCGAAGTCACTTCCATGTTGTGCGAAATCTGAAATGCCAGCGCTCCCGCCACTCTCCGCCGCGGCGTCACGCTCACCCGCGTGACCACTTTCAGCCGCAAATCCGGCTCCAGCGTGGCGTCAATCTGAAACCGGTCCAGCGAGACGTCGTCCTCAAACCCAACCTTGCCCTGCCGTTGCGAGCGGCTCTCAAAGCTGGTCCAGACGTCAAAGCCCGATGGCGAGCCCTGCCCGGGCGAAGTCATGGCCCCGACGGCGACGCGCTCGCGCAGCACCGGGTCGTAGATCACATCGAAATTGACGGTCTTCGTGCCCGCAATGGCGGCATAAAACAGGCCTTGCTCCGGACCCGCCGCATTGAGAATGTCGTGCGCCAGCCGCATCTGAAAGCTGCTGTTCAGGTTCTTGACGGCGTCTTTCAATCGCTCGGTGAGCAGCAGGGCCATGTCCGGCGCCGGCTTGGGATTCTCAGAATTACGGATCGAGGCCAGAAGCCGCTCGCCCGTTCCATCGGTGAAAATCATCACCGCCGAGCGAAAATGCTCGTTCAGGTTGGGAGAGCCGCTATGTGAAGCCAGGGACTCCCGCTCAGCCCGGTTCGGCGGGCGCACGATGATTTCCGCATCGTCGTTGGACTCCGGACCCACGAAGATAGCCGTCAGCCGCCGGCCGCGTATCGGCTTGGAAAACATCAGGTATCCGTCGGTCAGAAATAGCCGGATATCCTCCTTCGACAAGTCCAGGTCCCTGATCCGGTAACACGTATCGGGGTCCAGCGTCGCATTGCGGATCTCAGCCGCCAGCGTGGCGGCCGCGCCCGGTGGCTCTGCCGCCGGAGCCTGTACCGCCAGGGCGAGCAGAAGGAGAAGGACCACACCCCCAGTCTACTGTGACGTGCTTCGGAGTGCGAACTCCTTGGGCGCTCGCCAGGCTCGCTATTTCGGCTCTTCCGGCGGGATCGACAGGTCCGCCCGGGCCAGCCCGGCGTCGGATTCGACGCGCAGCACGGCCGCGCCGGTCCGCGGTTCGGCCTCAAAGCGCATCACCAGGTGAGAGGTCAAAGCCCGCAGGACCGCGTCCAGCGCGGGCTCGGCAGCCGACTGCGGCGCCATTCCTCCGGTGTCGCGGCAGAGCCGCCGGACCGCCGCCAGTTCCGCCGGAACCTCGGCCGGCATCACGGCATGGATCACCGTCTTCTCACGCTGCGCCAGTTCAAGGATCGCTGGTAAGGCTTGCTCAGACCCGGGAGTCGTCGCCGGATCCGGAACCAGCAGGACTATGTGACGCTCAAAACGCATCGGCTGCATCCGCCGCAGGCACGACAGGACCGCCTCGAGAAGCGGCGCCGGACTGTCTTCCAGCGGTTTGGGATCGGAGAAGGCGCGTTGCAGAGTCGTGACATCGCGGAGCCACGTCAGTTGCGGCCCGGCAGCCTTCGCATCGCTATCGGCCGCATCGAAGCTGGCAACGGCCGACGGCAGCGGTGACGGATTGTACGGCACGACAGCCCAGGTGTCGTCGGGCCGCCGCGACAGCGTTGCGCGCCGGAACGCCTCGATGAACGGCTTGCGGTCGCCCGGTATGTTGGGCGCCAGCACCGCGATGGCTTTCCGCTCCGGCGCTGTGCAGCGTTCAATGGAGTAGCTCAGCACCGGCGTGGATTCAATCTCCAGGCTGATCTTGATGGGGTTGATCGGGCTTGTGTCGTTGACGCCCACCGCGGAAACAAACCGGATGAGATCGGCGGCCGAGTGGACCACCACCAGGTCCCCCGAACTGGTTGCCTTGGCCTCGGTACTGCGCCGGATCTGGACCGCGGCGCGGATCGCATTGGATCGCACCACCTGATCGGAGTCGTTCAGCAAGCGCTTGAGAGTCGGGATAAACCGGCGATCTCCGGTCCGCCCCATCGCCCACGCCGCCGAGGCGCGGTTTCCGGCGGCGCCGGCCCGCGCCATGGCGTCCAACGCGCTCAATACCAGTGGTTGCCCCGCAAAATACAAGCCGACCAGGGCGTTGGCCGACACCCGCGGACTTGGGTCCATCGCCGCCACCCGGCACACCGGTACCGACACCGAAGCATCCCTGTGCCAGAGCGCCTCCACCGCGTTGGCTCGAACCCGCGCATCCGGATCGGTCAGCAGTTCCGCCATCGACTGGTTGGAATCGCTGTAACGGCTGAGCGCCAGAGCCGCCTTGGACCGGATTCTCCCGTTCGGGCTGCTCAGCAGACGGCGCAGCAGGCGCAGCGTGTTCAGCTTGGATGAAAACGCGTCGATCAGACTAAAGCCTTGCAGTATCAGGCGCTCCTGCTCCGGTTCCACCTTCTCGGTGCACCGGCACATCATGTCCCCCAGGTTGACTTGCAGCATCGGGTAAACACGCTGCGTGGCGGTGACGATCCCGGCGATCCTGGACTTGTCGCGGCTTGCCGCTTCAAGCAGTGAGGGCACAATCATTTCGCCTCCGGCCAGAAGGCGCAACAGGAACGTGAACCCCGCCGTATCTTCGAATGAACCAAGCTGATCGACGGCGGCCTGGCGGAATCCAGCCGCATCGCGCGCAAACAAGTCGCGCATCGCGTGACCCCAGTGCACCGGGTCGGAGGCGAACTGCTCAAGCGCTAATGCGAGCTGCGATGACGGATCCACACATCCTATATCGGCATTAGGGAACCGGACATTATAGGTCGGTGAAATCCCTCACCCCGTCTCCAGGGTTCGCCCGGGATTGTGCTGGCGCGACAGAAAGGATTTAACCCGCTTGTTCAGATGAACATGCCGTCTTCATTGGTGGCCTCGGCCACCGATGGGCGGCTGCCCCGGCGCAACGTCTGCAAGCCGGCCTTGATCCCGGCCAACACCCCAGACACCTCGCGCACCGGCCTCATCACCCCGCGGTGCATCGAGTGGCTGACATCCTGAAAGCGCGAAAGCGTGTCGTCCAGGACCAGCTCAATGCGTTCCGCCTGCGCCCGCACCCGGCAGGTCAGTTCCTCGCGCGCGGCATTAAAAGCAACAAGCTGAGTATTGGCGATGGTAAGTATCTCACTCGTCTTGTTACCCACTTCTTTAAGCTGGTGGCGGCTCTCATCCAGGGTCTGTGTGACATTGACCAGTGTCTTGCCCGCGCTCTCCAGCGTCTCGCTGATCCTCGGGATCAGCGGCTCAATCTTATCCCGCAGAGCTTTGACGGCGCGATAGGTTCCAAAGGCGGCGAAGGCCTGGATGATCAGGCCCACCGCCGCCAGAAAGACTCCGGCCGCCACCAGAATGTTGAACGTCTCCTGGGTCATTCACAGGCCTTCCCGCGAGCTACACTCCGTCGCCGGCTGCATCGTTTTCCGGCGGCGCCACAGGATACCCTGCGGCGGTCGCGTCGCGGTAGGCTTGTTTGCCGGCCTGGACAGCGTTGGCGAGCTGCTCCTTCTGCCGGTTGACGGCTTGTTTGCCTTTGTCGATCCAATCCGAGGCGGAATCTTTCAGATCGGTGCTTTTCTTGCGCAGGTATTCTTTGCCTTCACCTGCCTTATCCAGAATGAGTCCGCGGGTTTCATCGCCGGCCTTCGGAGCAAACAGCACTCCCAGCGCGATGCCGACGCCAAGACCAAGAAAAAAATAGGGTATCTTATTGTCTTCTTCCATACCGCCTCCTTGCGACTATTAGTGTAACCCACGAGAATCGAAAAGGGACCCATGCAAACACGCAAAACCCGCCTGCTCGAAGCTGGTCAATTGAAGGACCACGCGCTCAAGCTGCTCGCCGGGCGGGCGCTCTCGGTGGGCGAACTGCGCGAGAAACTGCGCCGGCGCGCCGCGGTCAAGGGCGACGTCGATGGCATCATCGCATCGTTGAAGGAAATGAAAGTCCTCAACGACCGCCAGTACGCCGAGCACTTTGCCGGGGTCCGCAAGGAAAGCCGCGGATTCGGGCGCGAGCGCGCGCTGGCCGATCTGTTGAAAAAACGTGTTGCGCCGCAAGTGGCGCGCCAGGCCGTCGGCAAAGCCTACGAGGGCGCCGATGAGGCCGCCATGATCGAAGCCTACCTCGCGCGCAAGTACCGCGCTCAGAACCTGGCCGAGTTGCTCAAAGACCAGCGCGGGCTCGCGGCCGCTTTTAGAAGGCTGCGCGGCGCCGGTTTCTCATCCGGAAACTCGATCCGCGTATTGAAACGCTATTCATCGGAAGCGGACCAGCTTGAAGGCATGGACGAGTCCTCCGGCGTGGACTAAACCAGCGCCGCCTCGTTGGTCAATGTCCCGATTTCTTCAACCGTAATGCTGACGATGTCGCCGGGCGCGAGCGCGGCCTCCTCGGTCACAATGATGCCCGTCCCGGTCAGCAGCAGCGACGCGGCGGGTACCGGGTTCGCCTTCATCAGAAATGCCACCATCTGCTCGATCTTGCGGTTCAGCTTCGACGTCGACGTGCTGCCCGCAAACAGGATGTCGTCGCCGCGCTTGATCGTGCAGACCATGTCCAGCGAGTATGGATCCTTCAATTCATCCGCCGTCACAATGACCGGACCGAGCGAGCAGCTCGCCGTGTACACCTTGGACTGCGGAAGATACAGCGGGTTCTCGCGCTCGATATCCCACGCTGAAACATCGTTGGCCAGCGTGTAGCCGAGCACTTTCCCCTTGGCGCCGAGCACCACGGCCAGTTCAGGCTCCGGCGCGGTGAACTTGGAATCCGCGCGAATCCCGATGGGCTTGCCCGGCCCCACGCAGATCCGCGACGTGCCCTTGAAGAATATCTCCGGCCTTTCGGCGGTGAACACGTGGCGGTAGAAACCCTCGCGCGTACCGTGCTCGGCATCGCGAAACGCGGCGCTCATCTCGTACGTGCAGCCGCATGCCCACACTTCACGCGGGCAGAACGGGATCACCGGCTGGGCCTTTTCCGGGTGCTTGCTCACCAGCCGCCTGGCGCCGTCGGTGAGCGAAACGCCGTCTTTTTCAGACCGGTCGATGAGCTCCAGCAATGTGTATCCGGGCACGGCGAACGCTTCGCCACCCTCGAAGACCGCGGCAGTCACGCGGTCATTGGAAATGATCTGTCCTAGTCTCATTTAGTACTTCACGTAGACGGTTTTGTAGTCGCTATAAAACTCCATCGCCGCCGGACCTTGCTCTTTGGGTCCGAAGCTGGAGTCCTTGGCGCCGCCAAAAGGCAATTGATACTCGACGCCGGCGCTGGGAAGATTGACGGTGAGCAGACCCGCCTCCATCCCGTACACGTACTCGTACATGCGGGACAGATTGGTGGTTTGAATCGAAGCGGACAATCCAAACGGGATGTTGTTGGCAATGCGCATGGCATCGTTAAAGTCCTTGGCCTTCATGACGGCCAGGACCGGCCCGAAGATCTCCTCCCGGGCGATTCGCATCGATTCTGTCACATTCCCGAAGATCGTGGGCTGCACAAAGTAGCCGAGATCGTAGGCGCCGCCGGTCAGCCGCCCGCCGCCGCATAACGGCTCGCCGGCCTCCTGCCTGCCCAGCGCGATGTAGTCGAGATCGGTCTTCATTTGCGCTTCGTCGACGGCGGGACCGATGTCGATCCCCGGTTCCATGCCATTGCCCACTTTGAGCTTCCTGGTGCGTTCCACCAGCGCTTCGACAAAACGGCCGTAGACCGCCTCCTCGACAATGGCGCGCGACGTCGCCGTGCACTTCTGGCCCGTCGAGAAGAAGGCGGCGTTGGCCACGTTTTCGACCGCGCTGTTGAAGTCGGCGTCGGCCAACACAATGGTCGGATTCTTGCCGCCCATCTCCAGTTGGATGCGCAGCCTGCGCCGCGACGCCTGCTCATGCAGCCATTGGCCCGTGCCGCAGGACCCGGTGAAGGAGATGGCGTTCAACCCCGGAGCGTCCACCAGCGCCTGGCCCAGCGCGCTGCCTGAACCCGCCACGTAATTGACCACGCCTTTCGGAACGCCGGCTTTGTGGCACGCCTCGACAATGCGCCACGCGCTCAACGGCGCCGCCGAAGCCGGCTTGATCACCACCGTGTTGCCGCAAATCAGCGCCGGCGCCAGTTTCCACGCCGGGATGGCGCTGGGAAAGTTCCAGGGCGTCACCAGCCCCGCCACGCCGACCGGCTTGCGGATCGCAAACATGTGCACCCGGTCGCGTTCGCTCGGCGCCATCATTCCCGCCAGCCGCGAGCCTTCGCCCGCAAAGTAGCGGAAGATGTTGATCGACCGCCGCACCTCGCCTTTGGCTTCCGGCAGCGTCTTGCCTTCCTCGCGCGTCATCTCCGCCGCGATGGCCTCAAAATCCTTGTCCAGCAGGTCGGCCACTTTGTAGAGCAAAGCGCCGCGCGCCGGACCGTTGGTTTGCGACCAGCCTTTGAACGCCGCTTGGGCCGCTTGCGCGGCGCGCGTCACGTCTTCCGGCGAGCCTTTCACAAACAGGCCAACCACTTCCTCGGTGTTGGCCGGGTTCCGGTTCTCGAAGGCGGGTCCTTCGACCCACTCGCCGTTGATGTAGTTGGCGAAAACAGGTGCGCTCATTGTTCAAACTTCTCCTGACGCGGCCGTGCCCGCAACGAAATCTAAAACTTCACTTGGGGCGTCGTGCGGGCGGCCGGATCGGTCTTGAAATACGCGTCGTTACGCTGGAATCCCATCAGGCCCGCAACCAGGTTGTTCGGGAAAAGCCCCAAAGTCGTGTTGTAGCCCTGCACCGCTTCGTTGTACTTGCGGCGTTCCACGGCGATGCGGTTCTCCGTGCCCGCCAGCTCGAATTGCAGGTTCTCGAAATTCTTGTTGGACTTCAGGTCCGGGTAGTTCTCGACCAGCACCAGCAGGCGGCCGAGCGCGCCGTCCAACTGGCTGTTGGCTTGAATCTTCTCGGCCGGCGTGCGCGCTCCCAGCAGCGCCGCCCGCGCCTGCGTGACCGATCCGATGACCGTTTGTTCCTGCTTGGCGAAGCCTTTGACGGTCTCCACCAGGTTCGGAATCAGGTCCGCGCGGCGCTGCAGCGCGACATCGACCTGCGCCCATTGCGCGTTGATGCTCTCGCGCTGCGGGGTCAGCTTATTGTGGATGTTGACCGCCGCAAATCCACCAACGATGATGATGGCCACGAGCACAATCAGAGCAATCTTCATGACTTCCTATCTCCTCAACCGGGTATGTTGTCAACCGAGGAAACCAGTGCTTCGATTTCCTTTAAGTAGTCCGCAAACAGAACTCGCGGCTGGACAGTCTTGGACTTGACGCGTCCTTCCCGTAGATCCAATAACGTATCAAACGCGCGGCCTGCGACGCCAAGATGCTCGCGGATTCCGGCCACCGTGTCGCGCTTGGACATCGTTTGGGCGTGCCCGCCCAAACGGAGGGCGTGGCGCGCCAGCACGCAAAACGTCGACAGCGAACCCGCCATCAGGCGCAGCAGCAGTTCGTTGTCGTTCAGCACGCCGCCGGCCTTCTGCCGCAGCCGGAACAGCTTGGCCCGCAGTTCCTGCTCGACATAGGCGCGGTAGTAGCGGTCGTCGATTTGCAAGCCCGCCACGACATCCGCGCCGTGGAGCACGCGCCGGCTTTGCAGCATGTCGTGAAACTCGATGGGAAAGCAATCGGTGGAGCGCGCTACCTCGTCCTGCTTCATCAGCAGCGGCGCGGGATTTCCTTTGTCGCGCCACCAGCGGAAGATGGGTTCGCTCGCCGCCAGTTCCTTCGGCGTCACGTCGCGAACCACGCACAGCACGTTCACGTCCGAAAAGCCCGCGTGAGCGTCGCCCACCGCCGCCGAGCCGTAGAGTATGACCGACAGCAGGTCCGCGCCGTATGCCTGCTTCAGCCGTTCAACCAGATCGTCCAGGATGTTTTGCATGTTCGACGCTCCTCACCAGGAACCGGAGGCGCCGCCGCCTCCTGAATCACCGCCACCGAAACCGCCGAAGCCGCCGCCGGAATCGTAGCCGCCGAAACCGCCGCCACCCGAGCCGCGCCCGCCGCGTCCACCGCGTCCGCCCAGGAGGCTGCCCAGAATCATTCCGGTGACGAAATCGCCGCCCCCGCCGCCGCCTCCGCCGCGTCCCGCGCGGCCGCCCAGCATCATCAGCAGCACCAGCACGCCCACGCCCACCAGCAAAGGCCATGGGATGCCATCGCTTCCCCGGCGCGCGCGCCGCCGCGGCAGGTCCTCGCCAATCCGCACGTTCTTGGCTTGCGCGACACGCTGTCCAATCGCCGTGGCGGCTTCCGCGAACGCCGCCCCAAATTGCCGCTCCCGCAGCGCCGGACTCATCGCCCGAATCATCTGGCCCGCCATGGCGTCCGGAATAATCGGTTCCAGCCCGTAGCCCACTTCGATGCGGACTTTCCGGTCGTTGGGGACAACCAGCACCAGGATGCCTTCGTCAGTCTTCTTCTGGCCGATGCCCCACTTGCGGAACCAGTCGTTGGCCCAGCGCTCCAGGTCTTCCCCTTCGAGCGATGGGAAGGTCAGCAGTGCGATCTGAACACCGGTGGCCGCTTCCACCCGGGCGCAGTAGCGTTCCAGTTCCTGCTTCTGCGCCGAATCGATCACCTTGGCGTAGTCGGTGACATAGCCTTGAGGCGGGTAGGCGCCCACGTCGATGGCGCGCGCCGGAACCGCGGCGAGCAGAACCCCCGCCGCGAGCGCGAGAATCCGGACTAACATTCCAGCCGCGCCGCCTCCTCCTGAAAGCCCTCCAGCCTGCCGAGCGCGGTCACTCCGATCTTGCCGCCCTCGCAGAAATCCACCGCCACCTCGCGAACTTGCTCCGCCGTCACCGCTTCGATGCCCTCCGTGATCTCGTCAATGGTATGGAAGCGGCCAAATGTCAGGAACTGCCGCGCCAGGTTGCCCATGCGGCTGTTGGTGGATTCCAGGCTCAAAACCGTGGCGCCTTTCAAGTGGTCCTTGGCGCGGCGCAACTCGTCGTCCGGAACCAGCGTTTCTTTGATGTCTCGGAGACCGCCCGCCACCGACGCAAGCAGCGGCCGCAGCGATTCGGCCGACGTTCCGGCATACACCGCCATGCAGCCGCTGTCGAGATGCAGGTTCAGTTCCGAGTAAATGGAGTAAGCCAGTCCCTGGCGCTCGCGTATGTCCTGGAACAGCCTCGAACTCATGCCGCCGCCCAGAATCAGGTTCAACAGGTAGGCGCTGTAGCGCCGCGGGTCCGCCGCGCCGCAGGCCGGCATTCCGATGCAGACCTGTACCTGGTGCAGCGAGCTGCGGTTCTTGAGCAGCACCTTGGCGTGCGGCGCCGGCGGCGAGCCGAAGTCCGTACGCACACCAGGCAGCAAGCCCCCAAACCGGTCCTCCACCATCCGCACCAGGTCCTCGTGCCGCACGTCTCCCGCCGCCGTAATGGTGATGTTGGCGGGCTGATAGTACCGCGCGTGCCGGTCGCGCAGCCCCTGCGCCTGGAACGAATTGATCGTCCCGCGGTAACCAAGAATCGGACGTCCCAGCGCGTGCCGCGGATAGAACGCCGCCATGAAGAGATCATGGACCTGCGTTTCCGGGTTGTCGTGATCCATCTTCAGCTCTTCGAGGATCACGCCTTTCTCTTTTTCGATGTCGGATTCGTCAAAGCGCGGGTGCAGAACCAGGTCGGCCAGAATGTCGAACCCGCGGCTCAGGTGTTCGCCCAGGACCTTGGTCGTGTAGCCCGCCAGCTCCTTGCCTGTAAAGGCATCCAGGTGGCCGCCAATGGAGTCCGCCTCGCGCGCGATGGCCTCCGCCGAGCGGGTCCAGGTGCCCTTAAACAGCATGTGCTCAATAAAATGAGAGATGCCGCTTTCTTTGGAATTTTCCGTGCGCGAGCCCGCCACCACCCAAACGCCAACCGCGGCGGATCGCACGCCCGGCATAGTTTCACTGACAACGTGAATCCCGTTGCGGAGCGCCGTAAGCTCGATATCACGCAGCCCGGCGGGTGTCTGCATGGAACTATCAGTTTAGCGTGCGGACGCGCCGGAAATTCGGCCGCCATTTCACAATACCCGCCTCCACCGCTAACCTGAATATTGTGGACCGTGTGCCTGAGCCCCTGAATGCCCTGGTCGGGATGGAAATCCCGGACCTGCGCGAGTTGCTCGCGGGCGAACCGGGCTACCGGGCTCAGCAAGTCTACGACGCGCTCTATGGCCGCCGCGTGACCTCGGTTGACGAGATCCGGGTGCTGCCGGCGCCGCTGCGGAGCCGCCTGCGCGATGCCGCGCCGCTCGGCTTGCCCGGGCAGGACAGCGTCTTTCTCTCGGCCGACGGAACCAGGCGCTACCTGCTCCGCCTGGCCGACGGCAAGACCGTCGAGGCGGTCTTCATGCCCGAGGAAGCCCGCGACACCCTCTGCATTTCCACCCAGGTCGGCTGCCCGGTCGATTGCCGGTTCTGCCTCACCGCCCTGATGGGCCTCGAACGCAACCTGACAGCCGGCGAAATCGTGGGCCAGGTGCTCCACCTGGCGCGCGCCAACCACCTCTGGGCCGATGCCCGGCGCATCAACATCGTCATGATGGGCATGGGCGAACCGTTGTTGAACCTGCCCAATGTCTTGAAAGCGGTGCGCATCCTCACCGCCAGCCGCGGCCTCGGAATCTCACCCCGGCGGATCACCGTTTCCACCTCCGGGATCATCCCGAAAATCGCCGAAATGGGGCAGGCCGAAGTCCGTCCCCGGCTCGCCATTTCGTTGAACGCCTCCACCGAGGAGCAGCGGCGGGAGTTGATGCCCATCACGCGCAAGTATCACCTCAACGACTTGATGGCCGCATGCCGCGCCTACCCGCTGCGCACCTGGGAGAAGCTGTCGTTTGAGTATGTCCTGCTGCGGGGTGTAAACGACACCGATGCCGATGCCCGCCGCCTCGTGCGCCTGCTGGCCAACATCAACTGCAAGGTCAACCTGATCGCGCTCAATCCGGGGCCGGGGATCCAGTTTGAAACGCCGGATCCGGACCGCGTGGCCTCCTTCCAGGCCATCGTGCGTAAATCGGCGCCGTGCTTCCTCAGGAAGCCGCGCGGCAGGGACATCTACGCCGCCTGCGGGCAGCTAAAACGGATGACCGAGGAGCCGCCCCTGGTGGCGATCGGCGGTTGAGCAGTTCCCCCTACTGTGCCGGTTTGTGTCACTGAGACTCGACAGTGTGGCGCGGCACGCCTAGCGGGGTGGGCGCGGAGTCGACGAGATCATCGAGAAGAACAGCCCTACTATCACCATGACACCGAGCCACGCTGCGATGATCATCTCGCCTCCTGTTCGTTATACGCTGCACGTATCGTGCCGGATTCAAGGAAAAAGAGTCACAATTAAGTTATGCGCGTTGAACTGGCGTTCGGAA
>JADZCI010000019.1 GCA_020851655.1 Bryobacterales bacterium
TACGTCCAATTCGCGCGCGCGGGCTCGTTTGAGCCGGCGGTCACCATCTCCGTCGCCAAGCGCAAAGGCACCAACGCCATTCAAGTGGCGGACCACGTGCTCGAGCGGGTGGACGCGCTCAAAGGCGGACTGCTGCCCTCGGGAGTCGAGATGACCATCACACGCCACTACGGAGAGACGGCCGCCGAAAAGTCCAACGAGTTGCTGTTCCACATGGGGATCGCGGTCGTGTCGGTCAGCGCGCTCATCGCCCTGGTGCTCGGTTTCCGGGAATCCCTGATCGTGTTTACCGCCATTCCGGTGACGCTTGGTCTGACGCTGACGGTCTTCTACCTGTACGGCTACACGCTCAACCGGATCACGCTGTTCGCCCTGATTTTCTCCATCGGCATTCTCGTCGACGACGCCATCGTGGTGGTGGAGAATATCGTCCGGCATACAAGGCTGCCCGGCAATCACGACAAGCCGCTGATGAAGGTGGCCATCGAAGCGGTGGATGAAGTCGGCAATCCGACCATCCTCGCCACACTCACCGTGATTGCTGCGATTCTGCCGATGGCATTTGTCGGCGGGCTGATGGGTCCCTATATGCGCCCCATTCCGGTCGGCGCAACGGCGGCCATGACCATCTCGCTGGTTGTGGCGTTTGTCATCACCCCGTGGGCCGCGGTCCGGCTGCTCAAGCCGCACACCGGCCACGGACACGACCAAACCGAGGACCGCTTCACAGTCGGGTACAGGAAAGCGATGCATTTCCTGATCGACCGTCCGGTGGCGCGATACGGTTTTCTCGTTATGGTGACCCTGCTCCTTTTGGGCTCCTGCGCGCTGGTTGCTATCGGGTTCGTGAAAGTGAAGATGCTGCCGTTCGACAACAAGAGCGAATTCCAGGTGATCGTCGACATGCCGGAGGGTACGACGCTCGAAGATACCGCTCGTGTCACCCGTCTGCTGGCGGAAGCGGCCTTCCAACAGCCCGAAGTCGTCAACATCCAGACGTATGTGGGGACGGCATCGCCGTACAACTTCAACGGGCTGGTACGGCACTACTTTCTGCGCCGCGGCGCGAACGTGGCGGACATCCAGGTGAACCTCCTCGGCAAGGGCGAGCGCTCGCTGAAGAGCCACGAAATTGCGAAGCAGGTGCGCACGCGGTTGCTCCCCATCGCCCAACAGACCGGCGCCCGCATCAAGGTGGCCGAAGTACCGCCGGGACCACCGGTCCTTCAAACCCTGGTCGCCGAGATCTATGGACCCAACGCCGAAGGGCGGACCCGCCTGGCGCGCCAGGTCAAGGAGATCTTCGAGAAAACGGACGGTGTCGTTGACGTCGATTGGTACGTCGAGGACGATCAACACCTCGACCGTTGGGTCATTGACCGCGAAAAGGCGGCGTTGAACGGCATCTCGGTCGACGACGTGGCCCGGACGATGCGCGTGGCGGGCGCCGGCGAACCGGCCGGATTGCTGCACTTGGAGAGCGCAAAGGAAGACATTCCCATCAATGTCCGGCTGGACCGCGCCTCGCGCTCGGACCTGGCCCGTCTGGGTTCGCTGAAGGTAATCGGACGCGGCGGCAACGCCGTACCCCTTTCAGAAATCGCGCGCGTGGAGCGCGGCATCGCCGGCAAGAGCATTTATCACAAGAACCTCATGCCGGTGACGTATGTGACCGCCGACGTCGCCGGCGCGATGGAGAGCCCCGTCTACGCCATCCTGGCGCTGGGACCGAAGATCGACGACATCCAAGTCCCCGGCGGGTATCGCATTGAACAACTCACTTCACACCAGCCTTACGAAGACTCAAAATACGCCATGAAGTGGGATGGAGAGTGGCACATCACCTATGAAGTGTTCCGCGACCTCGGCATCGCCTTCGCCGCGGTGCTGGTCCTGATTTACGTCCTGGTGGTCGGATGGTTCCAGTCGTTCATCACGCCGCTGATCATCATGGCGGCGATCCCCTTCTCGCTCCCGGGCATCCTGCCGGCACACGGCTTGCTGCACGCCTTCTTCACGGCGACCAGCATGATCGGCTTTATCGCCGGCGCCGGAATCGTCGTCAGAAACTCCATTATCCTGGTCGATTTTGTGGAACTCCGGCTGAAAGAGGGGATGCCTCTCGGCGCGGCCGTGATCGACGCCGGGGCGGTCCGTTTCCGTCCGATGGTGTTGACGGCGGCCGCCGTCGTGGTCGGGTCCATCGTCATTCTGTTCGATCCGATATTCCAAGGCTTGGCCATCGCGCTGATGGCGGGAGAAATCGCTTCCCTGCTACTTTCGCGCGTAACCGTGCCCATCGTGTACTACATCGCCAATCAAAGGAGGTCATCGTCATGACCGTTGATCGCTACCTGCGCGCTATTGCAGGCCTGTTTGTCGTAGCCAGCGTTGCGCTGGGCTATTGGGTCCATCCCGGGTTCTTCCTGTTCACGGCGTTCGTGGGCCTGAACCTGTTTCAATCGGCCTTCACCAACTGGTGCCCGATGATGATGATTCTGCGAAAGTCGGGTGTGCCGGATGGGGTGAAGCGAGCGGTTTGCAGTTAAGCCGGCGGCGGGCGGAGGTGAGCCCGTCACCCCGCCCGCGCCAGCAGCGCAGCCAGGGCGTCGACACAGAGTTGAGCGGCGTGTTTCGATTCCGCCGCCAGCCCTCCGACGGCGTCCTCGATCTCTGTCGCCGCCAGAGCGCGCAACTCCGCCCTGGTCTTGCCGGCCATGGCTTCAGTAAGCGCGCTGCCACAGGCGATGGACGCCGTGCAGCCACGAACCTTGTATGCTGCGCGCACGACTTTTCCGTCACGGAACTCGGCGGCCAGCCTCAGTATGTCTCCGCAGGCGGGGTTCGACACGTCCACGCTGACGGCGGGCGGCGGCAACTCGCCGGCATTCCGCGGATTCCTGAAGTGGCCCAGTAGTTTTTCGCTGTACATCCCGATCGCTGCTGCTTCGGTCTTCCTCCGCTATTCTGGAACAGAGGGGATGTCGAGGACAATCATCGTTGTGGCTGGGATCCTGGCCAGGGACGGGCGGGTCTTGATCGGCCAGCGTCTCCACAACGACCGGCATGCGCTCAAATGGGAGTTCCCCGGAGGCAAGGTCGAAAAGGGCGAAGAGCCCAAGGAGGCTCTGGTTCGCGAATTGCGCGAAGAACTCGGGGTGGAGGCAAGAATTGGACCGGAAATGGCCCGCTACGAGCCCTCGGCCGCAAAACGTCCCGCGCTGCTGTTGATCTTCCACCGCGTGGACTCCTATGACGGTGAGCCTCGCAGCGCCGCCTTCGAGCAGATCCGGTGGGAGACGCCGGAAAAACTGCCCGAGTACGATTTCCTGGACGGAGACCTGGACTTTGTCCGGCGTCTGGCGCGCGGGAGTCTGAAGTTATGACAGCCGCGCGGGAGACACGCCATGCCGTCTGCGCGCTCGATTGCCCGGACTGCTGTTCTTTGGTTGTCACGGTGGAAAACGGACAGGCCACGCGGCTGCGCGGCAACCCGGAGCACCCCGTAACCCGCGGATTCCTGTGCGCGAAAGTGGCGCAATACCTGGAGCGCGAGTACTCTCCGGAACGCCTGTTGTATCCGCTGCGGCGCACGGGCGCCAAAGGCGAAGGACGCTTCACGCGCATCGGTTGGGACGATGCGCTGGATGAAATCGCCGGCCGTCTCCAAGCCATCGCCCGCGAGTTTGGCCCGGAGGCGATTCTGCCGTACAGCTATGCGGGCACGATGGGCTTCCTGAACGGGTCCGGCATGGACCGTCGGTTCTTTCACCGCCTGGGCGCGTCGCGCCTGGACCGCACGATCTGTTCGGCCGCCGGAGGAGCGGGGTTGATGGAGTCGCTCGGGGTGCGCCTGGGCACGGCGCCGGAACAGTTCCGCCTCTCCAGGTTGATCGTGGCGTGGGGCGCCAACATCCACGGCACAAACGTTCACTTGTGGCCCTTCATTCTCGAGGCCCGGCGGCAAGGCGCGCGCCTCTATGTCATCGATCCGGTGGAAACCAAAACCGCGCGGCTCGCCGACAAGCACCTGCGTCCTTACCCGGGTTCGGACCTCGCACTGGCGCTGGGATTGCTGCATGTCATTTTCGGCGAGGGTCTGGAAGACCGCGACTACCTGGAGCGCTTCACCACCGGTAGCGAGTCCTTGCGGGCGCGCGCCTCGGAATACCCTCCGGAACGCGTGGAACACCTCACCGGCATCGCACGCCAGGACATCGTCTCGCTGGCGCGGGAATACGCGACCACCCGCCCGGCGGCCATCCGCCTGAATTACGGAGTCCAGCGCAGCGAGCGCGGCGGCCGCGCCACGCAGGCGATCGCGCTTCTCCCGGCTGTCACCGGTTCCTGGAAAGATCCTGGCGGCGGCCTGCAGATGACCACCTCCGGCGCCTTTCAGGTCAACCGCGCCGCGCTTGAGAGACCGGACCTGCAACAGAAGGCGCTGGGGCGGGAAGCCCGCCTCATCAACATGGCCGAAGCCGGACACGCCCTCACCAGTGTGGCCGGTCCGCCGGTCCAGGCGATCATCGTCTACAACTCCAATCCGGCGGCCATCGCACCCAACCAGAACAAGGTGTTGCGCGGCTTCCGCCGTGAAGACCTGTTCACGGTTGTGCTGGAGCAGTTTCAGACCGATACGGCGGACCACGCCGATATCGTGCTTCCCGCAACCACTTTCCTTGAACACACCGACGCCTATCTCGCCTATGGGCACTACTATCTGCAGATGGCGCGCCCGGCCCTGCCACGGCCCGGCGAATGCCGTTCCAACGTGGAAATCTTCCGCGCGCTGGCCCGCCGCATGGGTTTCGACGACCCTTGTTTTGACGAATCCGAAGACGGCATGATCCGCGCCCTGCTCGACAGCGGAAGCCCGTACCTGGAAGGGATCACGCTGGAACGCCTGGAACGGGAACACTTCGTGCGCCTGAACCTGCCGGAAAACGGAGACGGCTTCCTGCCGTTCAAAGAAGGAGGTTTCGGCAGGCCGGACGGCAAGTGCAACCTGAGCGCGGAGCACCTGGACTACACGCCGCCGGTGGAAAGCCGGCTGGGAACCGCGGCGGCAGCGCGCTATCCGCTGGAACTGGTTTCCTCAAAGAACGACGAGAGCCTGAACTCCACCTTCGGCCACCGCGGCTGGGTGGACGAGCAAACCGCGCTCCTGGAGGTCCACCCCGACGACGCCGCGCCGCGCGGAATCGCCAATGGCGATACGGTAGCGGTGTACAACGATCGCGG
The DNA here is from genome assembly GCA_020851655.1 of Bryobacterales bacterium. GTDB lineage: Bacteria > Acidobacteriota > Terriglobia > Bryobacterales > Bryobacteraceae > JADZCI01. Next base: position 5,245 of record JADZCI010000019.1, read on the forward strand.
GCGCTGTAGCCTGACCGCGCGCGTCGGTACGACCGTCAGGACCGGCGTGGTTCGCGCGCCGTCGGTGCGTTGGAGCAAGCGCAGTCCCGGCGGGCGGGGCATCAACGTCCTGACACAAGACAAGTTGACCGACATTGGCGGGGGACCGGTCTTCTACAATTGTTTAGTTCAAGTGGAGAAATGCGAAAACGCACCCTCGCCGCAGCCGCGTGGATCCTCAGTTGTGTCCTAGCCGTTTCGGGTTGCCAGCGCAAGAAGATCACGCCTCCGGCCAGCGCCGCCTCCCTGGATCTCAGCGGACTGTCGAGCGCGGTGTCGATGGCTGACCCCGGCAACGCCTTTCAACTGATCCGCGGATTCCACCCGGTTGAACAAAACGCGTGGCGTTGGACGATGCGGAAGTTCGCCGTCGCGCTGCGGCCGCCGCCGGACGCCAGCCAACACGGCGCCATGCTGAGGTTGCGGTTCGCGATTCCTGAAGTGGTTTTACAGAAGTTGGGCCAGGTGACTTTGTCGGCGGCGGCGGGAGGTCAAACGCTCAGTCCGCAAACGTATTCGAAGGCCGGCCCGGCGGAGTACGCCCGCGCCGTGTCCGCCTCCGCTCTTACCGCGGACGCGGTGACCGCCGAGTTTACGCTGGATCGCGCCCTGGCTTCGGGAACGGGGGATTCACGCGAACTCGGCATTGTCGCCAGCGAGGTGGCTCTATCACCGAGATGAAGCCCGGTCTGCGCTGGCTTGCCTGGCTGCTGCCTTTGGCGGCCTGCGTGGCGCTGTATTGGCCCGTGCTGGACACTTGGTACCAGCAGGACGACTTCGCCTGGCTGGGGCTCACCGCCGAGGTCCATTCCTGGCGCGACCTGCCGCGCGTCCTGTTCCAGCCGATGGCGCAGGGAACCATCCGCCCGTGGAGCGAACGGTTTACGTTTCTCGTCTCGCGCGCCCTGTTTGATCTGAACATCCTGCCGTTCCGTCTCTGGGTGTTCGCCACCATGTTCGCCAACCTGCTGCTGGTGCAGGCCGTGGCCAGGCGTCTGACGGGGCCGCCGCTGGCCAGCGCCGCCGCCGCCCTGCTCTGGCTTGTCAGCCCCGGGTTGGCGACACCCATGTCCTGGGCTTCGTCCTACAACCAGATTCAGTGCGCGTTTGTGCTGCTGCTGGCTTTCTTCATACTGCTGAAATACGTCGAGTCGCGCCGCGTCGTCTATTGGTATGCGCAACTGGCTGTTTTTGTACTTGGGTTTGGAACGTTGGAGATTGTCGTGGTCTATCCGGCCATCGCCATCGCCTATTGCCTGCTCTTTTCCCGGCGCGACCTGGCCCGTTCGCTGTGGCTGCTGATTCCCTCGGCGTTGTATACGCTGGTCCATTTCAAGGTTGCTCCCAAGCCGGCGGCGGGCGTCTACGCCCAGCATTGGGACTTGTCCATCCTTCGCACTTATCTCTTCTACTGGGAGGCGGCGTTCGGTTCGCTGCCCCCTACCTCGCATTGGGGCATCCCGGATCGAGTCTGGCTTTGGGTGTTCATTTTCATGGCCCTGGCGCTGGCGCTATATGTGCTGTGGCGCCTGACGAAGCGGGACATGACTCCGCTGTTCGGGGTGGCGTGGTTTTCCGCCGTACTCGTGCCGGTTCTGCCGCTGCGAGACCATTTTTCTGAGTACTACCTGGCCGTGCCCGCAATCGGCATCGCGTTGATCCTGGGCGCGATGGCGGCTCAGACGCGCCGCGCCGGGTGGTTCGCCTGGGCCGGGTTTGCCGCCGTTGCGGCCGCATATGTGGGTCTGTGCTGGCCCGTGACGCGCGCAGTCCTCGTTTGGCGTCACGGACTGGGAGACATCAACCGGGCTCTCGTGTTCGGCGTCCGGGACGCCATGCGCTCCAACCCTGGCAAGACGATTCTGTTGAGCGGCGCCCGTTCCGAGGCGTTCTGGTTCGGAATTTACGACAATCCGTTCCGCCTGCTCGGGAACACGCCGGTCAAGCTGGTTCCGGGTGCGGAAAAGTCTATCGACGCCCATCCCGAACTGGGGGAAATCTCGCCATTCATCATGCCGGAAGGCCCCGCGCGCCGTCTGCTCCTGCACAACCAGGCCATTGTGCTGGATCTTTCCACACCAACCCCCACAGACGCGACCTCCCGCTATCAGGAAATCGCCCGCCGCCAGTGGCAAGGCGGCGCCGTGCGCAGCGTCAACCTAGGACAACCGATTTACGACGATTTGTTGAGCGGCGACTGGTACCAGGCAGAGGCGGGCTTCCGCTGGATGGGCCGGCGCGCCGCAGTCCGCATGGCGGGACCCGCACACGCCGGCGAACGGCTGCGCCTCGCCGGTGAGTGCCCTTCCCAACAGTTCAGCCAAGGACCGCTAGCGCTGACGGTCACGGTGAACGGAAAAAAAGCTGCGATACTCCAAATTCTTCAAAAGAAACCGCAATTCGAGTTTGAGGCGCCATTTCCTCCCAACACCCCCACCGGCGTTGAGGTACTGGTAGGCCTTGAGGTCGCACGGACTTTCAAAGTGGCCGGCGATCCGCGTACCCTGGGTATCACCTTTGGGCAACTTGAGGTCGTCAACCCGATTACGCAAAAATAATTCGCTTCGGGCGAGTTAGATCAAGAGATTTTTGGTTCAACCTGAAACTTCTATGAAAGATTTCCGTCAATTGAATTTCACGCGTAATCATTTGACGGGGACGCGCCGATATGAGGTAGGCAGAAGCGACCCGAGCGTGGGGTGGCCAGGAACGTTGGCTGCCAAGAGGTTGTGGCAAGTAAATTGCTAAGTGTGTTATCCTGATCGACTGCGACTTGGCGTAGAACCGAGTTGAGGTCAGGCCTAGCGAGTTTATACTATGCAGACTGTTAAGGGATCTGAGGCAAGGACGCTAAAATTTCTGAAACCTTTCCGTTCGTCCTGCGTCAGATTAGTTGCTAGGTTGAGGGATCTAAGGGATTCATAAGACTGGAGATTGTGGCTATGACAAAGGGAGAATTGAACAAGTATCGGCAAATCCTCGAGGCTAAGCAGGCTGAACTGGAAGCTTTCGTGCGTAACCGCGAGGGTATTGCGATTGAGAAGAGCCCGGATGCCCTGGACGAAGTCCAGCACGCCGCCGAACGCGAACTGGCCATCCGCAACCTGGACCGTGACTCGCATCTGCTGCGCAACGTCCGGCTAGCCCTTCAGCGGATCGAGGACGGGACCTACGGCACCTGCCTCCGCTGCGACGAGGATATCAATCCCAAACGGCTGAACGCAGTACCGTGGGCGCAATACTGCATCTCCTGCCAGGAGCTGGCAGACCGCAGCAAGGCTGAAAACAGCGAAACGTTCGAAGAGTTGATGGTCGCCTAACCGTCAAAGCGCACAACGACTTGCTGAAAGGCGCAGGACCACAGTGCCTGCGCCTTTCGTGTTCTTGCCCGCGCCTCAGCCGGTGATTTCAATAGCGGAGTACATCCGGGCTCCGCTCCTCCGGTCGCGCCTCCAGGAATGAAAGTACGCCGGGGCGCACATCGTGCAGGGTGCGCTGTTTGAGATGTTCCCGCCGGGGACGCCGCACTGCATGAGAATGCGCCGGTTCGCCTCGGACAGGTCGATGCGGGTCCGGCCATCCAGATCGTGTCGTTCGGGGAACAGTGCGGCGAATTCCTGCCCCACTTCCAGACCCACTTCGAAACAGCAAGGTCCGATTGCGGGTCCCATCGCGGCGAGAATCGCCTCGGGCCGGCTCCCGCGCTCTTGTCCCATACGCTCGATGGTCCGGGCCAGAATCCGGTTCAGAGTACCGCGCCAGCCGGCGTGGATTGCGGCAATCACCTTTTGTTCCGTATCGGCTAGCAAAATTGGCACACAGTCGGCAGTTTTTACCGCCAGTTGCTCACCCGCGCGGCTGGTAATCAGAGCGTCTCCCTCACAGCCCGGTGTCCATTCGCTGGAGTCAACGACACGGTCGGAGTGAACCTGCTGGAGGCACAGCGGTTCGCCCGGAAGCGAAGCCTGGACCGTCCCAAAGCCGTGCCGCAGCCACTCTACCTGGTCCAACAAGGGGGACCGGAAGTATCCCGCCGGGTCGAGGTACAAGCTCACGCGGCGGGATTCTTGGTCTGCGCCACCATGACCTGGCGCTTGAAGTCTTCCAGCATGGACTCGTCCAGCCGGACATCGGTCGGACGCTTCACCAGGGTCATCTGGTCGATCTTGTCCTGCAACTTCAGCAGCCCGTAGAAGAGATTCTCCGGACGCGGCGGGCAACCCGTCACATATACGTCGACGGGGACGACCCGGTCGACACCCTGAAGCACCGAATAGGTGTTGAACGGTCCGCCTGCGCTCGAGCAGGCGCCCATCGCCATAACCCATTTCGGTTCCGGCATCTGGTCGTAGATGCGCTTCAGCACCGGCGCCATTTTCAGCGTCACCGTTCCCGCCACGATCATCAGGTCGCTCTGCCGGGGGCTCGGGCGGAACACCTCCGCGCCAAACCGGGCGATGTCGAACCGCGACGCCGAAGAAGCGATCATCTCGATGGCGCAGCATGCCAGGCCGAAAGTCAGCGGCCATACCGAGGATTTCCGGGCCCAGTTGAAGACGTAATCGACCGACGTCAGGAGAAAGTTCTGCTCGTTCGGATTTTGGAGAAACATATCCGTTTCTGTACTCGATTGTATCAGGCCGGCTTCAGACTTTGACGGTACCAATCGAGCGTCTGCTTGAGTCCCTGTTCGATGGTGAACCGGGGAGAATGGCCGAGGTCCCGTTTGGCCGCCGCCGTATCGGCCTGCGAATGGCGCACATCGCCGGCGCGCGGCGGACCGTACTTGGGCTGAATCGAGACACCCTCCATGCGGCACAGTTCCCGCCAGATCTCGTTCAGGGTGTAGCGGCCGCCGTTGCCGGCGTTGTACATGCGCCCGGCGACACCTTGCGCCTCCGCCGCCTTCAGGCAAAGGCCGGCGACATCCTCGACGTAGGTAAAATCGCGCGACTGCTCTCCGTCGCCAAAAATCGTGGGCGCCCTGCGATCGAGCAGACTCGACATGAACACGGAGAGCACGCCGGAATACTGGCTCGTCGGGTCTTGCCGCGGACCATACACGTTGAAGAACCGGAGCGAAACCGTCTCGACGCCGAAGCAGGTGGTGAAAAGGCGCATATAGTATTCACCCACCAGCTTTTGCAGCGCGTACGGCGACAGCGGATCCGGCGTCATCGACTCGGTTTTCGGCAGCACCTCGGTATCGCCGTAGGCCGACGATGAGGCGGCATACACCACTCGCCGCGTCCGAGCCTGATCACAAGCGCGGAGGACATTGAAGGTCCCGTCGATATTGCTTTCGTGCGAGGGAACGGGTTCGGTGATCGAACGCGGCACCGACGGGATCGCCGCCAGATGAAAAACATGCGTGATCCCCCGGAAATGGCCTTCGATCCGGTCGAAATGGCGGATATCGGCCGCGCGCAGATCGACTCCGGAAGCAACCTCGCGCAGGTTCTCTTCTTTGCCCGAGGAAAAGTCGTCCACGACGACCACGCGGTCCGTCCGCTCCAACAGGAGACGGACCACCATTGAGCCGATGAAGCCTGCTCCACCGGTGACGAGATATCGGTTCATTCAGTTCAGTTCCTCGATCCTCGACTGCAAATACTGAAGCGAGTCGCGAGCGATCGTTTCCGAGCCCGGATCGAACTTGAAAGCTTCCAGCGAGACCCAGCCGCGATAACTCAGGCGCTTCAAGACCTCGAGAACCGGCTTAAAGTCGTAGTCCCCGGTCCCGCAGTGTCCGCCATCGATCTCGTTCACATGTACATGCTCGATCAGAGGGAAGTACTTGGCGATGAGCTGCGCGTGCGGCTCGGTTTCATCCACGGCATTGTGCGTGTCGAACATCGTGCGAACGGCGGGGCTGTTGATCTGATTGACGATGCCAGCCGCCTCAGCGAGCGAGAGCACAACATCGGTCTGATTGGCCGGAAGAGCTTCGACCAGGATCCTGACCCCTCGCTCCAGCGCGTGGGGCGCGACCTCCGCCAAACCGTCGACAAACCGCCGGTTGGCCTCTTCGCGGGTGGAGCCGCCGGTCGTGCCGCGCTGGTGCGGCGAACCGAACACCATAACGCCCCTGGGACCGAGGTCCGCGCACAGGTCGACCAGGTTCCGTATGTGCGTCCAGCTTCGCTGCCGGAGCGCGTCGTCTGCCGTCGTCACGTGCAAGCCCTTCGGCGCCACCATCAGCCAGTGCAACCCGGCGAAGGTTAGCCCTTCCTCGCGAATGATCCGGGCGTAGCGCGACCGGTCGGCCGCTGGAATGGTCGCGGGATTGTCGGCCAGGGTAAATGGCGCAATCTCGATTCCCTCATAGCCAATCGTTTTCATGCTGCGGCACGCCTCCGCAAAATCCCAGCCTTGGTACGCCTCGTTGCAGATGGCGTGTCGAAACTTGAAGCTCATCTATAGTTCCAGTGTAAAAAATGTCGAGGGTCTCGCTGGAATCCTTGCCCGAGGGCGGGTAAACTCAGGCTCCGGCGACGTGGACGACCTTCGGCTCGGCCGGAACCGAGAGAATCGTCTCGGGTAATTCGCTCCACTTGCGTCGCGCGATCATGCCGGAGAGAAATCGTCTATCGATCTTCATCAAGTCGGCGGCGCCTTGCTCAAAGTGCTGCCTGGCGCCATTGACCACGCCGAGGACAGTCTGGTTGGCGACCACCATCCGGACGCCCGGAAACTCGGTCGGGAAATCACAAGCGCCGATCAGCACCAGAACGCCGAGCGGATTCAAGCGTTCGAATGCGGCCCGCGCCGGCGCGGAGGCGCCCGTGGCTTCAAAAACCAAGTCTGAGGCCGGGGGCGCTCCAGCCGTGTAACGGGCACCCGCCTCGCAAAGCAGCCGGACGCGAGGATCATCGCTCGATTCAGCCGACCAGACAACCACCTGCAAGCCACGTTGCAGCAGGACCAGGGTGGTCAGGATGCCGATGGGGCCGGCGCCCTGAACGAGGGCGGTCTCCGGTTCGCCGGGATGCGCCGCCAAGCCCGCCTGTACCGCCTTTTCCACGACGCTGAGCGGCTCCAGCAGAACCGCGACATCCGCCAAGGCGCCCGGAACCGGCAGCAGGTCCGAGGCGTCATCCACGGCGAACTCAGTGAAATAGCCGTGCAAGCCCACGATGCCCCGTTCGGTATAGCTGCCCGTGAGGCAAAGGTCGCGGCGCCCGCGGGCACAGGACCGGCACGCCGGCTGGCAAGAACGGCGGATCAACGGCGCCACCAGGTCGCCGTTCGCCAATCCGCCGCCCGGCTCGACCACTTCACACAGAGCTTCGTGGCCGAGAATCAGGATTTCCTCGCCGGCGGGCGGAACACCAAAGCGGAAGCGCGACAATTCGCGGTCCGTTCCGCAAACGCCGGCTTCGAGCACACGCAACAGCACGTGGCCAGGCGCCGTCCTCACAGGCTCGGGAATCTCGTAACGCCCGAGTGTCCGGCTGCCAAAATCGAGCCCGACGCCAAGCATGGCGCTTTATTCTCCGCGCTCCGCGATGACCATGATGGATAAGCCGCTCCAGGGCAACATCCGGTCCAGCCTCCGCCAGATCCACACGGACTTGTCGAAGAGCTTGAGTGAGACTTTGGAAATCCGGCTGGATCTGAGCAACCTGCTGTGAAGCCACCATCCCGGACGGCCGGCTTTGTTGATCTCGTGTGTGCGGGTGATCCGGAATCCGGATTTCTCGATGAGGCCCACGATTTCCGCACGGCCAAATCGCCGCAGTTGTCCCAGCGCCTTGTCCACCGGGCCATAGAGCGACGGTCCCAGCGGCGCAAGAACGATGAGCCGCCCGCCGGGCTTAAGCGCGGCGCGCAGTCCGGCCAGCGCAACGGGCGGGTCAGCGAGCCCCTCGAGGACGTTCAGGCAGAGAGCCGTATCGAAGGCGCCTTCGAGCGGCGCATACGCGCCCGGGTCTCCGGGAGGGAGTTCCCGCACCTCCACGTTCGGCGTCCGTAGAAAACGGTTGCGCAAGGCGTGCAGGTAGACCGCGTCGGAATCCGTCGCACAGTATCGCAGCCGCCTGCCCATGAGCACGCCCGCAAAGTTGCCGATGCCGGCTCCCAATTCCAGTACGCGGTCGCCCACTTGCGGCCGCACCAGATTCGCAATCCACTCGATGTACTTCGGCGTGCGGGTCAGGTTGACCAGCGTGCGCTTGCCGAACGGCTCGGCGTAGAGATCGTCAATCAGCCAGAACTTCAGAATGACTCCCAGCGCCTTGACTCCATCCCGCCAGCCGATCTTCTTCCCTTCTTCGTATGTCCTGCCGTGATAGCTGATCGGGACCTCGTAGATGCGCAGCCGCCGCTTGGCGCACTTCATGGTGATCTCGGGCTCGAAACCGAACCGGTCGGAACGGATCGGAATGCTCTTCAGTAAGTCGGTCCGGAATACCTTGTAGCAGGTTTCCATGTCGGTGACATTGAGGTTGCTAAAGAGGTTACTGGCCAGCGTAAGAAACTTGTTGATCATCGTGTGCCAGAACGGCAGCACGCGCGTCTGCTCGCCGGCAAGGTAACGCGAACCGAACACCGCGTCGGCGCGCCCGTCCAGCAGCGGGCGCAGCAGGCGTGGATACTCGTTCGGGTCATACTCGAGGTCGGCATCCTGGACCAGGCAGAAATCGCCCTCGGCGTGCCCGATCGCGGTCCGGACCGCCGCTCCTTTGCCCCGGTTGACTTGGTGGCGGAACAGCCGGATGCGAGGATCCTTCGCGGCGAGACCTTGGAGAATGTCCCAGGTTCCATCCTTCGAGCAATCGTCCACAATGATGAGTTCGCGCTCGACATCCTCGGGCAGAGGGGCGTTCAGAACCTGGCGAAGGCTGGTTTCGACTACAGTTCGCTCGTTATAGACCGGGATCAGGATACTGAGCAGCACGCGAAACACTCAGTATACTGAGCGCGCCTCCCGCGCCGGCCGCGGCTAACCCCGCATGGACATCGTGAGGATGATGCTGCTGAGGTTCCATACCACCACACCAGCGTATACGACGTTGATCTTGGTCATCAACGACGCGCGCCGGGTGAACACGCAGAACAGCCCGATACCCAGGGCGATGCCTTTGACCAGGACTAGTCCTCCCAACGCCGTTCCGGTCAAACGCATCGCCCATTCCACGAGAGGATTGCCCTCCCGCGTCCCCCCCATAAGAAAAGCTATTGTCGACAGCAGGTCAAGCACCTGAAGATATGCGAATTGCAAAAAGGTGGAAAGCATCGCCTGATTCGATTGAAACGTAAGGGAACGGCCTGATCGAGATGTAGGTGTCCCAGTACCAGCGTTCTAAGGCGTCATCCAGGGCGCTCTTTGTACAATTCGAAGGAAGTGATTCGATATTGTCTGCCGTTCCTGGCCTCGGCTTGCGCCTTCGGCCAGGTTTCGCCGGTTCACGGCCAGCGCCCGGCGAGCCTCGTGATCCGGAATGCGCTGATCGTGGAAGGCAACGCGACGCCGGTGACCGGCCCGCGCGACATACTCATCGAAGGCAACCGTATTACGCGCATCGCGCCGCCGGCGGCCGGAAGAAGACTGGCCGCGGCGGCGGAAATCGATGCACGGGGCAAATGGGTCCTGCCCGGCCTTATCAATCTGCACGGACACATTCAGGACGAACGCGCGGGCATCAGCATGCCGTTCGACTACTGTCTGAAACTCTGGCTGGCTTGCGGCATCACCACGGTGCGCGATGTGGGAAGCGACTTCCAGAAGACGAAAGTCTTGCGAAGCCGTGGCGAGGCCGGAGAGTTGGCGGCGCCGCGCATCTTTCTCTATCCGATGGCGCGGGCCTCGACTTACGATGAAGCCCGGCAAGCGATCCGGAAATTCAGCCAGGATGGGGCGGACGGCTTCAAGTTTCTCGATTCGACGCGCGACGTCGAGCAAGGGTATCTCGAAGAGGCTCGCGAATTGAAGATGCGGAGCGCGCATCACGCCGGGGTCGCAGAAACCAACGCCTGGGACGACATCCGCTGGGGCACGACCTCGATCGAACATTGGTATGGCATTCCGGACGCCGCGCTGCCCGATGGTGTGCAGGGGTTTCCGCCATCCTACAACTACTCGAACGAACTGGACCGTTTCCGTTACGCCGGGCGCCTCTGGCGCGAAGCGGACCCTGCAAAACTGGATCAGGTGCTCGACGCGATGGTCAAAGCAGGCGTGGCATGGGATCCGACATTCTCCATCTACGAAGCCGCGCGCGATATCGACAAGGCACAAAACCAGCCGTACTTCCGTGAATATCTTCATCCCGCACTGGCCGAGTTCTTCAAACCCAACCTGGCCAATCACGGATCGTTTTTTGTGGAGTGGACAACAGCCGATGAAGTGTTCTGGAAGGAAAACTACCGCATCTGGATGAAGGCTGTACGCGACTTCGAACGGAAGGGCGGACTCGTCGGCACGGGTGAAGACGCGGGTTTCATTTATCGCATCTACGGCTTCGGTTACCTCCGGGAACTGGAACTGCACCAGGAGGCTGGATTCCCGCCGCTCAAGGTTGTGCAACACGCCACCGCCAACGGCGCCCGGATTCTGGGCAAGGAAAAGGAACTGGGGCGTGTGCGCACGGGTTGGCTCGCCGACTTGATTGTCGTAAACGGCAATCCGCTGGAGAACTTCAAAGTGCTCTACCCGCACACGCCCAATGCCGGAATCGAATGGACGATCAAGGACGGGATTCCGTATCACGCACCCACGCTGGCCGCTGACGTTCGGCGCATAGCAGCGAGGCCCCGGTGACCCCGTTTACATTCCCGGCCAGAACCAGAGTGGTATTTGGCGCGGGCTGTTCGGCTCAACTGGGCTCGCTCGCCCGCGAGTTGAACGCGGCGCGCGCCCTGCTGGTCTCCGAGCACGGCATTGCCGCCGCCGGGCACACCGCGCGCGCGGCCGCATCCCTGGCAACTGCGGGGATCGAGAGCCTCACCTTCTCGGATTTTGCCGCCAATCCCAACACGGACATGGCGGAGAAGGGACGGATCGTTGCCGGACCGTTCCGTCCGGACCTCATCATCGGACTCGGCGGCGGATCCTCACTGGACCTGGCCAAGGCGATCAGCTTCGTCCTGACCAACGGCGGCAGCATGCGCGACTACTGGGGGTACGGCAAGAACACGCGCGGCCTTATCCCGCTGATCGCGGTTCCGACCACAACGGGGACCGGAAGCGAAGCTCAGAGTTACGCCCTCATCTCCGATGCGCAAACGCATCGCAAGATGGCCTGTGGGACGCCGGGGGCGGCGCCGCGCATCGCCATCCTCGACCCCGAGCTATGCCTGACGCAGCCGTTCGACGTGCGCGCCACATCGGGATTTGACGCCATCGCGCATGCGGTGGAGACGTGGGTCACCGCGCGGCGCACGCCTTTGTCGGGGATGTTGAGCCTGGAATCATGGCGCATTCTTTCGGCCAGCTACGAGCGCTTTCTGTCGCATCCTGAAGATATCGAGGCGGTATCGGCAATGCAGTGGGGTTCCTATGTGGCGGGTTGGGCGATCGAGCAATCGATGCTCGGCGCGGCCCACGCCTGTTCCAATCCCCTGACTCAGCGCTACGGCACGGTTCATGGCCGCGCGCTTGCCATACTCTTGCCTCATGTCGTCCGCTGGAACGCCGATGCGCGGTACTCGGAGCTCGCTCCGAACCTCGCCGAACGCCTTACCGCTTTCGCCGCCGCCGGGAAACTGCCTTCCATCCTGCGCCAGGCCGGAGCCACACAGGAAGACCTACCGGAGCTTGCTGAACGCGCCGCCGAGCAGTGGACAGGAAGGTTCAACCCGAGAGCGTTTGATGCAGCCGGCGCCCTGGAGATCTATCGATGCGCCTACTAGCGGCGGCTTTGCTTATCATGGCGTGCCGGGCGCAGGACTGGCCGCAGTTCCGGGGCAATCCGCACCTCACTGGAGTCAGTCCCACTCAACCGCCGGCGCAGCTCAAGCTCCAGTGGACATGGGAAGGGGGCGACGTCTTTGAGTCGTCTCCGGCAATAGCCGGCGGAGTCGTCTACGCCGGCGCCGGCAACGGTGACCTCGTCGCCGTCGACCTCGCCACCGGGAAACTCAAATGGAAGTACAAGGCGGCGGACATGATCGGCGAGTCTTCTCCGAGCGTTGCCAACGGCGTCGTCTACATCGGCGACATGGACGGCACGGTTCACGCAGTCCATGCCGGCGACGGACACCGTCTGTGGATCTTTAAGACCGCCTCGGAGGTGAAATCCTCACCCGTCGTTTCCGGCGGCAAACTGATCGCCGGTTCCTATGACGGCAGCCTCTACGCGCTGGACGCCCAAACCGGCAAGTTGATCTGGTCCATCAAGACCGCGGGACCGGTTCATTCAACCGCCAGCATCGACTCCGGCGTGGCCTACATCGCCGGCTGCGATGGCTTCGTGCGCGGCATTCGAATCGCCGACGGTAAAGAAGTCGTGCAGGTCAAAATCGGGGCTTACACAGCATCTTCACCGGTCTTCCACGACAACAAAGTCTACTTCGGAACGCACAACGAGAATGTCCTGGGCGTCGATCTAAAGCTCAAGAAGATCATTTGGGAATACCAGCACCCCGACCGGAAGTTCCCGTTCTACTCTTCGGCGGCGTACGTGGACGGCAAAGTGATTCTGGGCGGGCGGGACAAGATGGTCCACTGTCTCGACGCCCGGACCGGCAAGGCGCTGTGGACGTACATGACCAGGTCGCGGGTCGACAGTTCGCCCTTGGTGGCCGGCAACCGCGTGATTATCGGCTCGGGCGACGGACGGCTTTACGCCATTGATCTGCCGACCGGCAAGAAGACCTGGGAGTTCGAAGCCGGCTCGCCGATCAGCGCTTCGCCCGCGATGTCGGGATCCCGCATTGTCGCGGCGACCCAGGACGGCAGACTGCTCTGTTTCGGACCGTAGCGGCTGACCGGACAGATCAGACGATTTTGCGTACCACCTGAACCCAAGCCGGTTCGGCCAACAGATCCGGCAACTTCTCGCGTCCCGCCGAGATATGAGCCGATCGTCCATGCGCCTCCAGATCAGCCCGCGACTCCCACTGTTCGACAAACGTGAATTTTTCCGGGTTGTCCGCATCGGCACAAAGGTCGTATTGAATACAGCCTTTCTCGTGCCGTGTGGGGGCAACAAAAGCCGCGATAACGGGACGCAACTCGGCCGCGCGGCCCGGCTTGGCCGTGAAATGGGCCACAACAAACACATGATCGGTCATACCGTGTCGAGCGTATCACGCCGGGCCTCCTCAACCTTTGTCTTGGACACGTAGGGAGCCCGGAGTTCGTTGACCAAGCGAAGTCCGGGCTGCGCGGACGGCGCGAAATCGAAGTGCTTCCCACACTTCGCCGCTGATGACAGCACCGCGCCAAACCGTCAGACCTCCGAGCGGAACGATGAATTCTGGCGGTTCAATTGAGTACGCGCGGAATTCCGGAAAA
>JADZCI010000020.1 GCA_020851655.1 Bryobacterales bacterium
CGCCATCGGCTCCAGCGGCAGACCAGTCCACAAGGAGCATGCCCTGGCAGTGGCGCACCTCACCCGTCCTTCGCATACGGATTCCCGGCCTGAAGCGCTGAGCGGCGGCGGCGTGCGCGCTGAGGTCGCCGGCGCCTTCGAGCAAGCTGTGCCGGTCACGAAAGGTCACATCCGGCGTCGTGATCGAGGCGAACGCCGCCAGCCGCGCTTCGTCGCCGGGGATGGTCCATGCCTCGAACCACGCGTCAGCCAGGGAAGCCGACCCGGCAAACGCGTCTTCCGATGCCACGTTGCCGAATAGCGCCAACTGGAATCTCCACCCCTGTACATGCTCGTCCCGGACGCCGGGCTCCGGAAACTCGTGCACCAGGTGAAGCCGCGTCCCTTCGGGGTGCGGTTCAATCCGAATTGTTACCTCTGAACTGCCCGGCGGAATGGGCTTGCCGCTTACGAACCCGTACGTGAAAACAATGCGTTCCGGAGCGCTGACTTCGAGAACCTCGCCCACCGCCTCTACCCCGCCGGGATGCTTGATGTAAACCTTGCCGCCCGCGCATGCTTCAAGGGTGGATCCTTCTCCCCACCACCGCGCCCAACGGGCGCTGTCGGTGAAGAAACGAAACACGGTGGCCGGGCTGGCGTGAATAATCACGGTGCGGTCAAGCTGGTACTCAAGCGGATTCATCGGATCACCTCGGTTTCGCGGTCCGGCGTTTGCGGCGCCGGGGTCTGGGGCCGCGGCGCGTCTCCTCCAGTTCCGCTTCCAGTTTCAGGCTCCAGAGCTTGTCGTCCCACATGCGCTCCAGCACTTCTCTCAGCGGTCCAAGTTCCTCGCGCCGGGCCCGGTAGAAGCGCCTCCGGCTCTCGGCGCGCGACTCCACCAACCCGGCCTCCTTCAGCAATCGCAGTTGAAGCGAGACGGCGGCAAAGGAAACATCGGGCATGGCCTGATGAATCGCGCCCGCGGTTTTCTCGGCGGCCCATACCAGGCGTAGGATCTCGCGCCGGCGGGGCGATGCGAGGACTGCCAGGACGTCCGCCCGTGAAGGCATGGTATTAATTTAGCGAAAACTTAATTATTTGTCAAGAGGCGGATCGGCCCGACGGTTGCCGGCGCCGCAGTCAAGGCCCCGGACGAAACGCTCACGCTCTTCCGGCGTCATTTTCTCCCAGCGCTCCCGGACAAAGCGCTGGCGGCTTCCGGGGCCGAACGGCGCTCCCAGAAAGCCCCCGCGAAAGAGGATCCAGGACAATCCAAGCAAGCCGATGGACTGCCAGTAGGTGATCTGGCGCAACCCAAAAAGGTCGGGCATCAGCCAGTTCCACAAGTGCAGGACCGCCTGGCCGAAGCCGAGAAAGACGATCAGGACCACAAGCGCAATCCCAAAGAGCCGGCCAAAACGTCTGTGCATAAGTCGGTCTAACCTTTCCTAAACTCGTCGTAGACTTTCTGTAAGCGGCGGCGTAACCGGAGTACCGCATAGCGTTTCCGTGACAGCAGCGTGTTGAGGTTTTCGCCCGTTTGGGCCGCGATTTCTGAAAAACTGCGGCCTTCCACTTCGTTGGCCCAGAAGACGGCGCGTTGCTCTTCCGGGAGTTCATCGAGGGCTTCGACCAGTTCTTCGATCAGAATTGCCCGGGCATATCGTGCTTCAGGTCCCGCGCCGGGAGCGGGCAACAAGTCTTCCAGCGAAGCCGCTTCATCGCCGCCGTGATCTTTCACAACATCGGCAAGGCTCGCCGGCCTCTTGCGCCGGAACCAGTCGGTGATCCGGTTGCGCGCAATCCGGAGCATCCATGCTCCCGCCTTTTCCACCGGTTTCATCAGCCGGTAGGCTTCCACAAGCTCGAAGAACACTTCCTGGAGTATGTCTTCGGCATCTTCCTGGGACGGCATGCGGCTTCGGATGAACTTCCAGAGCCGCGAACGTTCTCGGGCGATGGTTTCGGCGACTTGCCGGTCCTGCTCTATCATTTGCGCCGCCCAGTCCATTCAATCCTATGGACGGGCCGGGGCGCACGGATATTGTAAGCTTCCGCGAGAAAACAACGAGGCCGCCCCAAAAAAGGCGGCCTCGTGAAACGGCGAAGTGAGCCGGACAGTGAATTACCAGAACAGTTTCATACGAATCTGGATCTGGCGTGGCAGCATGTTTTGTGTCGAGACCGTGGACGGGGTGATGGTCCCGAACAGCGGGTTGTTGGGGTCGCTGTTGTAGGAATCGCGGCCGAAGTAGTTGTGGTTGAACAGATTGAAGGCCTCGAACCCGAACTGGAGCCGTAACCGCTCGGTGATGGTGGTCATCTTGGTTACCGATGCATCCAGGAAGTAGGCGTGATGCTTGCGAACCGTCGAAGACCGGAAAGGCGTGTACCGTGGAGCGTAGGAACCGCCGCTGCCAGCGTTGGCAGGACCATTGGCGATCCACAACCAGGCGTACTGGCCGGAATCCGCCGCACCGCAACCCTTGGAGACGCTGGTGGGCGTGGGTTCGATGCGTCCGTCGTTGAATTGCCTCAGGACGCAAGGATTCCACGCGCGCGGCTGGTAAGCCTTGAAGTTGATATTGCCGTCCCATCCGCCACCGGGAGTCCTGGGGTCCTTCAGCATCATGACGTTGACAGGCAGATCGGTGGGTTCGCCCACCATGGAGTTCTGGTAGAAAGCGCTGGCCGTCCAGCCCGAGATCAGGCGCTTCACGAACCCGTTGGAAATGCCGGAGCCCAGAGTCTTTCCAGGGCCAAAGGGCAGATCGTAAACGGCCGTAAGTTTCAATACGTGCGGCCGGTCGTTCAGATAAACGCCCTGCTGGTAGACGTTATTGAACGGATCGTTGAAGCCCCACTTCTCGATTTCCTTCGAGTAGTTATAGTTGCCGACGAGGTTGATCCCGCCGCGGACGCGCATGTTGTAGCTGACCTGCAGCGAGTTGTACCAGATGTTGGAATCATTCCGCCCGCGCTGGGTCATGACGCCGTTAAACTGCGGGAAGATCCGAGCCATCTGAAAGCGTGACAACGTGTTGGAGCTGTAATAGCTGGTTCCGAGAAACGCGTTGATCCCCTTGAAGGGGTTCGGGACTTGCTGGTCACAGTAGTTGGGACTTCCGCCTTCCTGGATGTTGCACTGTTTGCGGAAGTCCAGAGAAGGAATGTTGTAATCCTTCTGCATGTTCAGATTGGATGAGCGGCTGCCGACGTAGGTGACTTCCATGGTCGAAGATGAGTTCACCTGGTACTGAAAGCCGTAAGAGAACGACCATACGCGCGGCGTCCGGAAACTGGAGTCGAACCAGTCGTTGTTGCGGCCCACAAAAGTCAGGGCGCCCAGCGAGGACCCGGTGGGGACGCTGATTCCGTTCGGGTAAGGATTGGACAACAAGTCCCGGATGGGTGTGCGTCCGCCGTCTGTGGAACTGACGAGCGACGTGCTGGTGCTAAATCCAGCGGTCTGGAAATAGTCGTTGTTCGGATTCGAGAAGTAGAGGCCCACGCCGCCGCGCATCACCAGCTTGGAGTTGATCTCGTAGGCGAAGCCGGCGCGTGGCTGCCAGTTGTTCTTGTTCAGGTGCGCGGGCCGGGACGGGATGCCGTTCACGCCGGCAAACGTGATGCCGCCTTTGAGTGAAGCCAGTTGCGGATACTGCGCCAGCATGGCGGGCGGGAACTGCGAAGCCAGCGGGCTGGCAACATTGGCGTCGAACGGACCGTTCATGCGGTTCCACTTTTCGTTCGCCGGGTAGTTGAGGTCGTTGCGGAGTCCGAGGTTGATCGTCAGCCGCCGCGCGATCTTCCAGTCGTCCTGGAAGTAAAAGGCGGTGTACCAGTTTCTCCACCACGGAAACAGCGGGTAGTTTGAAGATCCGTCCGGCAGGCCAAGCAGAAACGCCGCATAGGGGTCGCCGCTGGTGGCGTCCGCCTGGTTCCAGCTCTTCTGGGTGTAGGAGGTGTAGTTGTTGAAGGCCAGAATGTCGCCGGTGTTCTGAATCAGGTAATTGATCTGGCGGATATCCACGCCACCCTTCATCGAGTGCTTGCCCCAGATCTTGGTAATGCTTGCCGAAAGCTGATAAGAGTTGGTGTAGTTGTTGCTCTGGCCTCGGCCGAGGGAGTTGTACACGCCCGAACTCCCGCTGGTTCCGCTGTAGAAATTCCAGCGGCCAAAGTAGATCGGCCCCGGCAACTGGCTGATCAGCGATTGCGGCAGGCCGAAAGACGACACGTCAAAGCCTTCATTGGCCCGCCCGAAGCCCTTCTCGATGAAACGGTTATACGAACCGCGTAAGTTGATGACCAGGGTCGGGGTGAGTGTGCCGACGTAGTCGATGGCGTAAGCGTCGTTGATGCGCTGGAAAGGCTGCTGTCCGTCGGTACCCGGTTTGTTGTCAATGCCGTTCACCGCGCGGTCCTCTGTGCGATCGTTCGACGCATGGCGGAAGAAGGCGCGATGCCTGTCCCCAAAGTTCCAGTCGAACTTCAGGATCAGGTTGTAGAACTTGTCCGCATCGAAGTAGCCCGGCAGCGCCAGGTTGGAGTTGGCATACCGCGTTCCAGCCGGCGCCGGACGGTTCGGCAGCGGCATGTACTTGGTCACGTTGAGCGCGATCGGATTCAGCATGCTCGCGGGAATCTTATTGCCCGGAAAGGGCGACCGGACCGGGTTGGTGTCGCAGTTGGCGGTGCAGTCGAACGGGTTGTAGATGGTCATCGGCTGGCCGCTGGCGTTGGTCAACTTGGAGAAGTCCCCCTGGCGCATTTCCGGTTCCGGGTAGGAAACGAACAGCGGGTTGGGCGTGCCTTCACGGTAGTTCTCGAAGCTGCCGAGGTAGAACAGCTTTACGGGAGCGTCCTTCTTCAGCAGTTTTGGAATATAGACAGGACCTTCGAGCTGGAAGCCGTATTGATCGAGGTAGTGATTGGGCCGCGGCGCGCCGCCCGACGGATTCGACGCGCTGGCGGGAATGGCATTGTTCTGGAATGTGTTGGCGTCGAGCGGCGTCCTGCGCATGAACTCCCACCCGGTGGCGTGGAATTGGTTCGTGCCGCTCTTCAGGACGACGTTCATGATGCCGCCGCCCGTCTTGCCGTACTCGGCGTTGTACAGGTTTAACTGCATGGAGAATTCCTGGACGGCATCGACGATGGGCACGTAGGCGATGTTGTTGCCGCCAGCCTGTCCGTTGTTGGAAGCGCCGTCCATCATGAACTCGGTTGACGAATCACGGCTGCCGTTGACGGACCATTGCGCGATCGCGCCGTTGTCGAACGGGCGCTGCCAGATAGCGGCGCCGCGGAACGTGACGCCGGGCATCATCACACCCAGCATGAACGGATTGCGCGCGTTCAGCGGAAGTTCCGCCACCTGCTGGTTGGTAACCACGCCGGAGCGCGACGCGGTTTGCGTTTCCAACAAGGCGGCATCGGCCGTCACTTCGACCGATTCGCTCAACGATCCGACTTCAAGAGTGATGTCGATACCGCTGACTTGCGCCACTTGAAGCGTGACCTTGTCGCGGACGGCGGTCTTGAAGCCGCTGGCGGTGACGGTTATTTTGTATTCGCCTGGACGAAGGAACGGCACGGTGTACGTGCCTGAAGTATCCGACGTGGCATTGGTGGTTTCACTGTTCGCCAAGTTCACAACTTGGATCTTGGCGTTGGGCACAGCACCCCCGGACGAGTCATAGATATGACCGGAGATGGTGGCCCGAAACTCCTGCGCTGATGTCTGGTACATAGCCAGCACCATGCTGAGCAGGAGCAGACGAGCTGCTATCGTAGTCCGCATTTGGGACCCCCTGCATTGCACTTGCGCCTGGGAGGAACCCAGTCGCTTGGGGGCATCCTATCACAGCGTGGCGGAGCCGCTGGCGGGGACCTTTGTGGGTTCGTCGCTGCGCGGCGCCGACTGGTCCCTCGACCGCCGCCACAACAACCGGAGCGGTATCAGCAGCGCACCGAGCGAGACCAGAAGGAGGGTTGACGGTTCGGGGACCACGCTCTCTGGCGCGGGGTTCACTCCGCCGCCATTGCCGCCCGGCGCCGGCGGCGGAACTAACTCACCGGTTGGAGGAACCGCCGGCGCTTGAGGACCCGGCGGCGGTCCTTGCTCCCATGGCGCCACCTTCCCCGGCCCGCTGCCTCCGCCTGTGCCGGGCTGTGCCGGCTGAACCTGTGTGTTAGGCGGGTACGTGATCTCGTCGATGACGGGCGCGGACGGCGCCGGAGTCCCCGGAGTCTCCGGATTGGTCTGTTGATTGCCAGGCAAGAGCACCAGTTCACCCCCGGCTTCGGGAACGGGAGCCGGTTGTGGCCCGGCCGGCGAAGGCAAGGTAGAGTCGCCCGGTACGCCCGGCGGCGGATAGGTGACGTCTACCGGCCGGCTACCTCCGGGGATAGCCCCACCAGCTCCCCCTGCGCCGCCGCTCGTGCCGCCCCTCGACGGATGGAGCCACCCCTCCATAGGAGCGTCCAACAGGTAGGGCGCCGCCGGCCTGGCGGTCTCCTCAGAAGCTAGCGGCGCAAGGTCAGCCAGAAACGGTTCCATCTCGGGGGCGGGCGTCCACGCCGCGGGCGCCGGGGTGTCCAATTCACGCCATGACGGTTCGTCCACCATCGCGACGGGAGTCTGTGGCGTTTCGCACACCTGGTTGCCGCACCGTGTACGAACCAGCGTCCGCCCATCGGTGATGAGCAGTTCTCCCTTCTTGAGAAGCACCTTCTTACGAGTCCAGAAGATACCGTGTTTGTTGCGATAGGAGACATAGGCCCGCCGTTCGGCATCCAGGCGAACCATCCGCGCCGCTCCGTATCGAAATCGCCGGTAGTGCTCGGCGACAGCGCCATCGCGCGCCGCGTATAGTCTGAGTTCCTCAGCGCTCCCGATGCCACCCGGAATCACCGAGTGTGGATAGACAATCCGGTTGCCGCGTTCGGCGAAAGGCGGCACGCTGTAGCCGGGCCAGAACGGTTTTCGGCTAACGAACTCAACTGTTTGCGATTTGCGGCGGTCGTGCGAAACCGCCTGTGCCAGCCAGAATCCCGCCACAGCGGCGCATCCGGTCACGAGCGCAACCAGTCCCGCCATCCTCCGAGTCCGCCGCCGGGCGCCAACCCGCTGGCGGCGGCCGACCAACCGGCCCATTACAAATCGTAGTGGCGGCTACGGGGAATGGTTCTCTATCGCCGCGCCACGTTGCTGCAACGGCGCATCATGATGAACGAACTTTCACCAACGCGGACGCGCGATAATCAAGCTTAGTCTCAGAACACTCTGCTGGAGGATTCCGATGCTCGAGTTTGAACTTTTTGCATTCCTCGAGCGGACCGCGGATGCGGCGTTCGCTGTCACCCAGGAAGGCGAGATTTGTTGGTGGAGCAAATCGGCGGAGCAGATCTTTGGATACCCGGCGGCGGAAGCCGTCAATCGCACCTGTTATGAAGTCTTGGACGGGCTCGGGGCGATGGGGACGAAAGTTTGCAAGGGAGACTGCAGCATTCAGACTTGTGCCGCGCAGAACATGGTCATGCCGGATTTCGACCTCCATGTAAGGACCCGCTCCGGCGAGCGGCTGTGGGTGAACGTGTCGACGATCGTTTTCGACGAGCCTCGCCGCAACCGCCGGCTGATTGTGCACCTGGCGCGTGACATTTCCCACCGCAAGCAGAGAGAGGAACTGGTCGACAGAATGGTGGAGATCTCGCAACAACTGGCGGCGACCGCCGGAGAGATAGACGGCAAAGCGCCGGTGTCGCCGCTCTCGGACCAGGAACGCCGGATCCTGCGATTATTCGCCAAGGCCAAGAACTCGGCCGAGATTGCGCGCGAACTAGGGATTACGTTGCCGACACTTCGCAATCACCTCCACAGCATCAACGAGAAACTGAGGACGCACAACCGTCTTGAGGCGGTGATGCACGCCATGCAACGCGGCCTGATCTGAAAATGCGGAAAATCAAACGTCCCGGGTAAGGTGACAAACGGATCATTGGAAATTGACGCTTCCGTAAGCAAACTGAAGAGGGAGGTGCAATGGAACCGATGATCACAGCCACGCAGTCGCGCAGTGAGTGGCTGGTCAAGCATATCGGCAAGCGTGCTACGTCGCGGGCGACGATGGTGGCGGCATTCCGGCACGAGCAGGACCAGCAGGACCTGGAACGGATTGTGGGCCCGTGCAGTTGGAACCTGATCTGGACCCGGACTTGCGCCGGAGCGATCGAGGCGGTTGAGCGCAACGAGGCGCCCATCATCATCAGCGGCCGCATCTTTCCTGATGGAGAGTGGAGGGACATCTGGAACCGGCTGCGGACCCGCGGCGAGCCGCCAGTATTTATCCTGGCCTCGCGGTCCGCTGATGAAGCACTATGGGCGGAGATGCTGAATCTTGGAGGCTACAATCTCCTGGTGAAGCCGTTTCATCCCGAGGAGGTGATCCGGACCGTGCATGGCGCGCTGATGGAATGGAAGGATGCCGGCCCGATTAGTCCATGTCGAGTGTAGAAGAGTCCCCTAACGTTTCCGACCTGCGCGGCCGGATGGTTCGCGGCAAACGCCAGATGCCCGACGCGGAAGCGAGGGAATTTCTGCGCGGGCAGATGACGGCCCATGTTGGTACGGTTGATGAGAACGGCTGGCCGTACGTCGTGCCGCTGGTGTACGTGTACGAAGGCGGAGACCTTCTTTACCTGCATACGGGCGCGCACCAAGGGCACTTCCTCACCAACGTCCAGCGTGATCGGAGAATCTGTGTCGAGGTTTCCGAGATCGGGCCGCTGCAACACGGCAAGCGGTTTGCTTGCGATTCGGCGCTGGTGTACGCGAGCGTGGTCGTCTTCGGCCCGGTCCGCATTCTCTATCACGACCGGGACAAGAAATCCTGGTTCCTGGACCGCCTGATGGCCAAGCATGGCGATCCCTCCTGGGTTTTCGAACCGGGGTATCCGCTAATCGATCA
>JADZCI010000021.1 GCA_020851655.1 Bryobacterales bacterium
AACCCGAGGAAGGCATCTCGCTGCGCTTTTCATCCAAGCATCCGGGCGCGGGTATGAAGCTCCGCCCCGTCACCATGGATTTCAACTACGGCACGAGTTTCGGCGCGCGTTCTCCGTCCGCATACGAGACGCTGCTGCTCGACGCCTTGGAAGGCGACGCCACGCTCTACACCCGCCAGGACATGGTCGATGCCAGTTGGATCGCTGTCCAGCCCATCATGGACGTCTGGGCTTCCACGCGGTTTGATTTTCCGAACTACGCCGCGGGCAGTTGGGGACCGGCCGCGGCGGATGAGATGTTGAAGCGCCGCGGCCACGTCTGGAGGGTTCCATAGCCATGGCGGTGGTGGACGCGGGTAAATTGCGCTCCGAACTCGCCGAGTCCTGGCGCCTCTTGGGTACGGAACAATCCGGAGGAGTGCTACGCGCCTGCTCCATGACCTTCCTTGTCGTGGCGGGCGGCGCCGATAGCCCCCAGGACCTCGGTGCGACTGTCGCCGAGCTCAACCACGAGCACCCCAGCCGCACCATCCTCCTGCGCCTGCACGAAGACCAGACCGGAGCCATGGACGGCCGCGTCGAAGTCGCCTGTTGGATGCCGGCTGGAAAACGCCAGCAGATCTGCGCCGAGCAGATCGTTCTCGACGCATCGCCCGATACCGTCGAGCAGCTAGAAAGCGTGATTCTCGGCCTGACGGTTCCCGATTTGCCGGTCGTTGCCTGGTGCCGCTGCCCGGAATCGATACCCCCGGCGCTGCTCCGGTTGGCCAACAAAGTCATCATCGACGGCAAGATGCGTCCATCCGCCGCGGCCGCCATAGCCACGCTGACGCGCCTTCAAGCCGGTCCTTTCCATGTCGCCGACCTCGCCTGGACGCGCATCACTCGCTGGCGCGAGATCCTCAACCGGCTGTTTTTGACCCCGCGGATGTCCGGGCAGGCCAGCGAAGTGCGGGACGTGGAGATGGCCTATGCGGGAAAGGAAATTCCCACCACCGCCGCCTACCTGGCGGGCTGGTTGAAGCGCTGCCTGCCCGTCATCAACGTCCGTTGGAAAGCGCTCGAAGAATCTTCGCCCGATCCCGCCATGGGCCGGATTCGTGAAGTCACCCTGGCGGGTGGCAAGTGCGCGATGACGCTGCGGCGCCCGCCCGGCGTGGGTGTGGACGTTTCCATGGACGGCGTCTCCGCTCATCTTCGCTTCCCGCTGCTGAGCCAGTCGGACTTGCTCCGCGAGGAGATCTCGATTGCCGGCCGCGACGTGATTTTCGAGGAATCGTGGCGCCAGGCGGCAAAGCTTCTGGAGGCGCCGTGATCCGGCGCTTCCCCGACGCGCCCGCCGCCGCCCAAGCCTGCGCGCGCGCCGTTGCCGGACTCGTCTCGCCCCTGGCGCGCGCCGCCATCGCCGTGTCCGGCGGCAGTTCGCCCAAATTGATGTTTCAGGAATTGGCGCGCCTGCCCGTCGACTGGAACCGTGTCCACATCTTCTGGGTCGACGAGCGTGGCGTTCCGCCGGACCATGAGCAGAGCAATTACCGCATGACCGCCGAGAATCTCCTGCGGCCGGCCGGGATTCCGGAATCGAACATCCACCGCATTCCCGCCGAGTTGGAGCCTCACCAGGCGGCCGAAAAATACGCCGCCAACATCCGCGATTTCTTTGCCGGCGCCGAACCCGTCTTCGACCTCGTGCACATGGGCATCGGCACGGACTCCCACACCGCCAGCCTCTTTCCCGGCGAACCGCTGACCGCCGACCGCGCCGGACTCACCGCCGCGGTTTACGTTCCCAAGATGTCGCAGTGGCGAATCACGCTCCTGCCGCGTGTCCTGCTGTCGGCGAGACATTGTTTTCTGCTCGCCGCCGGAGCCGATAAGAAAGCGCCGTTACGCGACGTGTTGGAAGGTCCGCTCGACCCGGCAAAACATCCGGCCCAGCTTGTCCTGCGGCTCCGGGACGCCGAGTGCTTTCTCGACGAAGCAGCTGCGCCGTGAGCGCCGGCTCAGAGAGCCTTGGCGGGCACGGCCGTCCGCTGATTGCGCCGTTCCGTTTCGGGCGGAACGATGCCGCGCAGCCGCATATAAGTAATCAGGTTGCCGTAGTGTAGCGCGGTGTGTTCCACGGCGTGTACGGCGTGATAGGAGACCGCCCGTTCAGTCGAGCCGCTCTTGACCCGCTGCGCCAGTTTGGCCGCATCCAGGCTCGCCAGCGCGTCATCGCAATACGCAAACGAGGATTGAAGCGCCCGCACCAACTCGTCTTTGGCGAGGACCTTCTTGAAAATCCGCTCCGCCTGCGGATTCTTCTCCTGTTTGGCCGTCGCACAGATGGAATACTGTGCGTCCACGATATGCCCCACCATCTCGCGGAAACTGTTCACTTCGGCCACGGGCCGGAAGTCCAGGTCACCCTCCGGCGTTTTCTGCACCGCTTCCACCACGTTCTGTCTGTAGAATCCGAGAACCTCCCGCAGTCCCTCGACGCCCGGGTCCGCCGCCGCCAGCGGCAAGGTTAGAAAGAGCAAAGCAACTTGCATCCGCATGAATGCGATGATACCCCGCGCGGCGCGCCCCGGTTAGACGGTCACAGCGGGCTGCGGAAATATTTCTCGATTCGCAACAACAACCTGCGGCCATCCGCACCCCTCCATAAGCATTCCGGCGGCGACCATCTGACCAGGGACAAGCTTGCCGGCCGGCAGTTTTGAACTTCCCTCGATACGGTGACTGGCAACAGCCAATCTCAGTAGCGGCCATCCGGTTTCTTCGTCAGGTTTCTGGCGCACCCCCCTGCCGGGCGGGTCCGGATGGAGATTGCAACTTTACCCTCTTGACGGACCCAAAGCAGCGTCGAAGAGGGCAAGGAGACTCCTTCGACGTTTGCAGCGAAAACAAAGTACGCCCCCGAAACTCACTTCTATCAAGAGACGGAAGGCAGGGGGCGGGCGGCCGGTTCTACCGGCACAGGTCATCGGCGCCGGCTGGGTCAAGCCCAGCGGGAACGTCGCCAACGGCGTAACTCCCGGGGCGGAGTACGCCCGGCCGGCGCACAACCTCTAACCCAATCTCCCTCCTTTACCCACCTCTCTCGGTGCCGTAGTGTCTCCGCGCACGGCAATCGGCAACTCACCCCTTGACAACGCTCCCCAAACGCCGTATCAATGGGTAGTATGTCTACTGTAGATAAGCCACCTGCGCCGCTCGAGTTCATCCAGGGTACGCTCGATGTCCTGGTCCTGAGCAGCTTGCAACTGGGCCCCAACCACGCCTACGGGATTTCCCTGCATCTCCAGCAGCAGTCCGGCAACGAATTCCTGGTCGATAACGGTTCGCTCTACCCGGCGCTTCAGCGCCTGCTCCAGCGGGAGTGGGTCGCCGCGCAGTGGAAGACTTCCCCAAACGGGCGGCGCGCCCGCTACTACCGCCTGACCCCGGCCGGCAGAAAACAGGTCGTCGCGGCCACGTCGAAATGGTTGCGCTTCGTTGAAGCGATGGGGCGCGTGCTGGCGGCGGAAAGCTAGGCCATGTGGAAACTGTGGGCCAAACTGCGTGCCCGTTCCGGCAAAATCGACGATGACTTGTCTGAGGAAATCCAGTCCCATCTGGACCTCATCGCCAGCGACAGAATCGCCGGTGGGATGAACCCGGACGACGCCAGGGCCGCGGCCCGCCGTGAGTTTGGAAATGCAACTGGCGTTCACGAGCGCGCTCGCGACGCGTGGCGGTTCACAAGCCTGGATGCGGCGCTCAACGACGTCCGCTACGCCTTGCGAGCCATGAGGCGGGCACCGGCGTTTTCTCTGGCCGTCCTCCTCACGCTGGGATTGGGAATCGGCGCCACCACCGCAATCTTCTCGGTCGTCTATGCCGTGCTCCTGCGGCCGCTCCCCTATCCTTCCGCCGAACGGCTGGTGTGGCTGGGAGAAGCCACACCCAAGGCGCAAGGCATCAGCGTCACCTGGATCAATTTTGAACACTGGCGCCGCGAGAATCATTCCTTTGAAGAGATGGCCGGTTTTCAGGGCGGCAGCGGAACCATGACCGGGCGCGGCCATGCCCAGCAACTTCATGGCATGGCCGTCACCAGCGCGTTCTTCCGTCTGACCGGCTGGCAACCCCAGGCGGGAAGACTGTTCCTCGAAAGCGACGACGCGCCCAATGCCGCGCCCGTGGTGATCGTCAGCCACGAATTCTGGCGGCAAACGCTGGGCGGCGGCCCCAACGCCATAGGCGCTTCTCTTGTCATCAACGGCCGGGCCTGCCAGATTGTGGGTGTGTTGCGGTCCGGGCAGAGCTATTCCTCCGGCGCCACCGATTTCTACATGCCGCTGGGTCCGGAGGCGGGCCGGACCACCAAGCGAGCCTCGCACGGCTCCATCCGTGTGCTTGCCTTGCTGAAACCGGGAGTTACGCTGGCTGCCGCCAAAGCCGACCTGGACGGAATCCTGGAACGGCTGGCCTCTGCCGATCCGGGGCCTGAAGACGACCACAAAGCCTATGCCGAGTTTCTCGCTGACAGACGCACCGGAGATGTCCGGCTGACCCTGTACATGCTGATGGGCGCGGTGCTGTTGGTGTTGCTGATTGCGTGCGCCAATTCGGGCAGCCTGCTGGCGGTGCGGAATTCGTTGAGGGCTCGCGAAATCGCCATCCGCGCGGCCATCGGCGCCGGCCGCCGGCGAATCGCGCGTCAACTGCTGACAGAGAACCTGGTCATGGCCGCCTTGGGCGGCGGCTTGGGCGTTTTGCTGGCGTATTTTTGCCTGCGCGTGATTCAACACGCCGGACCGCGGTCCATCCCGCGGCTGGCGGAAGCCGCCATCGACGTTCCCGTCTTGATCTTCGCCGTTCTGGTCACGTGCGCCTCGGGACTTCTGGCCGCCTTGGCGCCCCTGATGGGCGCGGGCAGGTTGGACTTGTCGCGAGCGCTGAAGGAAGGCGCTCCCGGTTCGGGCTCCGGCCGCAAGCGCGGCAAGGTGCGCAACGCTCTCGTCGTGGCTGAAATCGCAACCACGCTGGTCCTCACTTTTGGCGCGGCGCTGCTGGTGCGAAGCCTGATTGCCGCCACCCGCGCGGATCCGGGCTTCGAACCCGCGAATCTGCTCGCGCTGGAACTGAACCTGCCGCGCAGCCGCTACCAGTCCCCCGAAAGCATCTGGCGCTTCTACGGCCAACTGCTGGAGGACGTCAGGAACGAGCCGGGAATCACCAGCGCCGGCGCGGTCTACTGCCCGCCGCTCGCCGGCAGTTGCGGCGACTGGTGGTATTCCATCGCCGATCTTCCCGCACCCGCCCGCACCGATGTTCCGCTCGCGCTCACCAACATCGCCGGCCCTTCCTATCTCAAGACCATTCAAGCGCGGATGCTGGCCGGGCGCGGCTTTGCGGAGAGCGACCGGAAAGGCGCGCCGCTGGTGGCGATCGTCAACGAGGAACTGGCGCGCCGCTGGTGGCTCGCGCCGCAGATGGCGATCGGACATCACTTGAAACTGGGCGGCCCTTACCAGGAAGGCGAGACCATGGAGATCGTTGGCGTGGTCTCCAACCTCAGCCAGGCGGGACTCGATCAGCCCGCCGCGCCGGAAGTCTTCTTCCCCTTTGCGCAGCGCGCGCAGAGCGGCATGGTCGTAATGGTGCGAACCGCCGGCAACGCGTCCGCGTTCGTTCCCGCTCTGCGCAGGCACGTCTCGTCGCTGGATCCGAACATCGCCATCCAATCCTTGCGGGTATTTGAGGAACGCCTTGGCGCATCGCTCGCGCGCCGGCGCTTCAGCACCATGCTCTTCGGCGCCTTTGCGGCGCTGGGCATCGTGCTCGCCGCCGTGGGCATCTACGGAGTCCTGAACGCGTGGGTGAGCGCGCGGCAAAAGGAAATCGCCATCCGACTGGCTGTGGGCGCACGCGGCGCGCGGATTCTCGGTTGGGCGGGTTTCCATGCCCTGCGGCTCGCGCTCGCCGGAATGGCGCTCGGCGCAACCTGCGCATGGGCCGCTTCACGCTGGCTCAACAGCCTGGTATTCGGCGTCTCGGCGCGGGATCCGGCGATCTTTGCCGCCGCGTGCGGCGGCATACTGCTGCTGGCGTCAGCCGCCGCCGCGGGTCCGCTGTGGAAAGCGATGCGCGTCGATGCCGTGCGCAACCTGCACGAAGGCTGAACGAAGTCAGGGCGCCACCGAAGCCCGCACCTTGGCCCGCAGCCGTTCCGCTTCCGAGTGAATCCGCGCCGCGTCCAGCGTGAGCGGCTTGCGCGAACGGACCGTCCAGCGCCCGCCGATCATCACATCTTCGACGTCGGAGCCCTTGAGTGAATAAACCAGCATCGAATAGACGTCGTGCTCCGGCCAGGCATGTGGCTGGTCGAGACTGACGGTAATCAGATCCGCCAGTTTGCCCGCCTCCAGCGAGCCGGTCTTGCCGCTCATGCCCAGGGCGCGGGCGCCATTGATGGTGGCCATCTCGACCGCCGTTTTCGCCGGCAGCACTTGCGGGTCCTTGGCGAATACCTTGGCCAGTTTCGCAGCCAGGTCCATTTCTTCAAACAGCGTGAAGTCGTTGTTGCTGCCGGCCGGACCGTCCGAGCCGAGGCCCACCGCCAGGCCCGCGTTGAGCATCTGGACCACTGGCGCCACGCCGCTCGCCAGCTTCATGTTGCTCGACGGGCAATGCGCGATGCCTGCATTCTTCAGCAGAGGCCAATCCGCGGCATCGGTCCAGACCGCGTGCGCGGCCACGGTCGCGCCGTTCAAGACCCCAAGTGAATCGAGATATCGCGTGGGACTCATGCCGTGCTGCTCGAGCGCGTCTTCGTTTTCCCGCAGCGTTTCGGACAAGTGGATCAGCATCGGCACTTGGTGGCGGTTGGCCAGGGCGCGGGCGGCGCGCAGCGTTTCCGCCGAATTCGTGTAGATCGCATGCGGAGCCGGCGCGGGCGTGATCAGCGCATCGCCTTTGAACCGCTCCATGAACTTCGCAGTGCCGGCCAGCGCTTCATCCGGCGTCTTGTAATCGGGCGCCGGGAAACCGATAATCGTCTGGCCCAACACTCCGCGCATTCCCGCTTCCTTGGTGGTCTCGGCAATGGCGTCCTCAAAGTAGTACATGTCGGTGTAGGTCGTCGTGCCCGACAGCATCATTTCCAGGCACGCCAGGCGGGTGCCCCAGCGGACAAAGTCCACGTTGACGTTCTTCGCTTCCGCCGGAAAGATAAACTTTTCCAGCCAGTCCCGCAGGCGCACATCGTCGGCAATCCCGCGCAGCAGCGACATCGGCGCATGAGTGTGCGTGTTCACCAGGCCGGGCATCAGGATGGAGCGCGGACGCTCGACACGCTTGGCGGCCGCGTAGCCGGCCAGTATCCGGCCGCGCGGTCCCACCGCGACAATCCGTTCTCCGAGAACCGCGACGGCGCCGTCGCGAATCACCTCGCGCGTTGGATTCATCGCCACCACGTAGCGCGCGGTGATGACCCAGTCGGCGCGTTCCGCCGCGCCGGCGGACAGCAGAAACAGGAGGCTAACGCAGAAATTTCGCATCAAACGGCCTGGGGAGAAGTTCTTTCAAACGCACCGATTCCGATTTGCCCTTCAGGTTGACCAGCGTCACTTCAATGTCGCCGCACAGGTCCCACAAGACCTGCCGGCACGGCCCGCAAGGCGGCGTGAGCCGTTCCGTCCTGGCCGCCACGGCGATGCGCCGGAACGTACGGACTCCCTGGCTCACGGCGTGGAAGACAGCGACCCGTTCGGCGCACATGGTCAGGCCATAAGTGGGCGATTCGACATTGCAGCCGGTGTGGATGGCGCCGGAGGCGTCTTCAAGCGCCGCGCCCACTTTGAACCGTGAGTACGGCGCGTATGCGTTCAACCGCGCTTTCAACGCCGCTTCGACCAGAGCGTCAGCCATCCCTCACACCTCGATTCGCGGCAGCAAGGCTTCGAGCAATCGCGACAGGTCCCGGGCGCGCGCCTTGCCGGTGGCCAGCACTTCGTCATGCGTGATTTCCGACTGCATGCCCGCCGCCATGTTGGTGACAGTCGAGATTCCCAGAACGCGCATCCCCATGTGCCGCGCGGCAATCGTTTCCGGGACCGTGGACATGCCCGCCAGGTCCGCGCCGATGGTGCGCAGGTAGCGTATCTCGGCCGGGGTCTCAAACGAAGGTCCGAGCAACCCGGCATAAACGCCTTCGCCAAAGCCGAGCCCGAGTTCCAGTGCGGCGCTCCTTGCCTGGTCGCGCAAGCGCCGGTCGTAAGCCTCCGTCATGTCGGGAAAGCGGGGGCCCAGCGTGCCGTCATTCGGTCCAGCCAGCGGATTCTGCCCCTGCAAGTTGATGTGATCGGTGAGCAGCACCAGCAGCCCCGGCGAATACGAAGGATTGATGCCTCCGGCGGCGTTGGTCAGGACCAGCACACGCGTCCCAAGTTTGCCCAGCACACGCACGCCGAAGGTCACTTCTTGCGGGGTGCGGCCTTCGTAGAGATGCACGCGTCCGGCCAGCACGCAGACGCGCCGCGCGCCGCACTCGCCGAGGATGATCTTGCCGGCGTGTCCCGGAACGCTCGGGCTGGGCCATCCGGGGATCTGCCCGTACGGAATCTCGCGCGTGTTGTTGAGCGACTCGATAAACGCCGCCTGCGCACTGCCAAGAACAATGGCGATCCTGGGCCAATCCGGCACGAGTTGCGCGAGACCGCGCGCCGCTTCAGCGATCACAGCAGCAGCCCCGCGATGCACGCCGACATGAAATTGGCCAGCGTTCCGGCCAGCATCGCCTTGAGTCCCAGCCGCGCCAGATCGGATTTGCGCGTCGGAGCCAGCGCGCCGATGCCGCCGATCTGAATCGCGATCGAGCTGAAGTTGGCAAAGCCGCACAGCGCAAAGGTCGCGATGACAAACGAGCGCGGATCCATGCCGGCCTTGATCTTGCCCAGTTCGAGAAACGCGATGAACTCGTTCAGGACCATGCGTGTGCCTAACAGGTTGCCGACCGAAGAGGCGTCCTTCCACGTTACTCCCATCAGCCAGGCCAGCGGCGCAAACACGATGCCGAACAGGTTTTCGAGACTCGCCGGCAGCCAGCCCATTCCGGGCAGCGCATGCACCCATCCCAGAAAACCGTTGGCCAGCGCGATCAGCGCGATGAACGCCACCAGCATCCCGGCGATGTTGAGCGCCAGTTGAAGGCCTTCGCCCGCGCCGCGCGCCGCGGCGTCGATCACGTTGACGCCGGGCTTCTCCACCTCGATCTTGACTGAGCCGCCCGTTTCCGGCTCGCCCGTTTCCGGCACCAGAATCTTGGCCAGCATGATGGTGGCCGGAGCGGTCATGATGACCGCCGTCAGCAGGTGTTCAATGGCCACGCCCGCGATCTTCACATACGCCGCCATGACCGCGCCGGAAACGTGCGCCATGCCGCTCGTCATCACCGTGAACAATTCCGATTGCGTCATGCGCGGGATGAACGGGCGTATGGTCAGCGGCGCTTCCGTCTGGCCCATGAAGATGCTGGCCGCGACATTGGTGGATTCGGCGCCGCTGGCGCCCATCACCCGCCGCATCAGCCACGCCATCCCTTTGATCACCACCTGCATCACGCCAAAGTAATACAGGATCGAAAACAGGCTGGCGATGAAGATGACGATCGGCAGAACCTGAAACGCGAAGACCACGCCAAACGGGCCGGACTTGACGCCCAGTGGGCCGAACACAAATTCGCTCCCGCGCTCGGCGTACTCGAGCAGCGCATTGACCGCGACACTGGCCGACTGAAACAGCCTGCCGAAACCGGTCTTGAGGACGACAAAGGCGAACGTGAATTGTAGTCCCAGGCCCCACAACAGCAGCCGCGGCTTGATGGACTTGCGGCTGGTGGACGCCAGGATGCAGACACCGAGAATGACAGCGAGTCCGAGCAGGCCCGTGAATCGCTCCATGCCGTCCTTGGGTCCGCTAACTGACGACTTCGAGAATCAACTCGCGCGGTTCCGGCGCCTGCGCGGAAATGCGGAACGCGTCCTCGATGCTCTGCGAAGCGTCTTCGACGCGGTCCTCCTTGGTGTAGTACAAGCGGCACAGAACGCCGCCCGCGTCCACTTTCTGGCCGACCTTCACCTCGAGGATGAGGCCCACCGCCGGATCAATCTCCGACTCCTTGGAGTCTCGTCCCGCGCCGATCAGGGTGGCCGCCTGGCCGACCAGTTCCGCGTCGATGGCCGAAACATATCCGCCCCGCGGCGTTGTGATTTCCAGAACGCCGGTGGCGTTCGGAAGCAGGTCGAAGCGGTCCAGAACCTGCGGGTTGCCGCCTTGCGCCTGGATGACTTCCTTAAATTTCCGGTAGCCGGCGCCGTCCAGCAGCTTCTCTTCGGCGATCTTGCGGGCGTCTTCCAGGTTCTTGGCCGCCTTGCCCAGGTAGATCATGCGCGCGGCCAGTTCGAGCGAAATCCGCGTGAGGTCGGTCGGACCCGCGTTCTGCAAGGTCTGCGACACTTCCATGATTTCCAGCGCGTTGCCCACGGCGTAGCCGAGCGGCTGATTCATGTCGGTGATGAGCGCCTGCGCGCGCAGGTTGGCGCGGCGTGCGATGGCCACCATCATCTGCGCCAGGCGGCGCGCTTCAATCAGCTTCTTGATGAACGCGCCGGAACCGACTTTGACATCGAGCACGAGCCCGTCCAAAGACGCCGCCAGTTTCTTCGACATGATCGAAGCGGCGATCAGCGCCGTCGATTCGATGGTGGCTGTGGCATCCCGGAGCGCATAAATCTTGCCGTCGGCTGGAGTGACCTGGTCGCTCTGGCCAATCACCGCAAAACCGACGTGAGTAAGTTGATGGCGGAACTCGTCCAGACTTAGATCGGTCCGGAAGCCAGGAATGGATTCCAACTTATCCAGCGTTCCGCCGGTATGCCCCAGCGCACGGCCGGAGATCATCGGAATCGTCACTCCCGCGGCGGCGGCCAGCGGCGCCGCGATAAGGCTGGTCTTGTCGCCCACTCCACCCGTGGAATGCTTGTCGACCTTGACGCCGCCGACATCCCGCAGGTCGATGCCTTCGCCCGAAGTCAGCATCGCCGAGGTCATGGCGCCGACCTCTTTGTCCGACATGTTGGTGAAATAAACCGCCATCAGGAAGGCGGCCATCTGATAGTCGGGAACCTCACCGGAGTTGTAGCCGGTGACTAGATGAGCGATCTCCTCTTCAGAGAGTTCTTCGCCGTTCCGCTTGCGATAAATGAGGTCGAGAATCCGCATTATGAAGAACTTAGCGTACCATATTGAAACAGGTTAGGGCGTGACGGGCGGCATCGGAAAACGGTACACGCCGTGGAAAACATCGCCGAATAGCCGCAGCAACTCCTCGTGAATCAGGCCGTTGTCAGCCGCCAGGTGCGGGCCGTCTACCGTGGCGCGGTTGCCCTTCATGTCCGAGCAGCGCCCGCCGGCTTCGGCCACCAGCAGCATTCCCGCGGCCACGTCCCACGGGTTTAAGCCGAATTCCCAGAAGCCCTCCAGACGTCCGCAGGCGACGTAGGCCAGATCGATCGCCGCCGAACCCGACCGCCGGATGCCGTGCGTCATCATCGACGTCTGATGGAAGAAGTGCACGTTGACGCTTTGGTGGCGCTTGCGCGACGGGAATCCGGTCGCCAGAAGCGACTCCTCCAGCCTGGCCACCGAGCTGACCGTGATGCGCCGGTGATTCAGGTACGCGCCCGACCCGCGCTCGGCCGTAAACATTTCCTGGTGAATGGGATCGTACACGATCCCGCAGATCAGTTCGCCGGCGCGCTCCAGCGCCAGCGTCACGTTGAACGCCGGGTAGCCGTGGGCGAAATTCGTGGTGCCGTCCAGCGGGTCGACGTACCAGCGGTAATCCGATGCGCTTTGGCGCAGGCCGCCTTCTTCGCCGAGAATGCTGTGATGCGGATAATGCGAACGCAGCCGTTCCACCGCCAGGTGCTCGGAGGCGCGGTCGGCTTCCGTCACCAGATCGTAGTCGCCCTTCAATTCGAATCCGATGCGCCGCTCAAAGAACGTAGTGAGCAGGGAACCGGCTTCCCGCGCAATTTCAACGCCGGTTTCCAGGTAATTATGCATTCTGCGTTTCTTCGTACAAGTACTTGATTTCGTGTTTATAGATAAACAGGTTAGGGCCGTCCTGGCGTGTCAGGCGAAGAAACGTGGAGTCGAAAAACTCAATCACTCCGCGCAGTTCTTCGTTAGTGACCAGCTTCACGCATACGGGCGCGGACGTCGTGGTGAGGTGCTGAAGGTAGTTAGTTTCTTCCAGCGTGGACTCGGGCGCTTTTGACTTGGGCAAAACGGGGTTCGAGGCTCCTCGATGCCTCAATCCCATGGTAGCTCAGGGGCGCGCACGGGACCTGCGAGCGCCCTCCGGCCGCTCCGTCTCTTCGTAATACCCATTGCGCGCGTAGACCACCACATCCGGGCGCTTCACTTCGACCTGCACCCGGTGGAAGCGCTCCTTCGACGTAGGGACATTCTTCGGGTAGTAACCGAGCTGGTACTGTGTGCGGAGATCCCGCAGAATGTCCTGAAATGTCTGATCCAGAGCTTCGCCGGGGGTTGGGAAAAACGCTTTGCCTCCCGTCCACGAACTCAGCGTAATCAGCGCGTTTTCGCCGCGCAGGTTGCGCCCGGCGTCGGCGGCAATGGGCACGACCACGATGGAGTAGAGCACCGCGTTGGCGCGGTGGAGCGCCTCGAGCGCCTGCTGGAAATCCGCGCGGCTTGCCGTGTCACCGCCGTCGCTGATTACGATCATCACCCGCCTTCCGTTGCGCCGCTCCAGTTCGCGCGCCGCCAGGAAAGCGGCATCGTAAAGGGCTGTTCCGCCGTGCGCGGGCAGCCCGTTGACGGCGCCTTCCAGTCTTCCTGCATTCCGAATAAACTGCGTCCGCTGGATCACTTCGTCGTTAAAGCTGAACAGCGACAAGGCGTCGCCCGGGTTGCCTTCGGAAAACAACGCGCGCACGAACTTGTGGACCGAGTTCTTCTTGTAGCGGCTGTCGCTGATCGTCGACAGGCTGGTGTCATAGAGCAGCGCGACGGATAGAGGCTGCGCCGACTCGCGCTCAAAGACCGCCAGTTCCTGCGGAACGCCGTTGTCGGTGACGGTGAAATCGCCGCGCGCCAGAGTGCCGATCGCGTCGCCGCGCGCGTTCTTCACGGTCACGAGCATGCGCACCAGGCGGACATCGACGCGGAACGTCTCCGCGGGCTCCTGGCTCAGCAGGCAGGCGGCGGCCGAAGTCAGCGCGGCAAAACGGAGGAGTCCCACTCGCCTTCGACCCACACTTCGCCATCGGCGAAGAACTCTTTCTTCCAGATCGGCACCCGTTGCTTGAGCCGGTCAATCCCTTCGAGCGCGGCTTCAAATGCGGGCTTGCGGTGCGGCGACGTGACGACGATCGCAACGCTGGTTTCACCGATTTCCATGCGTCCCAGGCGGTGCACCATGGCGATCCGCCCGACCGGATAGCGGGACGCGATGCTGTCGCCCAACTCGGCCATGACTTTAATGGCCATCGCCTCGTAACACTCGTAATCGAGATAGAGCGTTTGGCGGCCCTTGGTGTTGTTACGGACTACGCCCTCAAAGTCGACGACCGCGCCGTCTTCGCCCCGCAACATTCCGCGGACCAGCGCGGCGGCGTCGATGGGCTGGCGGGTGAGGGCGTAGAAATGCCCCTCCGGGCGCTCGATGGCGTGCGTCCACGGGCTGCCGCTCCCGCCGCTGACCGGGGGCAGAAAGGCAATCTCGTCGCCGTCGCAGACGAGGCGCGCCCCATCGGAGAATTCCTGGTTGGCCGCCAGCACGATGCTGGACTTGAGTTCCAACAACCGCGGAAAGCGCGCCGCGCAGCGGTCAAACACGGCGCCTACCGAGGTTCCAGGTTCGACCTCGAGCGCGGTTTCCTTCATCCCCGCGATGTCCCGCAGCACGCCGAAAAAGAGTACACGTACCGTCACGCTAACCGTCATGCTAACAGACGGTTTTGGCGCGGTCAGGGTTTCAGGAAGGCGCGCGCCGCCTCCGCGCCGCCGTGGCGCGCCAGGGCATCCGGGTCGAGGCTGACGCCGAGTCCGGGCGTTGACGGAATGGAAAGCATGCCGTCGCTATCGAGTTTCCACGGCGCGGCGGCGATGGTGTCGACGTAAGGCGAACCGGTCAGGTACTCCACCAGGTTGGTACGGGGAAAAACCGAGGCAAGGTGCAGGTCCGCGGCCAGCCCCAGCGCGGTGTTCCATCCGTGCGGGACATATTGGACGCCGTATTGTTCGGCCATCCAGGCGATGCGCCGCGCCTCGGAGATGCCTCCGCACTTGGTGGCGTCGGGCTGAACGATGTCGAAGGCGCCCGCCTCCAGCCAGGGCTGGAAACTCTGGCGGCGGGTCAGGACTTCGCCGCCCGCGATGGGCACCGGCGCGGCGCGCCGCAACTGAACATAGTCGGCCAGGGCGTCCGGATGCAGGGCTTCCTCAAACCAGGCGACGTCGTATTGGGCCAGCATTTCGGCGCTACGCAGAGCCCACTTCAAGCCGTTGGGCCACCCGGCGTCGCTGCCGCCGGCGTCAACCATCAGCAGCGATCCGGCGCCCGCGGCCTGGCGCGCCGCCCGCACGATCGCTTCGTCCTTGGCCCCGCTGACGCGCCCGTAGGGACCCCAGCCGATCTTGAACGCGGCGAACCCGTCCGATTTCCAGCGCGCGATTTCGCCGGCCAGTTCGGCGGGCTCACGCATCAGCAGCGACGCATATGGCTTGACGCGTTCGCGGCAGCGCCCGCCGAGAAGACGCCCCACCGGCTGGCCGGTGGCCTTGCCGAGGATGTCCCACAGTGCGATGTCGATGCCGCTGATGGTGTGTGTCAGGCTGCCGCCGCGTCCCAGCCAGAACGTGTTCTGATGCAGCTTTTCGCTGAGGCGTTCCGGCTCCAGCGCATTCTCGCCCTCCCACAGCGGGCGCATCACGTCGAGCGAGGCGCGCACCAGCGCGTCGTTGGTGAACACGCTGCCAAACCCGGAGACGCCTTCGCTGGTGTGAACCGCGATGAGCGTGTGAACGCAGTCCTCGGGCCGCAGTTCGTTGTCCCAGCCGCCTTCCGGCGTGGAGCCGCGCAACCCAAGCGCCGCAATCGTGCGTATTCTCATCGGGGCCAGAATATCGCAAGCGCGGCGGGCGGCTACCTGCCCGCCGCGGCGCCCTTGGCAAACGACAGCACATTGGGGCGGACCAGCGCCATCCAGTCGTCCACCTTCATCCGCACCACGTCACAATGAGTGCCGGCGTTGAAGGCGATATACTCCTGCGCGGTCAGCAAGCCGTCGGCATAGACGGGCAAATCGTAGAGCAATCCGTTGCCCAGAGGCGGCATTGCGCCCAGCTCGCAATCCGGGAAGAGTTCCTGCAATTCGAACTCGGTGGCCAGCCGCAGGTGGTGGAATCCGAAATCAAGGCGCAACTCCTCCAGGTCGACGCGTTTGTCGGCCGGCAGGACGGCCATGGAGAACCCTTGTTCCCAGTGCACGACAACGGTCTTGGCGAACGAGCGCTGCGGCACATCGTCAAGCAGCGCCACCTCACGCGCCGTGAATGCCGACGGATGGGTGTCGTGCTGATACCAGCAATCCCTCATCTGAAGGACTGATTCGATTCGGTCGAGTGTATTCATGAATGCCTCCCTAGATGGTCGAGAATGTTTTGAACCAGAGACAGGCGCTTGTTCAACTCGCTTCGCAGTTGCCGAGAGTCCGTGTGACGGGTCTCAATCAGCAGTTGTTTTCCCTCACGATCGACGAGTTCGATAATCAACTCGATCTCTTCGCCGGTGAGTTGAGGACTGTGGACGTCCGATTCCGGCATGCTTACCTCCCAACACAAGGTCGGCCCATGTGTTTCCGTGCTTACTGTACTGCTAACGGGAGCGGAAGTGAAGCGCCCGCCGGGTTCCCGTTAGCGGTAAAATCTGTATGGACAAGGAAATGACAACCAGACGCCAAATTCTGAAATCCGCCGCTGCCGCGCCGATGATCGTCCCCAGCGTCGTGCTCGGCCAGCGGGCCGGAGCGGTGGCTCCGAGCGACAAGATTACTTTAGGCGGGATCGGCATCGGCTCACGCGGCGCCCACGTGTTGAGCAAGTTTCTCAACATCAGCCAGGTACAGTTTGTGGCGATCTGCGACGTCCGCAACGAGCGCCGCGAGGAAATCAAATCGGTCGCGGACAAGAAATACGGCAACCACGACTGCCAGATGTACGACGACCAGTACGACCTGCTGGCGCGCCAGGACATCGATGCCGTGCTGATCGCCACCGGCGACCGCTGGCACACGCCGCTGTCGATCATCGCGGCGCAGCACGGCAAGGACGTCTACTGCGAGAAGCCGTGCTCGATGACCATCGACGAAAGCTGGGCGCTGGCGGCGGCCTTCAAACGTTACAACCGCCTGTATCAAGCCGGATGCCAGCGGCGCAACGGCGCCAACTTCATCCTTTGCAAGCAGCTCCTGCGCTCCGGCGCTCTCGGCAAGCTGAAGGCGCTCTATGCCAATGTCGGACCTTCGGTCAACTGGCCGCCGCTGCCCAGCCGTGACTGGCTCGCTGCTGAAGAACTGCCTCCCAAGCAGGTCCTCGATTGGGACCGCTGGCTTGGACCGGCGCCCTGGCGTCCCTACCACTCTTCGTACGTGCGCGGCGGCTGGCGCAACTTCTACGATTTCCATGGAGGCGGAATCCTCGAGTGGGGATCGCACACCGTTGACTTGTGCCAGTGGGCGGCGGACCTGGACGATACGCAGCCTGTCGAGTATGAGCCGGTGGGGACCAACGTCGGGCCGTATCATGTGAACTGCCGGTACGCCAACGGAGTCCAACTCGTGATGCGGGACAACGGCTGGGATGGGGCATTGAAGACCGGGTCGTGCAGTTTCCGGATCGAAGGCGACCAGGGCTGGGTCGAGACCGGGGACCAGACCAGAATCGAGTGCTCAGACAACATCAGGCCGCTGCTGCGGCCCACTGAACCGGCCAGCCTGGCGCTGGAGAACCACGTCAAGGAACTGGTGCGTTGTATTGCCAAGCGCCAGCCGACCAGCGCTAACGCGGCGGCGGCGGCTAATTCGCACGTGGTCTGCCACGCGGCGTTCATCGCCTATCAGCGCGGCAAGACCCTCACCTGGGACCCGGCCAAGGCCGAGTTTACCAACGACGAGATTGCCAACCGGATGCGGTCGCGCGCCCTGCGCGAACCGTGGCGGGTCTGAAGCGAAGGAGACCAAGCAATGCAGCAAACGACACAAACCCCGCAAACTCCCCAAGCGGCCAAGCCGAAGCCGGCGCCGCCCAAGCCCCCAGCCGAGTTTCAGGAGGGCGCCATCGCCACGATGGACGCAGCCGGTCTCGTTCGCATTCTTTCGGACTCCTCGGCGACGGAATTTCAAAAAGCCAAAGCTTGCCAGCGGGCGGGCGAACTGGGCGCAAAGGAAGCCGTGCCCGCGCTAGCCGCGCTGCTGAGCAGCGAGCACTTGAGCACGTACGCCCGTTACGGTCTGGAGCCGATTGCGGATCCTTCCGCCGGGGATGCGCTGCGCGCCGCCCTGCCCAAGCTGAAGGGCATCCTGCAAGCCGGGGTGATCAATTCACTTGGCGTGCGCCGGGACGAGAAGGCGGTACCGGCGCTCAGCAGGCTGGTCCGCGATTCCGACGTCAACGTGAGCCGCGCGGCAATCGCCGCCTTGGGCAGCATCGGAGGCGCGGCTTCGGCCAAGGAACTCCAGACGCTTGTCACCCGGACGACAGGCCTCACGAAGATGTCCGCCGCCGACGCCTGCCTGGTGTGCGCGGAGCGCATGCTGGCCGCCGGCGAGCGGGACCAGGCGCTCAAAATGTATGCGTTTCTGAGCAATCCGGACATTCCCAAGCCCGCGCGGCTGGGCGCTATGAACGCCATTATCAGCGTGGAGACCGCTCCGGACCGGCCGCGTTAGAGCGGCCGCTCCACCGCTCCAGTCAGGCCGCGGTTCCGGCGGTGAGCAGCGTGCCGCATTCAATCAGGTCGCGGGTTTCGCGGCCTTCGGTGAACCATTCATAGACCGGCGTCAAAACGGCCCGGCCTTCGGCGGCTCTGCCGGTGGCCGTCAGCAGGCGGCACAGGCTGGCGGCGGCGCGGAGTTCCCAGCCCCGGGTTTGCGCGGCGCTTGCCTTGGTGAGCGCCAGCCGCAGCGTCCATTCGGCATCATCCAACCGGGACTTCCGAATCAGAGCTTCGCCTTGGAAGCGCAGCATCTCGGCCTGGTAGTAGCCTTCGCCGTGTTGTTCAGCGGCGCGAATGCCCGCGTCAAGGTGATCGAGCGCCTCATCCACTTTTCCGACTTCCAGCAGACCTTCTACGAGTTCGGCGACAAAGTTTCCGCGTGCGATCAGCGAGCCGGCGGAGGCCTGCGCTTGCAGACACTTTTTCATCCGCGCGATGCCCTCTTCGGCCTGGCCCAGGAAGACGAGGGACCAGCCAAGGTGCATCAGCGACCAGCCCATGATTTCACGCAGGCCGTATTCGGTGGCGTACTTCAGCGCGGCCGCGGCTTCGCGGCTTGTTTGCGTGTATTCACGGCGCAAGCGGTGGACCGTGGCGCACTGCATCATCGTGAAACCGGTGTCGTAGGGCGCGCGAATCGCGGTGGCCTGCTGGTGCGCGCGCCGCGCTTCGTCGAGCGCCTGTTCGGGATAGCCGAGGTACCAGAGTTGCGTCGCCAGTTGCGTCCGGCAGGCCACCGCGTTGTCGAGCGCGAACATGAATGTGCGTTCGGTGCGCGTCCGCGGAACCTCGATGCCCAGCGCCGTGCGAAAGTTCTCCGCCGAGGACGCGGCGTTTCCCAGGTAGCCTTCCGTGAAGCCGGCCGCCAGGCAGGCTTCGACGCGCGCGACGGGGTCGTCAGTCCGGTTGGCGAGTTCCGTGAGCAGGCGGGCGAGCGAATGCGCCTTGCGATACTCGGCGCGAACCAGGTGAAACGCCCACAGCCCGCGCATGGCGTTCGACTGCTGAGCGGGAACGCCGTGGCTTTGGCAGAGCGCGGTGGCTTCGTCGTAAACCTGTAACACTTCCGGGTCGCCAAAGCCGCGAGTCTGAGTCAGCGCCGAACCGAGCAAGAGAGACAGCGTGATTTCGCGCGCCGCGCGCTCGCCGCTTTCCGGCAGGCGTTGCAGGCAGTCCAGACCGCGGCGCGCCAGCACCGCCACCTCGCGGCCGGCGAAGACGCGCGCCGCGTTGACCGCCGCCGAATAATAGTAGCCGGAAGCGACCGAAAGGTCCCGCCCTTGTTCAAACAGGAACGCCAGTTGCGAGGCGTAGTCGGCGGTTTCGTCGCGGTACAACGCTTCCAGGCGCCGGGCGATCTGCAGGCTCCAGCGGCTGCGCCGCGTCAAGGCCAGCGACTCGGTGAGCGCGTTCTGGTACAGCGCATGGCTGAAGCGGTAGCGCAGCGTCAGCGTGCCATCGGGGAACTCCTTTTCCGAGACCAGTTCGATGAGCCCCTGCGTTTTGGAGATCCGTTCCAGGCGGTCTTCAATCTCGTCTTC
Organism: Bryobacterales bacterium; assembly: GCA_020851655.1. GTDB lineage: Bacteria > Acidobacteriota > Terriglobia > Bryobacterales > Bryobacteraceae > JADZCI01. Next base: position 19,600 of record JADZCI010000021.1, read on the forward strand.
GCCCCGGCTGAGCACGTGGCAGACGACCGAGGAGTCGAACTCGGCGCCTTGCAACGCGCCGGCGCGCAGCACCTGCCGGTCTTCTTCGGGCAGGTGTTCGATCGTGCGCTCAATCATGCTGCGCGTGCTCACCGGCATGTCGTGCGCAATGTCCTTGAGGTTGGCCGCCAGTTTCCAGTTGCCCGAGGCGCCGGTGACGATTCCGCGAATCTTCAAGTCGCGCAGCAGGTCGGCCATGAACAGCGGATGGCCCTCGGTCCGCGCGTGGACCAGTTGGACGAAATCGGCGGGAAACTCGTGGCCCTCGAACTCCCGCGCCAGGTATTGCTCCACGCTTTGCCGGTCCAGGTAATCGAGGTTCACCTCGAACGCGAGGTCGTGGCTCTGCATTTCGAGTTGCACGGAGCGGAACGGATGAGACGCCGCCTGAATCGCCGACGGCCGGTAGGTCACAATCACCAGCAGGCGGAGGTCGCCGCAGCGGCTGCCCAGGTAGCTGAGCAGGTCCACGGTGGACAGGTCGGCCCAATGCAGATCTTCCAGGAACAACACCACCGGATGGACCTTGGTCAGGTTTTCCAGGTAGGCGACAAACTCGCGTTTGAGGCGCTCCTGCGAGTTGGCGGTCTTTTCTTCGACTTCCGAAGGCGCGATGATCGAGTCGCCGGTCGTGAGCGAGGACACCTGCAGGAACCACGTGGGCGCGGTCTGCTTCATCAACCGGGCGGTAATCGAAGCGAAGGTGGAGCGCAGCAGATCGCTGAGCGCTTCGAACACGGGCAGGTAGGCTTCCGCGCCGGCCAGGCGTTCGGCGCAACGGCCCCGGGCGATGAGGCAGCCCTTGGTCTGCGCCAGAAACTCCTCCACCAGCGTGGTCTTTCCGAGGCCGGCTTCTCCGCGAATCGCCGCCAGCACTCCGCGGCCTGAGGCGGCGCGGTCGAGCGCGGCGCGGAGTTGCGCCTTTTGCGAATCCCGCCCGACCACCTTGCTGCGCGCCGCGGCGGGCTTGGATTGCAACGGCACATGGCCGGAAGAGTCGCTAAGCGCGGCCACCACGTCGTCGGCGCTGGGCCGGTGCGCGGGGTCCTTGTCCAGCATGCCCATCATGAGCATTTCGAGGTCGCGCGGGATGGCCGGATTCAGGTCCGACGGCGCGGCCGGCGTGGTGTCGAGAATCGCTTTCATCGCCGCGCCAAACGTGGCGGCCGGAAACGGATGCGAGCCGGTGGCGAGTTCGTACAGCACCACGCCGAGCGAAAAGACGTCGGACGCGCCGCTGAGCGCCAAGCCCAGGATCTGTTCCGGCGACATGTAGCGGACGGTTCCAACGAGGCTGCCCTCGATGGTCGGCGCGCTGGTTACGGTTTCCTGGCCCTCCGGGTTGAGGAAGCGTTTGGCGATGCCGAAGTCAAGGACTTTCACGTAGCCGTCGGCGCGCACCATGATGTTCTCGGGCTTCACGTCGCGGTGAACCAGCCCCGCCGCGTGCGCGGCGGCCAGCGCTTTGGCGGCTTGCGCCAGCACCGCCCGGAGCGAGCCGATTTCGACCGGGCGCGACGCCATGTCGCGGAGCGTCTGGCCTTCGACGATCTCCATCGCCATGAAGGCGATCTCGTTCTCGCTGCCGAATTCGTAGATGGTGACGATGTTGGGATGGTTGAGCGCCGAGGCTGCGCGGGCTTCGCGGAAGAACCGCTGGAGCCGGACCGAGGAGGCGTCGCCGGACTTCAGGACTTTGACCGCGACCGGACGTCCGAGGATGGTGTCGCGCGCGCGGTACACGACTCCCATGCCGCCTCCACCGAGGCGCTCAAGAATCTCGTATGAACCCAGTTTGGCGCCGGTTAGAATGAAGGGTCCCTCTCGAAACGGGCCGCTCACGCGGCTCGTGCCGGTATCGATGACAGTATGACGAATTTCGCATGGCCGCCGCCATGGCCGTCTTCGCGCCGGGTTGCGCCGGCAAACAATGTGCTAATCAAGGGGTGTGCCACGGCTGGTGTTTGCGTTGGCGGCGTTGGCTGGTTGCGCCTATGGCGCCGAACTCAGCCAGAAGACCGCGCAGGAATTCCGCGGTTACATACGGCGGCAGGAGGCGGCCATGGGACACTCGCCGCAGCCGCGCTGGAAGACGCTGCGGGCCGGCGAACTCATGGTCGCCCCGTGGGGCGCCAGCCCTACAGTGGACGTGGACGACGGCCTGATTCACGATTGGGTCGCCGCCTACTTTGCGCCCGGCGTGAAGGCTGACAAGGTTCGCGACACGCTGCTCAGCTATGACCGCTACACCGCGATCTACAAGCCAGAAGTGCTGAAGGCGGAAGTTTTGCCGCCGTCCGGCGGGCGCAAGCGTCTGCTGCTGCGCGTGGTCAAGAAAAAGGTCATCACCGTCGTGCTCGACACGGAGTATGAAATCGAATCGTCACAGGTCTCGCCGGAAGTCTTCGTGTCGCGATCGCGGTCCACCAACGTCTGGGAGGTTGAAGACGCCGGGGAACCTTCGGAGGAGCGCAAGAAGCCTGGAACCGGTTACGGATTCCTGTGGGCGCTGAACTCCTATTGGTACATCGAGGACCGCGGCGGCGGCGCGTATGTCGAGTGCCGCGCCGTTTCGCTGACGCGGGACATCCCCGCCGCCGTGTCGTGGGCGGTCAAGCCGATGATCACGAGCCTGCCGAAAGAGTCGCTCGAAAAGACGCTGCGCGACACGGTTCAAGCCGCGTCGCGGTAAGCCTGCGGCTTACGGAAGCCGGCCGGTGACGCGAGCAAGCGTAGCGGATTGGGCGATGAGCCGGCCGCCGGCAAAGACGTTCAACCCCCGGCCCCGGCCGAACTTTTGTCCGTCCTGATCCCACAAGATGGTGAGCGATTGCCCGTGGTAAGGCACGCCTTCCAGGCAGAACCACGGCCATGCTCCGGCGGGAAGAAGCGGATTCACTTCGACCACATCGTCGGCTCGCGGGCGCAGCCCGGCCACTCCGGTGATGACGAGGTCGGCAAATCCGGAATGGTTGTAGTGATCGCCGCGGCCGTTGAACGTCCCTTTCTTGATTTTCCGCGCGCGGGCATGCCATTCGCCGGTGAACGGGTTCAGATTCTCATCGACGAACGCCATCCGGCTGCCGTCCGGCAGCGTCAGTTGCTGGCTTCTGGCGTAAATGAGGAACGTCTTGAAGTAGTCGCTGGCGGTGATCGCCGTTTGCGCGCGGCCGTTCAGCACATTGGCCAGGGCTTTCAGCGTGATCGTGGTTGCAAACGGCCAGCTCGGGCCGTTCCACTGGCAGTCGTCGCCGGATTCGGCAATGGCGAACGCGGGATGACGCCGTTCGGCCGTCGTGGGACCGAACGGCGCAAAGAAGCCTTCCGGGTCCATCAGTTGTTTCCAGGCGGCTTCAAAGCCGCGCCCCGGCGACGGCAGATCGAATAACCAGGGCGTATAGCCGATGGCTTCGCGAACCGAGGCGAACGAACCGGATTCGAGCAGTGTTTCAAAGAACTGCTGTTTGGGGTTCCATAGCCGCTCTTCTACGAGCGTCTTGAGCGTGGCTGCCTTTTCTTCGAAACGCGCGGCGATGGCGGGCTTGCCGGCCAGCCGGGCGATGCGCGATATCGCCACCGCATTGCCGTACATGTAGCTGTTGATCGACGGGCGGGCATTCCTGGCTTTGCGGCCGCCGGAGATGGACTCTTCCATTGCATCGCGCACATCGTATTGCCAGAAGAGCCCGGACGGGAGCAGGCGGTCGCGTTCCCAGGCCGCATAGTCGAGCAGGAGAGGATCGAGAAGCCCGGTGACTTCGCGTTTGCATCCGCCGGCGAGGAACCGTTCATAGACCGCCGCCGCGGTCCAGTTCGAGTACTGATGATAATTGCGCTGCAATCCCCCGCCATCGCCGGATCGCAGCCAGAAGTCGAGGTCCTGTCCGGTATAGCGCGGGTCCCGCAGCCAGCGGCCTTCGGCGATGTGGTGTCCCAGTGCGGAACTGATGGCGTTGTACTCGGTCGCGTGCTTGACGGGGCGGAGGAATTCAGTGATGACGAATCCCGCCGGAGTCTGCCGGATGTGCTTGCGATAGGCCCACCAGCGGTAATACCAGGTGCGTTCCACGTCAGGGTCCGGGCAGTGTAGGAACGGGATGTTCTCGACGAGCCAGGGCCAGGCGCGCTCGTCCGGGATATAGGAAACGACGTCCGGCGTGGGGTGCGAGTCGAAATCGTCGATGTAGTGGCGGAACTGTGCGCGGTCGAGGATCTCGGGCGCCGCGAAATCCGCGGCGAGACGGCTGGCCAGGGATGCCGCCAGCGGGCCGGGATGGATCGCGACGCGATAGCGAAACACCGCCGAGGCGCCCGCTGGAATCGTATAACTGCCGTCCCGGCTCTTGTCCTTCATGAAATCGTGTTCCCCGAACGGATTGGCGGCGCACAGGCCATATCCGCGGGCATGCCAGAAAGCGGGATATTTCGGGTTGGCGGGATGATCGAACAGCGTAACGCCTAACTGCCGCCCCGCAACAGTGGCGGTGTAATCGACCCACCCGGCGCGCTGCCCCCACACCTGCTTGGTTCCGGTGAGGCCGTTCGAGTTGGTGATGACCGCGCCGCGATCTTCCCGAAACTCGTCGCGGAACCGGAGCCCGAGCGCGCCTTCCTCGGTGTCGCCGAAACGGAGCGGATGATCCTTGGGTGCGCGCAGCGTGACGCGCACGTCGGCAATACGGGTCTCGCCCCACACCTTGAAACGGAACGACTGTTCGATTTCCCCAAGCTCTTTTCCGCCGGGAGCGATGAGGCGGAACAAACCGGTGACGGTGTCACCCGCGGCGGCAGGCTCGCCCGCCGCTACAATGCGTCCGGTAACGTCGGGGCCTTTGTCCCGCCAGAAGTCGACTCCATTGATATCGCCGTGCGCATACCACAGCCCGTGATGCCATACGTGGTCCTGCGATTCGCCCTCGATCTTTTCCACTGGGTAGCCACGCGTGATCGCCACACCGTTGGCGGCGCGAAGAGGATGGAGGAACGGTTGGGGCCACTCGCGTCCGTAGTAGAAGTTGGAGAACGGCTGGCCGTTGATCGTGATCTCGATTCTGCCCGGGTGACGGATGAAGCCGATGGCGGCGCTGTCCGCGAACAAGGGCAGGGCCGCGGCCAGCAGCATGACGGTGCGCAACGCGCGAACTCCGCCGGGACAAGCCGCCCAGTTGTTTGTCATAGCTGGGATGGAAAGATCGTGACGATAACGCGGCGGTAGCGGGTGAGCGGCGGTGCGCCGTTGTCGGTCACGGCCAGAACGATGTGGACAGTCTCCGGCTTGGCGACTTTCGGCGCGGTGAACCACGCCTCCGCCTGGCCGGCATTCTCAATGGCCAGCGCCGCGGGCGTACGTGAATTCGAGACCGGTACCGTGCTGGGCTCGCCGTAATAGATCCACTCGTAGCTCAGGCTGTTGCCATCGGGATCGGTGGAGCCGGCGGCGCTGAGGTTGACCCGCTCTCCGGACTGCGCGCTCAGCCTCGCCGGGTGATTCAAGTTCGCCACGGGCGGGTGGTTGGCCGCCGCGAACGGCTGGATGGTCCAATCCATGCGTGCGGAAAAATCGTTCTGGTAAGCTTCGCGCCAGCGCCAGATGGTGACCTTGTTGCCCGAATGCCACTTTCCATCCACGCCCTTTGCTTCGTCTTCGGCATCGGTCCAGAACGGCCTGCTTTCGGGTTCGATGAGCCACTTGCGCATCCTGGGCGTGTAGAACTCGTACCGCCCGCCCCAACTGCCCCAGTCCGGGTGCTCAGGGTCGCCCAATCCGTTCCCGATCAGGTAGAGGAAACTTGGTGTGTCGCCTTCCATCAGGAACTTGGTCACCGGATAGAGCGCGCCGAGCGGCCCCTTGGCGCGCACGTTCTTGTCGAGCCAGGGATTGTCCACGATACTGAAGTCGGCGCCAGTGAAGCGGCCGTGGAAGTTGTCGCCGCTGATCGCGCTCCATGTGGCGTGGTGGTAGGCCCCGGCGGCGTGGTAGCCAGGACTGGCGATGTAGAACAGGGAAGGAAAGGTCTTCCTGATCCACGGTCCGCTGTCGTCCTGATCGGAGATGGTGTAGACGCGCAATTTGGCGGTGAACTTGTCGAGATCCTCCGGCGAGCGCGTGGCCCGTACTTTCCAGAGAGCCTGGGCGAGGCAATTCGGGCCGCCCCAGACAATCACCCAAACGGGCCGCGGATCGTCGCGGTCCACCACTTCGATGATGCGTTCCGAGCCCGGCGAGTCCATTCCCTTGCCGACGGCGCGCATGCCGAAGTCCGGCCTTCCGTCGCGGATGACGGACTGCAAGTACTCCTCCCCCGGAAATCCCGGCTCGTGCTTCAACAGGTTGGCGTGAACCTTGCCGTAGGCGCCAACGAGGCGGCGTATGCTTTCCGGCGCGGTCTTGTCGCGTTGATGAACCGAAGTGGTGGCGACGAGTCCTTCGATGTCCCACTGGTTGGAGTAGACGAGAAAGCGGATCATGGATTGCGTGTCGTCGGGCTCGTTCTCGATGTCGGTGAGCACGATGACGCGTGGCTTCGGCCCGGCCGCGGCGAGCGCCAGCGCGGTGCACGCACCCAGCAGGAACAGGATTGAAGCGCGTTGCATGGTCCTATTTACACTATCGGGCTTTGGGCGCCTTGCAGCGCAGCATCCGGCTGGCGAAGTCTCCGAGAAACTGCGCGCGCCAGCGGCTCACGGTTTTCGCACCCGGATGAACGCCCTCGGCGGCAGCCGGGTTGGGATCGTCGGTCCACCAGTTGGGGTGAACGGCCGAGGGCTTGCTGGTGCGCTCCAGCGGCGGAGGTTCCGCGGTGAAGCGTCCCCGGCGGCCGTCGAGTTCCGCAAAATCGCTTCGAATGACGTACGGCCAGACTTTCGCATCACGCGGCGAGAAGCGGAAGCGCAGCGTACCGCCATCGCGCCACGCGCGAGCCGGGATGCGGCCATCGAAGATCATGCGGGTTTCCTGTTCGCGGGTCATGCCGCCAGGAAGCGGGAGTGCGAACTCGACCACGCCGAAGACCTCGGCGCGATCGGCTTCCGTGGTGAGACGGTTGAAGGTGGTGTCCCGGCCGTCCCAGATGCGCACGAACTGCCCGCCCCAGCCGGGTTTGGTTGGGTCCCCGGGCGTGCCGTGCAAGAGGTAGCCCACCGAAGGCGAATCACCCATCTTGATCACGCCCCGCAGGTGGGTGGCGAAATAGTCTCCGAGAGCGCCATGCCCCGCCACGTGCGCCGCGACAAACGAGGCGTTGCCCAGGTTACCGGACTGATCGCCGCCGGTGAACCAGCCGCGGTAGGTGGCGTTGGATTCGATGAGCCACAGGTCCGGGTGGCGGCGCTCGATGTAGGAGTAGGCGTCGACGCTCCACATCTTGTTCGGCCCTCCGATAAAGTAGACGCGCAGCGCGGGCAGGATATCGGGAGCGTCGTGCAAGGCTTGGGCCAGATCCTCGATGCCGCCCCAGACCAGCACGTAGAGCGGCCTGGAATCGCGGCGGCGGGCGCAGCGGACGATCCAGTCCGAGCCCTCGGTCGCGCGGCCGTAGCCGGCGTTTCCAGGGCTGTCGATGGCGCCCTGCTTGGAAATGGCGCGCAGAGCGTCCGGCGTAGGATAACGGTCCGACCACGTTTTGAGGTTGGGGTAATCCTTCTCGTAGCGATCAATCACCTCGAGGATATGTTCGAGGCGTCCGGGGCCGTACGGTGAAGAGACGATGCCCTCCAGGTCGAGCGTGCCGGCGTACAACAGGAGGTGCGCCATCGACTGGAAATCGTCAGGGTCGGTGCCACCGATATCGCTGGAAACCACCACGCGATAGCGTTGGGCGTCCGTTCCCGCCCGCGGTTGGCCACGCAGGGCGGGAAGGGACGCGGCCAGAAGGGCCCGCCGGCTCAGGCGCCTCATGGACTCAGGGTACGGCTCAAACGCATCAGGCGGGACATCAGAATTCAAGCCTCATGTTGAGCTGCAGGACTCGCGGCGATCCGTTCACGCTGGTGACGCGTCCGAACGTCGATTGCGTCGGATCCACTCCCGGCGCCGCGAAGTTGGTGTGATTGGTGAAGTTCAACATGTCCAGAGACAGGACGAAACGCGTCCGCTCGTAGATGTTGAAGTTGCGCATCAAACGGATATCCCAGTTTCTGATTCCATCGGCGCGCATCGAGTCGAGGCGGAAGGGGAAGACCCGGACGTGATAAGCGCCGGGCTGATTTCCGCTTCTTCCCTCGAAGCCGGTAAAGCCACTCGGAATCGCGCCCGAGCCTTTGTAGGCGATCGCGGGATCGAACCAGCCATGGATGTCGGCCGAGTGCACGGCGTCGTGTCTTGCGACATCGGCGATTTGGTTGACGTCGCCGTAGTAGAAGCGGTTGGCCCAAACCAACGGCGGTCCGGACTGGCGTTGATAGATCCAGCTCACTTGCCAGTCGCCGACGACATGCCGGAGCGGATTGCTGGCGAGCCACTTGCGGCCCTTGCCAAACGGGAACTCAAAAATTCCGCTCCACACAAAGCGGTGCGGCCGCATGTCGCTGCTGGGAATGTCGACGAAAGACGTATCGAACTCGTTCATGTAGGTCTGAATTGTTCCGGACGCCCAGGTGTACATGACAGCGGTCTGAAGGCCGCGCGAAAGCCTCTTCTCGAACTGGACCTGCAAATCGCGGTACACGTTTAAGCCGCGGGTGGCGTCGAGCGAGCTTCCAGGCCGCATGCCCGTCAAGGTCCCCATTTGCGGGAAACTCCGCAGCAGGACGTTCTTGCGGACCACGGTGGAGGTGAACAGGCTTTGCCCGGCGAGATACTTGTACAGCGCCGGATCCGAGCCCGCCAGCGGCGCCAGGTTGCCGAGGTAGAACGGGTTGGTCACGTTGCCGTTCATGTCGTTGTCGACGGCGGCGTTGCGGACATTTCCGGTGGCCCAGAAGTTGGCCGGGAGGTAGTTTATGCGGTTGGGGTTCCAGGTGCGGGAACGCGCGCCGGAGTAGGCGATTTCCAAGACCATGTCGCTGCGGAACTGGCGCTGCACACCGATACGCCAGCGCTGCTGCTGGTCCGGAACAAAGCCCCAGGGCATGGATGAGAAGGACCTGCCGGCCATGATCATTGGTCCCAGCGTGTTGCTGACGGGCATGTCGAACCGCGTGCCGTTGGCGCGGACCGGGAACGGATCGTGCATGGGTGTGTGCGAGGCGCTCAAGTTGCCGGCCGCTCCCGTGCCGCAGCAGAACGACAGGCCGTTGTCATTGCTGATGACCGTGTCGGTCGGCTGGCTGTAGCCGAGCTGGCTGGGGCGCACCGAGTTGTTGACGTTCAAGGTGTCGTAGAAGAGGCCGTAGCCGGCGCGCAGGACAGTCTTGTCGTCGATCGAATACGCCACGCCGGCGCGCGGCAGAAACAGGTGCGTGCCTTTGGTGAAGCGGTCCTGCCTGGCGCCGAAATACTCCGGCCCGCCAACCACTTTGAAGGACGAGGCCGGCATTTCGGCCAGCGGCGCCCGGGCGTAAGCGGCCTGCACGAGGTCGGTGATGGGCAGCTTGATGTCGTCATAGAACTGCGCGCCGATGCCGCGGTTGAAGCGCTCGGCCATGCCTGTCTCGCGCTCGTAGCGCATGCCCATGCTGACGGTGAGCTTCCGCGATACGCGCCACTCGTCCTGCAGGTAAAGCGCGCGATAGCGGTTGGTCCAATAAGCCGAGTCGACCGTGTCGATGGTGATGCCAGTGGGAACGCCCATCATGAACGCGGCAAAGTCCAGGCCGTAGTTGGAGGCTGTGTTCACCACGTCGTTGGCGCGCATGTACGTGTTGGCGAAGGTGTACTGGCCCGAGGAGTTGTTCGGGTTGAGAATCGGCTGCACATACCGCCGCTCGCTCCAGCCGTACTTCAACGTGTGGGAGCTCATGACGGTGTTCATGCCGAGTTTGAGTTCGATGGTGGTGCCGCGGCCCCGGTAGGCCTCATAGGCGTATTCGCGGCTGAAATTCTGCAGGCCGCCCGAGAAGTTGATGCGCGGCAGCGTCGTGAAGGCGCCGGCCTTTGCGTCGATGTAGGCGGGGAACCCGAACTCGGTCGGCTTCTGCGCCGTCTGGACGGGAATGCGCAGGCCTTCGATAAACCGCGTGCCGCTCAAGGTAATGTCCAGCAGGTTGGACGGGTTGATGGTCCAGTTGTGATTCACCGATCCGCCGATGTTGCGGCGGTATCCGCCGCCGTCATGCAGCCCGGGAAATGTTTCGCGTGTCCAGTCGCCCGTATAGTCCTGGCGTTCGCTCCAGTACCACTTGAAGTTGAGCCGGTTGGAGTCGTTGATGAAATAGTCGTTGCGGTTGAGCAGGGACTTGAAGCGATCCTTCTGGCCGACAGCGGGATCGAAATGGTTGTTTATGCCCTCTTTGGTGACGAAGCCGGGAACATTGGTGGCCTTGGGGTAGATCTTGGCGTAGTCGCTGAATACCGGATTCAGAACCGGTATGCCTTTGTTGCCCGGGAACGGCGTGCGGACGACGCGGTTTCCATCCTGGCGCGCCGAACGGGGATCAAAGACCGTGTATTGCACCGGATCAATGGCCTGGATGTCGGAGAAATCGCCGTTGTACCACGAGTCGTGCGGAACCGAGCGGGCTCCGGTGCCGGCCGAATCGATGGCGTAGCCGTTGTAGGTGAAAAGGAAGAAAAGTTTGTCGCGCCCGTCGAGGATCTTGGGAATGCGGACCGGTCCCGAGATGGTGCCGCCGAAATTGTTCGAGCGGCCGCTGACCTGTTTGGGATCGTTGGGATTCTTCGTCCCGGCCGCCACCTGCGCTTCATAGGCCAGGCGCGTGAAGTGCGGGGTCGCGTTCCAGCGATTCTGCCAGTGCTGGTCGAAGATCGAACCGTGCAACTGGTTAGTGCCCGAACGGCTGCTGACGTTGATGGTGGCGCCGGAGGTGTGTCCGAACGAGGCGTCGAAGCTCGATGTCTCGAGCTTGAATTCTCCCACCGCGTCGATTGGCGGCACGTAGCCGACGCGGCGCTCGGTTCCGGTCACCGGCGCGCCGTCGATGGTGTACTCATTCTGGCCGACGTTGCCCGCCGTGTTGAACGACGTGGTTCCGCCCACGTCGAAGGCGCGCTGCATGCCGCTGGGGCTGCCGGTCCACTGCATGCCGGAAGCCAGGCCGGCCATGAGGAACGGGTTCATGGAGGGCACGGGCAGTTCGGCGATTTCGCGCGTGCTGACGATTCGTCCGCCCGATGCCGAGCGCGTTTCGAGCAGCGGCGCTTCGCCGGTCACTTCAACCGTTTCGGCCACCTGGCCGACCTCCAACGCAACGTCAACCACCAGCCGGGTGCCGACGGTGAGCGTCAGCCCGGTGCGGGCCGTCTTTTTGAAGCCCGGCGCTTCAACCGTCACCGAGTAGGCTCCGGGGTTGAGCAGGGGAACTTCGAAGAAGCCCGTGTTGTTGGTGGTGGTGCGGCTTTGAGCGTTGGTGGCCTCGCTGACCACCACCACCTGCGCCGCCGGAACCATCGAGCCCTGCGGATCGGTCACGGTTCCGCTGATGCTGCCGCGAGATTCCTGGGCGTTGGCGCCGAGGGCCAACAGAAACACGGCGGCGGCGAGCAGCCGGGTCAAACTGGGACGTCGTGTCGTCATGATCATTCCTCTTGCATAAAAATTCATGTACGCGATCCTATGCAATCCTATGTTGAGCAAGCTATCATTGTGGCCGGTCCGAGTCAAGAGAAATGTGTGAATTGCGCGGTTTGGCGGGGCCACTTTCCGCTTGGCGGAATTTGCGCCCCGCCGGGCGGCTCAAAAAGAGAAACGCAGGCTGAGTTGAACCTCGCGGTTGGGCGTTGCGGCTTCGGTGATGGTGGCGAACTGGGGCGTGTTCACAAAGCGGTTGGGCGTGCCCAGGTTGGTGTGGTTCAAGGAATTGAAAACCTCGAGGCGGAACTGGAGGCGCGCGGCCTCGGTAAGGGCGAACTCGCGGACCAGCGCGGCGTCGAGGGTCTGCATGCCAGGACCGTAGACCGTGTTGCGTCCCGCGTTGCCGAACGTGTAGGCGGACGGGGCGGCAAAGGCTTCCGTGCTGAACCAGCGGCTGGAGGTGCGCGTGCCGGGGCCGAACAGGGGCGCGCCGGTGTAGTTGGCGCGAATCGGATTTTCTCCCAGGATGGTTCCCGCATTGGCGGTGTCGCCGAAGACGGAAATCGTGAACGGGAAGCCGCTTTGCGCCTGATAGATGGCCGACAGCCGCCAGAGGCGCGTCAAGGCGTGGAGCCAGCCCCAGCGTGACGAATGGGGCAGGTCGTAGACGGCGCTGAGGGCAAAGCGATGGCGGATATCGCAGGCGAGCCCTTTTTCGGCGCGGAGATTGTTGTTGTCCTGCGGCACTGTGGATTCAAACATCGGAGAACGGAAGTCCGGGGCGTCGCTCAGGTTCTTGGCAAACGTGTAGTTGGCCAGCAGGCTAAGGCCCGAGAAGTAACGGCGGCGCAGGTTGACGTAGCCCGCGTCGTACCAGCTCTTGGCCGTGTTTTCGAGGATGTTCACGCCGCTCACGGGAAACGTTCTGCTGGCCACGGTGATGTCGTCCGGCAACTCGGCCGCATCGGAGAAACTGGCCGTCTGATAGGGGCGGCGCGGCTGGACCAGGCCCGGGCCGGGAGGCGCGTTGTTGATGAGATGGGCGCGCTGCAGGTGAAATCCGCGGGCGCCCTGGTAGCCGGCTTCGAGCGTGGTCTGCGCGGCAAGAACCTTCTCCAGAGAAAAGCTCCACTGCTGGATATACTGTGGCGGCGGCCGCGTTTCGAACCCGGCGAAGCTCACCACCGTCTGGCCGAGCACGGGCGGCGCGAAGTTGAATGTCGTAATCGACGGGATGAAGTTGTTGCTCTGGTTCGTCTCGGGGAAGACCAGCGGGACATTGTGCAACTGGTTGCACCAGGTGTTCATGTTCACCGGCGTGTAGAAGATGCCGTAGGCGGCGCGCACGACCAGCCCCAGCCGGGGCACGTGGTGCGAAATTCCGAAGCGCGGCGCAAAGCGTTTTTTATTCGAGAACATGAGACCGCGCGGCAGGCCCTCCTGGCCGCCAATGACGGCGCGCAGTTGGCCGTTTTCGACCAGCAGGTTGCTCCACGGGCGGGCGATATCGCGCAGCGGGCTCATGTATTCGTAACGCAGGCCGGCCTCGATGGTCGTATTCGCGGTGACGCGCCAACTGTCCTGCGCGAAGGCGTCGAGATACCACTGGCGCAGGTCCATGCTGGGGATGCCGGCCTGGCGCTGCCGCACGACCGGCAACTCAAGCAGGAAGCTGGCCAGCGCCGCGCCGGTGCCGTCGGGGGTGGCCGTGCGTGTGGTGAAGCCGTTGGTGAACTGGTAGTAGCCGCGGTTTTGAAAGAAGCCCCACATCGGCCAGACATAGTGCCGGTAGCTGACGCCGAACTTCAGCGCGTGCCGGCCGCGATGCCAGGAGACGGTGTCACGGCCTTCATACAACCCGTCCCATTCCTTCGCCGGGGTGGCGGCAAAACTGTCGCCGAAGCCCGAGTAGCCCTGGACGGCGAACCACGGCGCGCCGTAGGCGCCCTGGCCGCCAAAGCCAACGCCCTCGATGCCCAGTTCGGAAACGATGTCGTTGCTTTCGCTGTTTTCCGACGAACGGTGCATGGCGAGGCGCGAGACCGCGAACGAGGCGGTATTCACCGCGGCGGCAGAGATGATGTGGTTCCACGCGCCGATGACGTGCTGGGACATGTTGTCGTGAAAGGCGCCGAAGCCCGGCAGGTTCTGGGGCATGAAGCCGCGTTCTTTGCTGGCCGAGTAGCGGCCGTAGACGACATCGCCGCCGCGGAAGACGCGGTCGAGCCGGAAGGTGCCCTGGTCCTGCCCGAGGCGGTGTTTGCGCACGTCGAGAAGGTTGTTGGAGTCGACGCCCATGCCGGCGCCCATGTTCGGGCGCACCACATACTTGTCCAGCATGATCGAGGCAGCCGGGCTGAGCAGGCTGGCCGGGATGCGGTTTTGCGGAAACTGATCGCGGAGGATCTGGGGGTTGCCCGGACTCACCGGGCGTGAAGGGTCGAAGTCCGGATTATCGCGGGCGCTGAACGGATTGAAGACATCGACGCCGGCCTCGGAGAAATCGCCGGCCACCTCCATGCCGGTGGGCACCGTGGCCACGCTGGTCATCGCTTTCACTTTGCGCAGGCCCTCGTAGTTGGCGAAGAAGAACGTTTTTCCGCCGGGCAGCGGGCCGCCGAGCGAGGCGCCGAAGTTATTTTGCGTAAGGCGGCTCTCACCTTCCATCTCGTTGAAGTTGCGCGCGTCCATCGCGTCGTTGCGCAGAAACTCGTACATGGTTCCGTGCAGCTTGTTGGCGCCGGAACGCGTGACGATGCTGATCTGGCCGCCGCCCGCGCCGCCCATTTCGGCCGAATAGCTGCCGGTCTGCACCTTGAACTCCAACACGGCGTCGGGCGACAAGCTTAGGTTTTGAGCATTGAAGGTGGGATCAGTGTTGGTGGCGCCGTCCAGCAAAAAGTAGTTGGCGTTGGGCCGGTTCCCGCCGATGCTCAGGGCCGAAGGCTGCCCGGGTCGCCAATACAGGGGATTCATGTCGCCGCGTTGCGCGCCGTGGCCGGCGTGCGAACCGGGCACCAGCAAGGCGAGATCGAGCAGCGTGCGGCCGTTGAGCGGGAGTTCGCGTATCGATTGCTGCTCGACCACTTCGCCGAGACTGGCGTCGGCGGTCTTCAGAAGCTCGGCGGAGCCAGTGACATCGATCGACTCGGAAGCCTGTCCCAGCGAGAGGACGACGTCGAGCCGCATCTGCTGGCCGACTTCCAGGCGCACGCGCCGCGTGAAGAGCGCAAAGCCCGAGGCTTCGACGGCCAATTCGTATTCGCCCGGAGCGAGGCTGGCGAAGTCATAGAGTCCTTCGGCGCCGCCGGCCGCGCTGCGAACCGCGCCGGTCGCGGCCGATTTCAGTTGCACCCGCGCGTTCTGAACGGGCCGCCGCTGCGGATCCTCGATTGCGCCGCCCAGCGTGGCGAAATTGACTTGCGCCCACAACGGAGCGGCAATTCCCCATAACAAGACACCCACATGCCTCATGGGAAGTAAGCGTAAAGCGTTGTGGACTTAAATGTCCATAATCGGAACCTACTACCCGCCACGCGGGGCAGGCGCGGCGGCAGGCAACATTGCGGCGGCCCGCCGGTACATGATGGACAAGACAGCCTTATGGAAAAGCGGCTTGCCCTGATCCACACGAGTCCGGTGCTCGTTCCGATGTTCGACGCGCTTTGCCGGGAGAAGTTGTCCGGGATGGAGCGGTTCCACGTCGTCGACGAGAGCCTGATCCGCAACACGATTTCCGCCGGCGCATTGGAGAAAATCACCATCCGGCGGCTGGTGGCGCACATTGGGAGCGCATTTGAGGCGGGCGCGACGGCGGTGTTCGTGACGTGTTCGTCGATCGGCCCGGGCGTGGCCGTGGCGCGCCAGCTCTTCGACCAGCCGGTCTTCCGGGTGGATGAAGCGATGGCGGCGCGAGCCGTCGCCATGGGGCGCCGGATCGGCGTGCTGGCCACACTGCGCACGACGCTTCAGCCGACGGCGCGGTTGATCGAGCAAACCGGCGCGGACTCGGGCGCCGGGTGCGAAGTGACGGCGAGCCTTTGTGAAGGGGCTTTCGAAGCGGTTCTGTCCGGCGATGGCGCCCGGCACGACGAGCTCGTCCGGAAGAGTTTGACCAGTCTGGCCGGCCACGTTGATGTGATCGTGCTGGCGCAGGCGTCGATGGCCCGTGTGCTGGATAGCAGGCCGCATGGCGCGCTGTCCGTCCCGGTGCTATCGAGTCCGGCATTGGCTGTCGAGCAGATTCGTGAAGCGCTCGGTCCGGACCGCTCATGAAGTCGCGGCATGCGGTTCTCGCGCTGCTGGTGCTTCTGTCGGTCATCACGTTTCTGGACCGCCTGGCGATTGCGGCGGCGGGTCCTCGGATGCAGAGCGATCTCGGGTTGGGGCCGGAGCAGTGGGGCTGGGTGCTGGGCGCGTTTGTGCTGGCCTACGGCGCGTTCGAGATTCCCACCGGAGCGATGGGCGACCGCCTGGGGCAGCGCAGAGTCATCACGCGAATTGTCGTCTGGTGGTCCGCCTTCACCGCTCTGACCGGCGCGGTGAGCGGCTTCGTTCCTCTGCTGGCGACGCGGTTTCTGTTCGGCGCGGGCGAAGCCGGGGCTTACCCGAACATGGCGGGCAGCGTGGCGCGATGGTTTCCGCGCGCTGAGCGGGCGCGCGCGCAGGGCTTCATCTGGGCCGGAAGCCGCGCGGGCGGCGCATTGGCGCCGCTGGTGGTGGTTCCACTGCAGGCGCGGTTTGGCTGGCGGGTGACGTTCTGGATTCTGGGAGGCATCGGTTTGGTGTGGGCCGCCGCGTGGTGGCGCTGGTACCGCGATGACCCGCCGCGGCAACTCGCTGGCGCGGGAGTGGACCATGCCGCAACGATCCATCAATCAGCCCCGTGGGCCGAGTTGATCCGCAGCCGCCAGCTTTGGCTGATTGTCTGCATGTACGGCTGCTACGCCTGGGGCTCGTGGTTCTACTTCTCCTGGTTGCATACGTATCTTGTGCGCGGGCGCGGCTTCAGTGAAGGCGCGATGGCTGCGATCTCGGCGTTCGCGTTCGCCTTTGGCGCCGCCGCCAATCTGAGCGGCGGTTATCTGGGCGACTACTCGGTGAAGAAGTTTGGCATCCGGAACGGCCGCCGGCTGACCGGCTGCGCGAGCCTGGGCGGAGGAGCCCTGTTGCTGCTGGCAACCGCGCTGACCCGCGATCCCATCGCCGCCACGGTGCTGATCTCGCTCGGGCTGGGCGTCACCGACATCATGCTGCCCACCGCATGGGCCATTTGCGTGGACATGGGCGGACGCTATACGGGAACGGTCACCGGGACCATGAACACCGCGGGCCAACTGGGCGGCTTTCTGTGCACGGTACTGTTCGGATATATCGTTTCGATGACTGGAAGCTATCATCTTCCGCTGATTGTGATTGCCGCGATGCTGGCGGTGAGCGCCCTGCTCTTCTCGCGCATCGACGCCTCGCGGCCCTTACTGGCGGATCCAAAGGAACATTCGAATGCCTGACTGGAGCGACAGCCGGATCTACGCGCATTACCTGATCGAGACCGCTTTCCCGGTGGAACAGGCGGCCGAGACCATGGCGGGTGAACAATCCTCCGGGACCTTTGTCCGCGTGCCCGGCGAGACCAGCGAGCTGCGGGCGAGACACGCGGCTCGCGTGGAGAACATCGAGCTTCTGGAGCGCGTATCGAGCCCGTCGCTACCCGGTTCCGGGATTCCCGCGGGCCAGGCCGGGCCGCCCGTTTACCAGCGCGCCAAGGTGCTGCTTTCGTGGCCGCTGGACAACCTGGGACCGTCGCTTCCGAACCTGATGGCCACCGTGGCGGGCAACCTTTTTGAACTGCGTGCGTTCTCGGGATTGAAGTTGCTGGACCTGCGGCTGCCGCCGGCGTTTCTCGATGCGTATCCGGGTCCGCAGTTTGCCGTGGCGGGCACACGCCGCCTTGCCGGCGTCGAGCATTTGCCCCTGGTTGGCACGATTATCAAGCCGAGCGTTGGTTTGACGCCGGAGGCGACGGCGGAGATGGTTCGGACGCTGGTTGGCGCCGGGATCGACTTCATCAAAGACGACGAGTTGCAGTGCGACGGTCCGCACTGCCCGTTCGAGGCGAGGGTGGAAGCCGTGATGCGGGTCATCAACGATTCGGCATCGGCGGCGGGCAAGAAGGCGATGTTCGCGTTCAACGTCACGGGCGAGGTGGACCAGATGAAGCGGCGCCACGACATCGTCGCCGCGCATGGCGGCAACTGCGTGATGGTCAGCCTGAACGGCGTGGGACTGGCGGGCCTGACCGCGTTGCGGCGGCACTCGCAAGTACCCATACACGCGCACCGCAACGGCTGGGGCATGTTCGACCGCTCGCCGGCGCTGGGCATGAGCTTTGTGGCGTGGCAAAAGTTCTGGCGTGTGGCCGGGACCGATCATATTCACGTCAACGGCCTGCGGAACAAGTTCTGCGAGAGCGACGCCTCGGTGATCGCTTCGGCGCGGGAATGCCTGACGCCCATGTTCGACGTGCCCGGCAAGGGCTGCCAGATCATGCCTGTGTTTTCCTCGGGGCAATCGGCGGGCCGCGCCTTTGACACGTGGCGCGCGCTGGGCAGCGCGGACCTGATCTTTGCCTGCGGCGGCGGGATCGCCGCGCATCCGGGCGGACCGGCGGCCGGAGTCCGCAGTGTGCGGCAGGCGTGGCAAGCGGCAATGGACGGACTCACCGCCGATGAGGCGGCAGCCAGGCACACCGAACTCAGGCAGGCGCTGGAGAAGTTCGGGCGATGAGTTCGCTTCCGGCCGGACCGCTCATCACCTGGTACGGCGACGATTTTACGGGCTCCACCGATGCGCTGGAAGTTCTGGCGCGCGGCGGGTTGAAGGCGGTTCTGTTTTTGGAACAACCCGCCGGGGACGAGGCGCGCCGCGAGATGGCGGGAATGCAGGCGGCCGGTCTGGCCGGCATCAGCCGCAGCCAGAGCCCGCGGTGGATGTCGGAGAACCTGCCGGGAATGTTTTCGTGGCTGCGCGCAACGGGAGCGCGCATCTGCCACTACAAGGTCTGCTCCACGTTTGACAGCTCGCCGGAGACCGGCAACATTGGACGGGCGGTCGAGATCGGACGCGCGATCTTTCAGACCCCGGTGGTTCCCATCATCGCGGGAGCGCCTGGGCTGCGCCGCTACACGGCCTTTGGAAACCTGTTTGCGTCATTTGGGTCCGAGGTCTACCGCATCGACCGCCACCCGGCCATGTCGCGCCACCCGGTGACACCCATGCTGGAAGCCGATCTCAGGAGACACCTCGCCCTTCAGACCTCGCTCGGAATCGGCCTGATCAGTTTGCCGGAGATGCTTAGCGGGGAAGCGCCGCGCCGTCTTCAGGAACTGGCCGATGCCGGCTGCGAGGCGGCGGTGCTGGATGTTTTCGACGACGCGTCGCTGGTGGAAGCGGGCCGCGCCATATTGCCCGCCGGGGGCGAACCGCCCCGCTTTGTGGCTGGATCTTCGGGGGTCGAGCACAGCCTGATAGCGTGGTGGCGCGCGGCCCGAGCGTTGCCGCCGGAGGAGGCCGGCGTCAGGGTGGAAGGCGTGGACAGAGTGGTGGTGCTTTCAGGCAGTTGCTCGCCGGCCACGTCGCG